>JAHBWE010000016.1 GCA_019637155.1 Labilithrix sp. | reverse complement strand
CGGATGTCGTGATTGTCTCTGCGCGGGATGGGATTGAGCCGCTGCGGCGCGCGGCGGCGGAGGGGGCGACCACGCTCGTGGTCGACGTTCGTTCCGCCGAGGAGACGCGCGACTGCATCCGCGCCGGCGCGGGAGACATGCTCGCGGCGGAGGCCGAGATCGGGGAGCTCGCGCCGCGGGTCAGCAGACTCCTTCGCCGTCGATCGAGCCAAAAACCATGAAGCGCTTCCTCATTTCAATCCATTTAGCTGCATTTACCACTTTGCACGCACACGCGGCCGCCGCCGACGAGGCGAAGCGCTATACCGTGCAAGCGGGCGACACGTGCGCGGCGATCGCGACGCGCTTCTACGGCGATGCCCGGCTCGTCGATCTCATCCACGGCGCGAACCCGGGCATGGGGCCTTCGCCGCACGCGCTCAAGCCGGGCACCGTGCTCATCCTGCCGCCGCGCCCGGGCGCGACGCCGGAGGGCCCCGACGCGCGGCTCACGCGGACGAAGAACATCGTCGAGGTGCAGGCGCCCGATCCTCGCCCGGGAAAACCGAACGATCCGCTCTATCGCGGCAACCGCGTCGGCACGAGGGAGAGCTCCACCGCGGACGTCACGTTCCGCGACGAGACGCAGGTGAAGCTGGGCGAGAACACGCTCGTCGTCATCCTCGGCGACGCGCAGGCGCGCGCGGCGCGCGTGGGCGCGCAGGAGAGCACGCTCGTCACGGGGAGCCTCCGCGCGCGGCTGTCGGAGCTCGCGGGCAAGGGCACGGACAAACCGCGCGTCGCGACGGAGGGAGGCTCCGTCGAGCTGAAGAGCGGCGAGGCGCAGGTCACGGTCGACGACAAGAAGACGACGCGAGTAGCGGTGTACGAGGGGAGCTCGACGCTGCAGGCGCAAAAGAAGGAGGTCGCCGTCAACGAGGGCTTCGGCTCGAAGGCCGACCTCGGCGTGGCGCCGACGCCGCCGAAGCCACTGCCGGAGGCGCCGTCATGGTCGTCGGCCGCCGCCGCGATCGCGCTCGCGAGCCAGCCGGTCGATCTGACGTTCACCTACCGCCCCAGCGCAGGCGGGGCGGGGACCGTGCCAGCTTCGACTCCCGCGGCTTCGGCGCCCACGGCTTCGGCGCCCGCGCCGGCTCCCGTGGCTTCGGCACCCGCGCCGGCTTCGGCACCCGCGGCTTCCGCGGCTTCGGCTCCCATTCCGCCGCCGGCGGAGTGGCACGTGCAGGTAGCGCGCGACAAGGACTTCAACGACGTCGTGGTGGATGGCCGCGTGCCGCTGGCGACGTCCGCGATCGAGGTGAAGAACGCGGGGCCGGGGGCGTACTACGCGCGCGTGAGCGCGATCGACGACGATCGCTTCGAGGGCAAGTGGAGCACCGTCGCGAGCTACGTCGTGGCGCAGGCGACGGCGCCGCCGCTTCCCGGCCGGCGGGCGCTCCTCCGGATCGAGCCCGCGGGGCTCGCGTGCGCGCTCGACGGCGCGCCGGTGGCGGGCCCAATCGAGATCGATCGCAGCGCCGCGCACGTGCTCGCGTGCGAGGCCGGCGGAGCGCGCGCGGCCCTCGATCTGCCGAAGGTGTCGCTCGGCCGCGTGCAGGCGGTCGCGGCGCTCGAGCGCCTCCCGAACGGCGCCGCGGTGATGCGCGTGCGCGTCGTCGACGAAGCGGGGACGCCGGTGCCGCGCGTCGCGGTGGCGTTGGTGTCTGCGCCCGCGGGCATGCGGGTCGGTCCGTTCACGTACGAGGGCGGCGCGTACGTCGCGCCGGCGACGATCGACGGACGCCAGCAAGGCGGCGCGCTCCAGCTCCGCGTCGACGACGACGCGGTGGTCGCGACGAACCCGCTGCCGCCCGATCCGGAGCCGCGCGTGCACGTCGAGGTGGCGGCGGGCGCGCGGGTGTCGCGCGTCCTCCAGCAGCCGGGCGCCGGCGTGAGCCTCGAGGGGCGGCTCGCGGTGCGGATCCCGGCGGGCGAGCTCCTCGTCGGTGCGCAGGCGATCTACGAGGGCGTGCCGCGCGGGACGAGCGATCCGGGCTACGGCTACGGCGACACGCAGGTGCGCGCCGACGTGCTCGGCGGGTGGATCCCGATCGGCTATCGCCTCGGCGCGCGGGACGCGCGGTTCGCGCCGTACCTCACGGTGGGCTTCGCCGGCTTCTGGTCGCGAGGGCGCGTCGAGCCCGAGGGCCAGAGCATTCGCAGCCGCGCCCTCATGCTCGGCGGCGCCGCCGCTCTCGGCGCAGAGTACCGCCTCGGCGGCCTCGGCTCACTCGGCGGTCTCGGCGCTCACGGCGCGGCTTTCGCCGAGCTGAGCGGCCGCCTCACCACCGACATCCAAGGCACACGCGCGGGCCCCCCGATCGACACCTCCGGCGCCGCGTTCTCCCTTGGCTACCGCTACGGGTTCTAGCGCGACGAGCGCCCGAGCAAGGCAACGAACGAAACGGTACGGCGACGGCAGGGAGGAAGACGCGCGACCGACCGCGGTCGAGGCGGCGCTCAGAACGTGGTGGAAGGCGCGCGACCGACCGCGGACGAGGCGGCGGCCAGAACGTGGTGGCGAGCGGCGCGACTGCGGACGAGGCGGCGCTCAGAACGTGGTGGCGCGCGAGCGACCGCGGACGAGGCGGCGCTCAGAACGTGGTGGCGCGCGGCGCGACTGCGGACGAGGCGGCGGTCAGAACGTGGTGGCGAGTGGGCGTTCGCAGCGGCCGTTCTGCCACTCGAGGCCCTTCGCGCAGCAGTGGCCGTTCGAGAGGGACTCGCCCGGCTGGCAGCGCGGGCCGCTCGGCACGCCCGACGTCGGGCGGCGTCCTGCGTCGGCGGCGGACGCGGCGATCGCGACGGGCACCGCCGCCGCTGCTGCATCCGTACGCGGCGCGTCGGGCAGCGCGTTCGGGCTCGGCACTGTCGCGACAGGCGCCGTGCCCGCCACCCCCGCGAGCCCGTTCGCGCGCGCGCTCGAGGTCGCGGGCGTACTTGCGTTCGCGCTCGAGGGCACATTCGCGGCCGCGTTCGACGTCGCAAGCGCATTCGCTTGCGCTGGCGCATCGGGCCCTACAGCCGCGTTCGCTTGCACCGCCGCGTTCGTCCCCGCAGCCGCGTTCGTCCCCGCAGCCGCATTCATCCCCGCAGCCGCATTCATTCCCGCCGGTGCGTTCATCTCCGCCGGTGCGTTCACGCCCGCCGCTGCGTTCATCCCCGCCGGCGCCGTCGCACCTGTGCCCGCCGGCGCGACCGTGTCTGCGGGCGCTTGCGTCGCCGGCGCGTCGGCCGCCGCGAGAGCGTCCGTCGCTGCAGGCGTGGGGGCGGCCGCGAAGCGGGAGACGATGCGCGGCGCGAGCGCGACGAGCACGAGGAGCGCGACGATGCCGCCGGCGACGTTGCGCGAGCGTGACCTCGCTGCGGCGCTCGGGACGGTCGTGCCCGCGGCGTCGTCCTTGACCGTGTCCGCGATCGGGGCCGGCGGCGGGGCCTGGGACCACGGGCGCGGTGGGTCGGACGGCGCCGCGACCGTGGACGTGATCGCGCCCGGCGTGCGGTCGTTCGAGGTCGGCGGAACCGATATTTTCACTGCAACAGGGATCTTCGGGAGAGGCCCCGCCCCCAGCGTCGCCCGCACCTCCGCGATGGCGTCGCGCATCGTCTTCGCCGAGGGCCAGCGCTCCGCGCGATCGATGCGGAGCGCGCGGGAGACGACGGCGTCGAGCTCCGGCGGGACGCGCGCGTCGCGCTCGCTCGCGGGCGGCGCCGGCTCGGTGAGGATCTTCGCGAGGACCGCGACCGGCGTCGTCGCGGCGTGCGCGCACTGGCCGGTGAGCATCTCGAAGAGCATCGCGCCGACCGACCAGACGTCGGCGCGCTCGTCGAGATCGGGCTCGCCCTTCGCTTGCTCCGGCGCCATGTAGAGCGGGGAGCCGATGATCTCGCCCGAGCGCGTGAGCGCGGAGCCGTCCACCACGCCGCCGAACTTCGCGATGCCGAAGTCGAGGAGCTTCACGCCGCGCACGCCGCCGCCGCCGCCGCCCTCGGCGGAGTCGGGCGCCGGCTTCTCGGTGATGAACACGTTCTGCGGCTTGACGTCACGATGGATGATGCCGGCCTTGTGCGCGGCGTCGAGGACGTCGAGGACCTCCATCGCGATCCAGCACGCGGCCTCGACCTCGAGCCGCTCGCGGCGGACGAGGCTCGAGAGCGCCTCGCCGCGGAGGAGCTCCATCACGATGAACGGCGTGTCGTCCGCGTCCTCGCCGACGTCGTAGACGTCGAGGATGCCGGGGTGGCCGATGCGCCCCGCGGCCTGCGCCTCGAGGAGGAAGCGCGACGCGATCGACTTGTGACGCGCGACGTCGCCGAGGAGCATCTTCAGCGCGAAGACCTTGTGCACGCGCAGGTGGAACGCGCGGTACACCGCGCCCATCCCGCCGCGACCGAGCTCCTCGTCGAGCCGGTACTTCGACGCGATGACGCTCCCCACTCGGCTCGGCTCGACCGTGCTCACGACGACGGAAGACTACTCGTTCGAGACGCCGGCGGAGTGCTTCTCGAAGACGATGAAGTCCGCGGCGTTGTCGTCGCCGTCCTCGCCGTCTTTCTTGCGACCGAGCGACTCACCGGCGCCGGGCGCCGGCGCGGCGTTGCCCTCCGTGTACATCCCGGCCGTGGGCGCGCCGCCGTCGGGCACGACGCCATAACCGAGCGCGTCGACGACCTTGTTCTCGTCGTTCACGAGGCCGACCTGCCCGCCCGCGTTGCCGATGCCGCCCCTCAGCGTGGCGTCGATCTTCCCGACGAACTTGTCGTTCGCGAGGAGCATGAACGAGCGCGCGCGGATCGCGTCGTACGTGCCGAACGAATACAGCGCGCCGACGCCCGCGGTGTCGGCGGCGGAGCGGTACATGAGCTTCCAGTCCCCGATGCTGATCGCGCAGTCGGTCGGATTGAAGAGCTCGACGAACTCCGCGCCGCCGTCCCCGCCGGGCTGGAGCTCGTTGATCACCACCTTGCCCGTGCACGGATGCTCGACGAGGTCGTCGTCGTCGTCATCGGGCGACGGATCGGGCCTCTCGCCACCGTCCGCGCGCGACGTTCCGCGCGCGTCAGCTCCCGCGTCGAGGCCCGCCGGGCCGGCCTTCGGATCGTCGCCGCTGCACGCGGCGAGCGCCACGAAGGCGGCGATCCCCACCGCCGCCCAGAGGCGCCCCCGCCGCTTCACGCGAACCGCTCAGTTGGCCGGCTTGTTCGAACCGATGACCTTGGTGGCCACCTTGAGGGTCCGCTCGCTGGCTTTCTCCCAGCGCAGGATGTCCTCGAGGGCGTCGACCATCGCCTTCGCCTCGCCACGCTGATCCGCTGCCCGCCGCTCCCCAGCGACCGCGCGGACCGCGTCGGTGCGGCGCTCGCCCGGCGGCGTGCGACGCTCCGACGTGCGGCGCTCCTTCGTCCCCATCTCTTTCGTCGTGGATTTCATTGAACCCTCGTAGCCTCCCGATCCCAATATTCCCGCTCTCGTGTGCAGAGCCTAAAAGTTAGCGAAGAAAGTCGATCGCGCCATTTCGACGAGCTCGATCGACGCAGAAAAGTCAGAGAAAGTAGTCACCGATGAGCTCCGAGTCCTTCATCCCCGGAGTCGTTGCATAGGTCGAAAAGTCGCTCGTGCCCGCACCGCGGAGCACATCCTCGTCAATCGCGAAATGCCCTGTGTATTCCGTGCTTTTGCGCGTGAGGATCCAGTGCGCGGCGTCCGCCATGATGTCGGGCTTGCGTGAGCCCTTCAGCACGAAGTCGCCGCCGAGGAGGTTCTCGACCGCGGCCGTGGCGATGACCGTCTTCGGCCAGAGCGCGTTGACTGCGATCTTCATGGGCTTGAGCTCCTCGTGCATGCCGAGCACGCAGAGGCTCATGCCGTACTTCGCCATCGTGTACGCGACGTGAGGCGCGAACCACCGCGGCTCCATGTTGAGCGGCGGCGAGATGTTGAGGATGTGGCCGCTCGAAGACTTCGCGAGGTGCGGGATGCACGCCTGCGAGCACGCGAACGTGCCGCGCGTGTTGATGCCGTGCATCAGGTCGAACCGCTTCATCGGCGTCTCGACCGTGCCGGTGAGGCTGATCGCGCTCGCGTTGTTCACGAGGACGTCGATCCCGCCGAACGTGCGGACCGTCTCCTCGACCGCGGCCTTGATCTGGTCCTCCATCCGCACGTCGACGACGCACGCGAGGGCCTTGCCGCCGGCGGCCTCGATCTCCTCCTTCGCGGAGTAGATCGTGCCCTTCAGCTTCGGATGCGGCTCCGTCGTCTTCGCCGCGATCGCCACGTTCGCGCCGTCCCTCGCCGCACGCAGCGCGATGGCCTTGCCGATGCCGCGGCTGGCTCCCGTGATGAAGAGGGTCTTTCCGGCGAGTGAGGACATGACGAATCAGCTTCGACGCGCATCCCGTTACGACCAGGACGGAGGTCGGTCAAGGCGCGAACTGCATATGGAGACTCGTTTTTTTCAGGGAGTTGGTGGGGCAAAACCCCCAGGCACCCTTCTTGCGCAAAACGCGGAACCGCCGTTCGAAATCACGTGCGTGTCGAAAAACGGGTGCTAGGGCGTGCGGGTTTTCGGGGCGATCCTGGGTCCGTAAGAGAACTCGGAGCGACGTCGTTCGTAGAGACGAAGCCCACGCGAAAGGATCCCCGAACATGCGTCCCGTCGTCCTCACGTCGCTCCTCGCTCTGACCCTCGCTGCGGGCTGTGGACCGCGCGAGAAGATCATCGTCATCCGTGAGGTGCCCTCGGCCAACAGCGCCGACGGCGGCAGCAACCCGATCGCGAGCGACGGCCCCGAGCCGGCCGATCCGAACGACTCCGACTGGGGCATCAAGAGCCCGACCGACACGCGCGCGTACGCGGAGACGATCGCGAAGGTGATGGGGATGGTCGGCGACTCCGACCTCCAGCGCCGCGTCTCGCAGCGGCGGCTCTCGGTCGTGAACGTCGCGTGGGAGGACACCGGGCGCTCGGAGGGCTCCTCGCTCGGGCCGAACATCTCGGACCTCTCGCTCCAGGTCCGGCGCAAGGACGAGAACGGCAACTTCGCCGCCGCGGTGATGCCCGTCATCCGGTTCCCGAACTTCACCGATCGCACCGGCGACATCCCGGCCGATCGCTTCTTCATCCGCGTGAACAACGAGCAGCGCGGCTTCTCGAGCAACTCACCGCTGAAGAGCGTGCCGCTCACCGACGTGCTCAAGAACATCAAGGCGTTCGCCTCGCGCCCGGAGACGATCCTCGGCGACGGCAACATGCTCGCCGCGCGCGACAGCCACTTCCTCGTCAGCGCGCAGGCGGTGTTCCTCCCGATCCCGAAGACGGGGAAGGCGCAGTTCAACCCGGTGCTCTTCAACTACCAGTCGGCGCCCGGCTCGCCGGCCGTGCTCGCGATCCTCGTCACGCGACAAGGGGCGAGCATGCAGGTGATCGAGAACAAGAGCGAGGACGCCACCGCCGCGGGCTGGGGTCAGGAGCTCTATTTCAACAACGGCGGGCAGCGCACCGCGTTCACGGCGGAGCGCAAGAGCGACGTCGAGCAGCGGATCGCGGCGCAGGGCGGCCCGAAGACCGAAGACGACAAGAGCGCGCTCCAGAAGGGCGCGGACAACCTGTTCCTGATCCAGATCCCGCTCAAGCACCACAACCTCGGTCGGCTCGGCGGCCCGATGCCGGCGCCGGCGGCGGCGCCGGGCGGCCTGGCGGGCGGCGGCGGGATTCCGAAGCCGAAGAAGTCGGCGCCCTCCTCGGCGAAGGGCGCCTCGGCCGCGGACGACGAGGGCGCGAAGAGCGACGTCGAGCAGGCGGTGCTCGGCCACGGCCCGAACCTCGGCCCGTTCAACGAGGGTCACTCGCTGCGGCTCGAGCGCGATCCGAAGTTCCCGATCCGCATCACGGTGCAGTTCTACAAGGCGACGAGCAACGGCGTCGCGAGCGACATCGACCTCGACAGCATCGCGCGTACGATCGGCAGCGTGTACGAGCACGCGGACGCGGTCGGCTCGCTCGTCGTCCCCGAGGGCGATCCTCGCCGTCCCACCGCGTGGCAAAAGGTGCCGCACGAGTGGTTCCCGTGGTGAGCTGAAGCGCGAAATCGCGGCGCGAACCCAGCCGCGCCGCGCGGCATTCGTGTTGCACGACGAGCGTGCATGCGCTCCGTATCGATCGGGCTCGCCGTCGCAGGACTCGCCCTCGTCGCGTGCAACCGCGACCGGAGCGGCGACGGCACAGCCGTACGCGATCCGAACGAACAAGATCAAGCGGGCAGCGCGACGCTCACCGGCGCGTCGTACGTCTCGAACGAGTCGGCGATCGACCGCATCGTCGCCGCCCGCTGCGCGCGCGAGGTGACGTGCTCGAACCTCGGCCCCGACCGGCGCTACCCCACCGGCGACAACTGCATCCGCGAGGTCCGCCACAAGCTCGTCGACGAGATGAAGCCCAGCGAGTGCCCCCACGGCATCGACGGCAAGGAGCTCGACGAGTGCCTCGACGCCATCCGCAACGAGAGCTGCACGAACGCCCTCGACACCATCGCCCGCCTAACCCACTGCCGCACCTCCCAACTCTGCCTGAAGTAATCACTCAACGTCGGGGGCTTCGCCCCCGACACCCCCCCCAGACACGGCCCTCGCGCGGAGCGCTCGGGGCGCTTCGCGCCCGCTGGAGCGGCCGTTTCTGGGGCCCCGGCGGGCCGGGACATGCCCAGATCAGCGGCGGCGGCGGCCGCGCAAGGCTACGACGCCACCCATGGGTTGGGGGGGATCGGGATCAAGCGGAGGCAATGCCTGGACGAGGCGCTCGATGCGTGGGAGCGACTCGGCCGCGGCGCGCTCGGCGCGGAGCTCGTCGAAGTCGCCTTCGAACACGAGGCAGAGGAGGTAGATGCCGGAGAACGAGAGCACGAGGTAGAAATCGCGATCGCGCTCGACGTGCCGGAGATGGCGGCCCTTGTGCACGCCGTCGAGCGGCAGACGGCGCACCGCCGCGATCGCGCGGCGGGCCGCTTCGCTCTCGGTCGCCTCGGGCTCGTCGTCGTCGTCGTCGTCATCGTCGTCGCCGCTCATGATCGCCATCGACTCGGCGGGGGCAGGCTTGCGCGCGTCGTGCGAGTGCGGCGAAGGCTCCTCGACGTCCTGGAGCGGGCCGCTCTCGTCGACGTGGACGGCGAGCTCGCGATCCGACACGTCGCGGAGGAGCAGCTCGTTGCGGGCGCGCGGCCGCGCCGGGACCGACGCGCACGCCCAGACCACGGGCGAGTCGGTGTCGATGACGACGGCGTCGATCGCGCGGGCGCGGTTGGCGAGCGCCTTGAGCTCCTCGTGCAACGAGCTCGCGGGACGCGGGCGCGCGCGCATCTTCTCCGACGGCGGCGCGGCGAGGGCGTCGGTGAACGTGCTCGCGAGCATCGCGAGGCGGCGGGAGAGCGCGTCGCGGTCCTTCGGCTCCGTCGCGAAGCTCGCGACGACGTGGCCGCCGTCCGCCAGGCGCGCGACGAGGACGTTCGGGGCCTCGGGCGGAGGCTCGTTCACAGCGAGCACACGCACGTCGTCCGCCGCGAGCTCCCGCTTCGCGAGCGCAACGAACCGTTCGAAAGCGCTGGACTCGTCGGCCATCGGACCGGGTTTTCTATCACGGATCGGTCAGAACGGGGCGGGGACCTGCATCCGCGTGTACTCGTCGACGCATTGCTTATCGCCGAGCGTCTGGCACGCGAAGATGCACACGCGCCGCTGGCAGCTCGAGGAGGCGTACAGTTGGCAGTTCTCGAGCTTGGCGATCGTCGCCATCTCCTTCCGTCGGCTCTCGAAGCCCGGCAACGTCATGTTGTTCATGGATCGCGCGCAGCTCTGCTCGACCTTCGCCACCTTCTCCGCGAGCGCCTTCTTCGCGGAATCGTCGACGACCTTCTTCGCCCCGGAGGCCGGCGCCGCCGGTTTGACCAAGGCTCGCGGCGCGGCCGACGCGACGACCTCCGGCTCCGGCGTCTCGACCACGCTCGCGCTCGCGCTCGGAGCGACGGAGACCACGGGCGGCGGCGCCGGCGCTTCCGTCATCGTCGTCGTCGTCGCCGCCGCGACGACGGGCGGCGCGGGTGGATCGCGCCGCGACGCGTAGGCGACGAGCGCGACCCCTCCGAGCAGCAGCACGACCGCGGCGATCACGCCGGCGCGAACGCGCGCCGGTGCCTTGGGCGGCGCTCCCGTCAGCGACTTCTTCTCCCACGCGCCGTCCGTCGCGCGGCGCTCCTCCTCCGGAGGCGTCGCGTGCATCGTCGACGCCATGCCGAGCGGCAACGTCGGCGCATCGCCCGACGGCGTCGCGCCGCTGCCCGGCGCGCCCGTCGTCGAGGTCGCGGTCGCGCGCACGACGTTCCCGATCCGGCCCGCCGACGTGCGCCCGCGCTCGGTCGCGAACGGGGCGAGCGCCTCCGCGAGCGCCCCGACGTCCTGGTAGCGATCGGCCGGCTTCTTCTCGAGGCACCGCGCGATCACGGCCTCGAGCGCCTCCGGCGCGTCGGGTCGACCCGAACGCAGCGGGGCCGGCGGGTCCATCGCGATCGCGGCGTGGAGCGCCGACGCGGTGGGGCCGTCGAACGGCGGCGACGCTGTGAGGAGCTCGTGCAAGATCGCGCCGAGCGCCCAGACGTCCGCGCGCGCGTCGACGTTCTTGAGGCTCCGCACCTGCTCCGGGGACATGTAGAGCGGCGTGCCCATCACCATGTCCGTCTTCGTGAGCTTGGGCGACGAGGCGTCCGCCTCCGCCGACGTCGAGATGCCGAAGTCGAGGACCTTCACGCACGCGGAGCCGTCGTTCCGCTGCGTGAGGAAGAGGTTCTGCGGCTTGAGGTCTCGATGGACGATGCCGCGCGCGTGCGCTTCGCCGAGCGCCTCGCAGGCCTGGAGCACGAAGTCGACCGCCTCGTCGATCGGGAGCCCCCCGCGCGATTCGATCACGTGCGCGAGATCGCTCCCGCGGAGGTGCTCCATCACGATGAAGGGCGCGCCGTTCGGGAGCGCTCCGACCTCGTACACGCTCACGACGTGCTCGCTCTGGATCGCCGCCGCCGCCCGCGCCTCGCGCTGGAAGCGCTGCGCCGCGGCCTCGTTCGCCGCGCGCGCCGGGGTGAGGAACTTGATCGCGACGGGGCGGTTCAGCGAGGTGTCGAGCGCGCCGAGGACGACGCCCATGCCGCCTTCACCGATCGCCGACTCGATCCGGTACTTCCCGGCGACGAGGTCACCGACGCGAGGAAGGGGGCTCGACGTCATGCATCCAGACTACAATACGCACGCGTGACCGACGGCGTTCCCGGGGCCGATATTCAGCCCGAGCAGACCGGGACCCCGCGGGCGACCGCGGTGACGGGGATGCTCCTCGTCCTCCTGTCCTACCTCTTCCGCCTCCCTGCCCTCCTCAACGCGCGCTCGACGAACTCCGACGCCGCCGTCGTCGGGCTCCAGGCGATGCACGTCCTCCGCGGCGAGCACTCCCCGTTTTTGTGGGGCTCGGGCTACCAGACGTCCGCCGACTCCTACGTCGCGGCCGCGTTCTTCGCCGTCCTCGGGCCGACGCCGCTCGCGCTGATGGTGTCGTCGCTCACGCTCCACGTCGTCGCCACGCTCGTCGTCTTCGGCGCCGTCTTGCGACGCGCGGCGCCGTGGGTCGCGTTCGCGCTCACGCTGCCGCTCGTCTTCGCGCCCGCGTCGGTGCACACCTACGCGCTCTATCCGCCGCGCCAGCTCTCGATCACCCTCGCCCTCGCGACGTTCTGGGCCTTCGACTACGCGAGCGATCGGACCGGCGCACGCGCCTCGACGGCGGTGATCCTCGGCGGGCTCCTCTACGGCCTCGCCGTCTCCGCCGATCCGTACCCGCTGGTCCTCGCGCCGATCGTGATCGGGTTCGCGCTCCTCACGTTCCATGGCCGCGTCGTGGGCGGCGTCGTCGCGCTCGCGCTCGGCCTCGCGATCGGGCTCGTCCCGTTCTTCGCCCTTCGCCGGCTGAAGGGCGCGAGCGACGGACCGCTCGGGCTCTCGCTCGACGTGGTGGGGCACAACCTGAAGGTGCTGTGGAGCGACTGCCTCCCGTGGGCGCTGAGCTATCGCGTGTATACCGCACACGATCCGTCGCGCTACGTGCCGTGGCGCGCGCCGGTGCCGGTGCAGGCGCTGCAGCTCACGGGCGCGTTCGTCGTCGTCGCGCTCGTCGTCGCCGGCCTCGGCGCGGTGCGCGACAAGAACCTGCCGTGGCCGGTGCGCCGCCTCGGCTTCATCGGCGCGCTCGGCTGGCCGGTGACGATCGCGGCGTTCCTCGTCTCGGTCATGGTCATGGACCATTTCTCGACGCGCTACCTCGCGACGCTCACGCTGCTCCTGCCGTTCGCGGCGCTGCCCGCCGCGCGCATGTTGCGCTTCGTCCGCTTCACCGGCGTGCTCGGCCTCCACCTCGCGACGGCGGCGATCTGCGGCTGGCTCGGCTACGGGCCGTTCGTCCGCGGCGTCGTCCCCGTCGTCGAGCTGCCGGAGATCCGCGACGACTACGCGCTCTTCGACGCGATGAAGACGCGCGGCGTGAAGTACGCGACCGCCGACTACTGGGCGTCGTACCGCCTGACCTTGCTCTCGGGCGAGGACCTGATCGTGGTCCCCGCGAACCCGCGCGAGGACCGCTACCCGCCGCATCGGCGCGCGTTCGAAGAGGCGCCGCTCTTCGCGTACGTCTACGACCGCGGTCGCTCGCGCGAGGACGTGCTCGAGGTCGAGCGCCAGCTCGTCGCCGACAACGCGAGCGTCGAGAAGGCCGAGCTCGGCGTCCTCACCGTGTTCGTCGTGACGCGGAAGTGAAGCGCGTCAGTCGGTGCAGGCGACGTTGCCGTAGGGATCGGAAGAGGAGTCGCTCCGGACCTTGGCCGACTGGAGACGCGTCTCGCTCTGGGAGCGCGGGGCGACCGACGTGCGATCGTTCTTCGCCTCGGAGCGATCCCGTCCATGGGCGACGGGGAGATGACGCGTTGCAGCTTGCGGCCGACCGGAAAGTGGAGAGCTCATAACGTGGTACATCGCAGCAAACCCTATGCCCTCACCAAAGGCGCGGGCGAATTTCCAGCCGACGTTCCAACTGCGCGGAGTTGCACGATCTCGCTGATCGCATGAGTAAGTGCGTTCGCACCGTCCTGTGCGTAAGCGTCGCCCCCTACACGCAAACGTGTAGCCGCCGGGACGCAACTCGAGTCATCACTGAGGACCATGCCCCGCGACGCGAAGAAGCTCCAGCGCTACCGCGCGATGCGCTCGCCGGAGGTCACGAACGAACCGTTCGGCTACGACACCGCGGAGACCTTCCCTGAAAAGCGCGCTCACGGCGCCTACGTCGTCCACCTCCACGACGCGACGCGCCGTCACTACGACGTGCGTCTCGAGATCGGCGGCGAGCTCTTGAGCTTCGCGGTCCCGCACGGGCCGTCCCTCGATCCGTCGAAGAAGCACCTCGCGGTGAACACCGAGGTGCACCCGATCGAGTACCTCGAGTTCGAGGACGTCATCCCGAAGGGCGAATACGGCGGCGGCGCGATGATCGCGTGGGACCGCGGCGCGGTGACGTACCTCGAAGGCCCGCCGGAAGAAGAGATGGCGACCGGCAAGCTCCACGTCGAGCTCCACGGCATGAAGCTCCGCGGGCGATGGGCGTTCGTGAAGCTCGCGAAAAGCGCCAAGGGCAACGAATGGCTCTTGTTCAAGAAAGACGATGAATCCGCGAACCCGGGGCGCGACCTCCTCGCGGAGCTCCCGCGCTCGGTCCTCTCCGGCCTCACGGTGGAGGAGCTCCTCGAGCGCGACGCGATCGGCGACCGCTTCCTCGCGCGCGCGAAGGCGCTCGGCGCGACGAAGCTCACGACGTCGTTCGTCACCTCGCGCCGCCCCGCGCTCGCGGCGATCGCGGGCGCGAAGAAGCCGGGGAGCAAGGCGCCGCTGCCGCCCTCGCTCTTCGACGCCGAGCTCGGCGGGATCCGCGTGCTCGCGGCGCGGGACGGCGACGTCGTGACGCTCCGGCGCTGGGCCGGCGCCGCGGGCGAGGACGTCGAGGCGTATTACCCCGAGACCGTGCGCGCGCTCCGCGCGTTGCCGCTGTCCTCCGTCGTGCTCGAAGGTGAGCTCATCGCGTTCGATCCGTCGGGCCATCCGAGCCGCGCCCTCCTCGCGCGTCGGGCGCGCTCCTTCGCGAGCGAGGGCGCTCTCCGCGCGACGACGGAGACGCCGGTCATCCTCGTCGTCACCGACGTCCTCGCCGCGGGCGACCTCGACACGCGTCCGCTCCCGATCGAGGACCGCCGCGCGCTCGCGCTCCTCCTCCTCCCGTCGATCGGCTTCCTCCGCGCCGCCTCGCCGCTCGAGGGCGACGAGGCGACGTTGCTCGAGGCGATGGCGAGCCTCGGCATCGCGTCGGCGATCGCGAAGCCGAAGGGCGCCCCCTACGACGACGGCGGGTGGCAGCGCCTCGAGACCGGCGTCGCGCCGCCTTCGCTCACGCCGATCCGGCACGAGAGCACGCGCGAGGTCAACGTCACGAACCGGGAGAAGGTCTACTGGCCCGGCGATCCGACGTACACGAAGGGCGACCTCGTCGACTACTACGCCGCCGTCGCGGACGTGCTCGTCCCCTTCTTGAAGAGCCGCCCCGTCATCCTGACGCGTTACCCCGACGGCATCGAGGGCAAGAGCTTCTTCCAGTGGAACGTGCCCGCCGGCATGCCGCCGTGGATCCGCACGCTGGTGCTCGACCGGCACGAGCATCTCAAGCGCGTCTTCCTCGTCGACGACGCGGCGACGCTCCTCTACGTCGCGAACCTCGGCTGCATCCCGCTCCACGTCCTCGCCGCCCGCGCCTCGAGCCGCGAGGAGGCCGACTTCGCGACGATCGACTTCGACGTGAAGCAGTCCACCCTCACGGACGCGATCACGCTCGCGCGCACGCTCCACCGGATCCTCGACCAGATCGGCCTCCCCGGCTTCCCGAAGACCTCGGGGCAGTCCGGGCTTCACGTGCTCATCCCGCTCGGCCCGGGGCAGAGCTTCGACACCGCGCGCGCATTGGCGGAGCTCCTCGGGCGACTCCTCGTCGAGCGGCACCCCGACATCGCGACGATGGAGCGCGTCGTCGGCAAGCGCGGCGACAAAGTCTACGTCGACACCGTGCAGACCGGGACGTCGCGCGCGATCGTCGCACCCTACTCGGTCCGCGCGGTGCCGGGCGCGACCGTGTCGGCGCCGCTCGCGTGGAGCGAGGTGAACGCGAAGCTCGATCCGCGCGCCTTCACGATCGCGACGATGCCGAAGCGCCTCGCGAAGCACGGCGATCGCCTCGCCGGCCTGCTCGAGGCGCGCCCGGACGTGCCCGCCGCGGTCGCGGCCCTGAGCAGCCTCGTCGTGGCGCGCTTGACGCCGTAGCGCCGCGGCGCGAAGGAGGCGGCGCCGTGGCAGCCTCCTATTTCGACGTCGACGGGACGCTCGTCCGCACGAGCCTCATCCACCCGACCCTCTATTACATGCTTCACCAGCGCTCCCCGATGCGGAGCCTGCAGAAGCTCGCGCGCGCCGCGATCCGCGCGCCGCAGATGGTGCTCGCGGAGCTCTCGGACCGCCGCCTCTTCAACGAGGCGCTCTTCACGAGCTTCGAGGGGATCTCGAGCGATCGCCTCCGCCTCCTCGCCGACGACGCGTTCGAGAGCGTCCTCAAGAAGGCGATCTTCCCCCACGCGCGCAGCCTCGTCTCGCGCTGCCGCGACGAGGGGCACGACGTCGTGCTCGTCTCGGGCGCGCTCGACTTCCTCATGCATCGCCTCGCCGATCACCTCGGCGCGACGCACGTGATCGCGAACCGGCTCGAGATCAAGGACGGCTACGCGACGGGGCGCCTGCTCCGTCCCGTCGTCGCGGGCCCGGAGAAGGCGCGCCTCGTCCGCGAGCACGCGAAGGAGCGCGGCCACGACCTCAACGAGTGCTTCGCGTACTCGGACAGCTACTCCGACGTGCCGATGCTCAGCGTCGTCGGCCACCCCGCGGCGGTGAACCCGGACGGCAAGCTCGAACGCCTCGCCCGCACCTACGGCTGGCCCGTCCTCAGCCTCGAGCGCGCCGCGAGCTGAGGGTCACGGCGCGTACGGCGTCTGGAAGTCGGCCCAGCGCGAGGTGGGCTGGAGGCCGTTCTCTCGATCGTAGTTGTCCTTCGTCCGGAGCTCGCGCGCCGATTTCGCGAGCGACTCGATCGAAACGACGGCGGCGTCGATCGCGGGGTCGTCGGCGCCCTCGAGGTCCTTCACCCAGCGGCGCATGAAGCGGACCGCGGAGAGGAGGCCGCCCTCGTTCGTCGGCGCGCCGCCGAACGCGCCGTCGCGCCCGTACACCGTGCCGCTCGTCCTGAGGTCGTCCTCGACGAGGTAGATCCACATCCGCGCGAAGTTGGCGAACATCCGCTCGTGGATCGCGCGGCGCGGGCCCGAGGCGGGCGGGCTGAAGTTGTCGCGGAGCTGCTTGAAGCTGAACGTGCGGACGCTCGCGATCTTGCCGGTGCCTTGCCGGAAGCCGGACGCGTCGAGCCACTCGGAGGCGGCCGACTTCCGCGCCGCCATCACCGCGACGATGAATGCATGATGCACGTCGTAGCGCGGGAGCATCACCGACTCGAGGTAGTCGCCGATGAAGGTCGCGAAGTTGTCGGCGTGTTTCGTCAGCGTCGGATCGTTGAGGAAGCTCATGACGAACCAGCTGAGCTGGAAGAGGTCGCCCTGGTTGATGAGCGCCTCCTTGTGCGACGGCACGGAGTGGATCGACTGATCGACGCGTGGCGGGAGCACGGTGCAGGGGTGAGCGGGTGACGAGAAGCACGCGGGGTTGTCGCGGCGCTCGAGCGGGGCGATGCGGATCATGTCGCCGGCCTCCCAGAGCGGGCTCCGCGCGATGACGGTCGCGAGGTGCTCGTGCTCGCGCGGGCTCGCGCCGTTCGCGCGTTCGTCGGCGAGCTGATCGGGGTGGAGGCGGAGGTCGTGCCGCAACATGTGCGAGAGGACCTGGACCGACTTGTACTTGAAGCGCATCCAGTCGCACGCGCGCGTGAAGTCGCCGGCGGGCAAGTGCGAGCACTCCGTGAGCGTGTCGATCGCGTCGTAGTACTTCCAGAGGTTCTCCGTCGTCGGCGCCTCGCGGTACGCGGCGACGGCGGCGCTCCACGCGGCCTCGGAGCCGGGCTTCGGCGACGTCGCGATGTCGGGGACCCACTCGAAGATCGAGCGACCGGCGTGCGCGGCGGCAGGGGTCCGGCCGCACACGCCTTCGGACGCGCTCGGGTCCTCGGAGAAGCGATCGAACGGGACGCCGAGCTTGATCGCATGGAGATCGAGGCCGACGAGCTCGGCGTACGCCTTCTTCGCGAGGGCGAGCGAGTCGATCTTCGTCGTCGCCCACGTGAGCTTCAGGTCCTCGGTGAGGTAGCGCGCGAACTGCTCGTCGCGCGCGTCTTGCGAGCTGGTCTTCACGACCTCGACGTCGTCGGCCGGCTGGCCGAAGGGCTCGTACGCGGGCTGGAACGGGCGGAACTTGTCCGGATGGAGCGGGCGGCGGACCTCGTACTTCTGTCGCAGCGCGTGCACGAGCTTCACGATCGCGTCGGCCTGACCTTCGGAGACGTGGCGGAGCGCGCGCCGGCGGATGTCGCAATCGGAGTACCCGATCTTCGCGAGGTCGATCCCGTCGGGGCTGTGGCACGTGATGCACGCGCCGTCCTTGCTCGCGGGATCGGTCCACGCCGCGAGGCCGGCGCCGATCGCGGCGGCGAGCTCGGGCTCCGGCATCGCGCGCTCGGCGGCGAAACCGGGTCCGCAGCGCGGATCGGCCGCCGCCTCGGGGCAGAGGATCGACGCGGGGTAGTCGGCGCGCGCGTCGGGCGAGCCGCCGGCGTCGACGAGGCCCACCGATCCGCCGTCGAGCGGGGCGTTCACGCCGCTGCTGCCGCCGTCGGGGTCCGGCGTCGCGTTCGAGGAGGGGCCGGCGTCGCCGTCGCTCCCGCAGCCGGCGTACGCGGCGACGGCGGCGAGGAGGACGACGACGAGCGCGCCGCGTGCGCATTCGCGTGAAGCGAGCATCTCCCATCTGTGACCGGACGCGCGCGTTCTCGTGCGGTCGCGATCACATTTCTTCGATTCAGTCGCTCACCATCTCACACGCGCCTCCGCGCGAGCGCCGCCGAGCACGGGCGCGACGCGGAACACGGGCCGGCCGGCGAGCTCGAACGACGGCCGCTGCAGCGGCAACGCGGCGTCGCCGCCGACACCGAGCGCGAGCCACGACGTGAGGTCGTACGAACCGTCGAGCGCGACGACGGGCGCGAAGAGCGCCGCCGTCGCGGAGCGCGGATCGGTCACGCCGCGGCCGCGGCCCCAGACGACGTCGGCCTCGAGTCCGCCGCACGGCGCGAGGTGCGCGCGACCGATCGCGAGGAGCGCGAAGCACCCGAGGGCGCGGACCCGGAGCGCGCCGAACGTGGCGTCGTCGCCCGCGTCGGCGGGGAAGAGCCAGTGACCATCGACGCGCGCGCCGACGGGGCCGCGCGCGGCGGAGGCACCGACGTGCGCGGCGACCGCGGGCGCGGGGAGGATCCCGAAGGCGGCGCCGGCGCCGGCGTGGAGGGCCCAACGAATGGGCGTGGGCGTGGGCGTGGGGGGCGGGGGCTCGAGTGGCGGGGGCGCGAGCGGCACGGGCGGGGGCGCCGTGGGCGTGGGCGTGGGCGGCGCCGCGTCTGTGTTCGTGACCGGCGCCGTGGTGGTGGGTGCGGGCGCGAGCGCGACGTCGGGGTCGATGCTCACCGCGACGATGAGCGCGCTCGCCTCGGCGAGGGCGGCGCACGACGACGCTTCGAGCTCGCGCGAAGAACGCGTCCCGTCGGCGACGGTCTCGAGCACGACGCGCCAGCGCTCGCCGTCTTGCTTCACGCGCGCGGTGACCACGCGATCGGTCGGGCGAGACCGTCCCGCCAACATACGTGCAATCTGCACGAGCACGTCGTCCTCGGTCGGGCACCCGGGCGGCGCCTCCCAGCGCAGCCTGACGGGCGGCGGAGTGGCGTCGGCCGCGGCCACGCCGGCGGCGAACAGCAGCGGCGCCGCGAAGGCGATACGAGCTCGGACGCTCAGGGACACGGGAGCTTGCGGTCGAAGCCGGCGACGTGCGCGAAGCACTCGTTGCAGTAGGTGACGCCGTCGCAGCCACACACCGGGTTGCACTCCGCCGGGCACACCGCCGCCGCCGGGCGCGGCAGGCAGCGCCCGACGACAGGCGTGGTCCCGCACGCGGTGTCGGCAAAGTCGCAAAACTCGTCCGCCGCGCAAGGCTCGCCGCGCTCGCCGCACCGGATCGACGCAGGCGAGATCGCCGTGTCGGCCGCCGCATCGCGCGGAGGCTCCGCCGACGCATCGCTCCGCGCCGCGCGGTCCTCCCCCAACGAATACGGCCCACCGCCCGTGCACGCCGCACACACGACGACGAGCACGCCGACGACCACGCGGAGCGCGCTCATGGATCGAGCCCGCACGTGGCGCGCACTCGCGCGGCGATCGGCGCGCCGCCGTTGCTCGCGACGAAGGCACGAGCCTCGCGCTCCGCGTCGGGCGCGCCTTCCTGACAGAGCGCGATCGCACGCAAGCCACGTCGCTCGAGCGCCAGCATGCCGGACGGAAAGCGCCGCGCATGCTCATCGAGCGAACGCCGCGCGCCCGCCGCATCCCCACGCTGAAGCGCCGCCTGCGCCTCACGAATCAGCCGCACCTCCTCCTCGAGCCCAGACCCACTCGCACTCGCACCGCTCGATGCTCCCACGCCGCTCGCACCACTCGATGCCGCCGCTACGCCGCCGCTCCCTCCACTCGATGCCGCCGCACCGCCGCTTGCGCCGCTCGCTGCCGTCGCCGCGCCGCCGCTTGCGCCGGTCGATGTCGCCATTGCGCCGCTCGAGGCCGCCGCGCCGCCGCTCGATGCCGCCGCCGCGCCGCCGCTTGCGCCGCTCGATGCCGCCATCGCGCCGCCGTTCGTGCCTTCGGCGTGCTCGTGAGAGGGGGCCTCGGCCGAGCTGGGCGGCGGCGCGGTGGCGGCGCGCGACGACGACGCGGAGCTCGCGACCGCGCTTGTGTTCGGAGGAGCGTCCTCGCTGTGGGTGGCGAGCCAGCCGCCGCCGATCGCGAGCGCGAGCGCGGCGGGGAGGATCGCCTTGACCGCGAGGCCCTTTGCGGCCGCCGTGTTGGCGGGGCTCGTGTCCGGTGGCGGGCCCGCCGCGGCGCGGAGCACGGCGTCCCGCACGCGGGACTTGGCCTCCGCGGAAGGCCCCCCCTCGCCGCGGGCCGAGTCGATGAGGTCGCGCGACCAGCGTGAGAGATCACTCATCGGCTCCCTCCGTCTCTCCCTGCGCGCCGCGAACACGTGCCGCGAGGCGCTCGAACTCCTTGCGCGCCGCGCGCAGTCGGCCGTGCGTCGTGTTGACGTTCGTGCCGAGGATCTCCGCGGCCTCGGCGACGGAGAAGCCCTCGAGCTCGACGAGGACGAAGACCTCGCGCTTCTCCTGCTCGAGGCCGTCGAGGAGACGCTGGAGCATACGCGCCGCTTGCGCCCGCTCCGTGAGCGCCTCGGGTCCCTCCTGCGCGGGGAGCGAGAGCGTCTCGGGTCCGACCTCCTCGCCGTGGAAGAAGCGCCCCTTGCGACGATGCGTACGCCGGTGCGCCCGAACCACATGGAGCAGGATGCCGAAGATCCACGTGCGGAGCTGGCTCCGACCCGCGAACTGCGCGAGCCGCCGATGCACCGTGAGGAACACCTCCTGCACGACGTCCTCCACCGCGTCTTCGACGACGCCGAGCCGCCGCGCGGAGCGCCACACGAAATCCGCATGCGTCTCGTACACCTGATCGAACTCGAGCGCGTGCGCAGGCGCCGCGTCCGCGGTCCCAGGCATCACCGCCGGAAGCTCCTCGAGACGCCGCGTCGTCACTGGGCGGTAACATCCCCGCAGCGAGCCCCGAGCGTCAAGCCGGCCACCGAGCACGAAGAGCACGAGTCATGAGTGACCGGCCGCCGCGAAATCCGTCACGGAAGCGACTTCGCGCAGCGAAAACCCGTCCCGTGGTTGCGCTCGCCGGGGTCGGCGTGGAATCGAAACGTCGAGCGGACCCACGCCTCCGACGAGCCGTTCCACGCGCCGCCGCGGATCACGCGCGTCGTTCCTTCGGTCGGCCCCGCCGGATCGGTCGCGTCGTCGCGCGCATACGCGCCGTGCCAGTCGGCCACCCACTCCCAGACGTTGCCCGCCATGTCCTCCGCGCCCCAGCGCGACGCGCCGGCGGGGAACGAGCCGACCGGCGCGGTCGTCGGCCACCCGTCGTTCCCCGCGTGAAGCGCGCCCTGGCTCGGCTGCTTGTTCTTCTTGAACCACCCGTCGCACTCGCGGCCGCACGCGTTGAGGTGCTTGGGCCCGGGAGCGACGTCACCCCATGGATACCTGCGCCCGTCCGAGCCGCGCGCGGCGAACTCCCACTCCGCCTCGGTCGGCAAGCGCTTGTCGTTCACGCGGCAGAAGCGATCCGCCATCGTCCAGTCCACGCAGTTGATCGGATGCGCGCCGAGCGCGGGAGCGACGCCGGTGCAGAGCGGATCGTAGACCTTGTGCTCCGTCTCGCTCATCCCCTCGAAGCGATTCGTGTCGGGCGCCCGCTTGCAGTCGCCGCGATCGCTGCACGCGCGGTACGCGTTCGCGGTGACCTCGAGTCGATCGATGCAGAACGCATGCACCTTGACGTGATGCGCCGGTCGCTCGTCGTCGGGCCCGTCGTCGGTGCCCATGAAGAACCTCCCGCCCTCGACGAGGACCATCCCTTCCGGGCAGGAAGCCGGCGCGGACACGCTCGCGCTCGCGCTCGCGACGACCGGCGGCGGCGGGCTCGCTCCCCGCCGCGCGCCGACCCACGCCCCAACGCCGCCGAGCCCGAGCAAGATCACGGCGCCGACCGCGACGCTTGCGCGGGCCCCCGACGATCTCCGCACCGGCGCCGCGATCGACGTCCGCGTGCTCGTCCCCTCCCCCGCCGGCGCCGCCGAGGGCGCGGGGGCGGGGCTGCGCGACGTGACGATCGGGAGCGTGCGGGCGACGGACATCGGCATCGGCGTGGCCGCCGGCGCGGCGCCGTCCGTCAGCATGAGCGTGCCGCGCGCCGACACGCGCGCGCTGCTCGGAGTGGACGCCGGCGCGGGCGGCCGTCGCTCCGTCTCCTCGGACATGCTCGCGTCCTTCGCGTCCGCCCCGCCGACGAGGCCCATCGCGCGCAGGCTCGCCTGGAGGTCGGCGAGGTTCTGGCCGGAGCTCTTCGCCTCGATCATCGCGATCGCCTCGTCCCGCTCCGCGATCGTGGCCCCGCACAGATCGCGCAGCCATGCTCCGACCTCGGCCGGGCTCGCCGGCGTGACGGTCGCGCCGATCGCCTCCGCGAACGCGCGCGCGGTCGCCCACCGCTCGCCGACGTCGCGCTCGAGGCCGCGCATCACGACGCGATCGAGCGCGGTCGAGACGGCGGGCTGACCCTTGCTCGGCGGCTCCACCACCGACTCGAGGATCTGCCGCACCACCGCGCCCTCGTTCCCGGCGAGGAAGAGCTTCTTGCCGCTCAGCATCTCCCAGAAGACGACCGCCGCCGCGTAGACGTCGGTCCGGCGATCGACGGCGCGGCTCTCGATCTGCTCCGGCGACATGTACGAGAGCTTCCCTTTGAGCTCGCCCTCGTTCGTGCTGGAGATGCGCTCCTCCGCCTTCGCGACGCCGAAGTCGAGCACGCGCGGCGCGCCGTCGAGCCCGACGAGGATGTTGTGCGGAGACACGTCGCGATGGACGATCCCGAGCGGCTCCCCCGTCTCGCTCCGCGCCTCGTGCGCGTCGTGGAGGCCATGCAATGCGCCGATCATCACCGCCGCGGCGACGGCGGGCGCGATCGGCACGAACCGCTGCCGCGCGGACTGGAGCACCTGGTTCAGCGCGACGCCGTGGACGTACTCCATGACGATGAAGAGCTCCGAGCTCTCGCGCTCGTGCACGACGTCGAGCGTCTGCACGACGTTCACGTGCCGGATGCGCGCGACGAGCCGCGCCTCGTCGAGGAACATCGTCACGAACTCGGGCGCGTGCGCGAACCGCTCGTGCAGCTGCTTCACCGCCACCATGCGCGCGAACCCCGCCGCGCCGACCTGCCGCGCGAGGTGCACCGTCGCCATCCCGCCGGAGGCGATCGCACCGCACAGCTCGTATCGACCTCCGATCGTGCGCATCGCCCCGTTCGGGCGAGCGTACCAGCGGGCGAGCGTGTCAGCGTGTCTTCAGATGCAGACGGCGCACGCCGGCCACCGCCTCCACCGCGTGGAGCAGCTTCGGCAGGGCGAGGGTGTCCTTGAAGGCGAGGTCGAGCGTCGCGCCGACGCGCCGTTTGTCCTCGTCGAGCCGCCGCTCGTAGGCGACGTCCGAGATCGTGACGCCGAGCGCGCCGAGGTTGCCGACGACCTCGTCGAGCGCGTCCGGATCGCCGAGGACGAGCTCGAGCTGGCGCTTCAGCACGTGGTCGTCCTTGTCCTCGAAGCGGCGCAGCACCGTGAGCGCGACGACGCCCATGCCCGTCACCGCGATCGCCTCGACGAACATGCCGCCGCCCGCGCACATGCCGATCGCGGTCACGAGCCAGAGGCCCGCCGCGGTCGTGAGCCCCTGCACCGTGAAGCCGGTCCGCAGGATCGCGCCACCGGCGAGGAACCCGATCCCGGAGACGACGGACGCGGCGATGCGCGAGCCGTCGACGTCGACCGGGCCGTCGTGCGTGTAGCCCTGCAAATAAGCGAATTGTGCGGATACGACCATGAAGGTCGCCGCCGCCATCGCGACGATGAGGTGCGTGCGCAGACCGACGGGACGACCGTGACGGTCGCGCTCGTAGCCGATGACCGCGCCGAGCGCAGCACCGGTCCCGATGCGAACGAGCATGTCGACATGGCCAATCATGGAAACGATCACGATGGATCTCCACGCCCGACCCTCCACCCATTTCCGACGAAGGGGGCGCTCACGGTCACGAACGTTACGGCGTCGGGTCCTGCGGCGGCGGGGGCGGGGCGGGTGGGGTGAAGCCTGGCGGCGGACCGTAGCCCTGCTGCGCCGGGTGCGCCGGGACGCGATGCGGGGAGAGCGGGACCGGAGGGGGAGGCGGAGGCTTCTTCCAGAAGCCGCCCGTACCGAAGGCGGCGAAGGCCCAGCGCATCCAGCGCACCACCGTGAGCGCGAGCCACAGCGCCCACGCGAGCATCGCCAGGCGGTAGAGCATCATCGGCGCGCTGACGACGACCGGGGCGTCGAGCTCCGCGCCGGAGCGATCGGTGAACCACCGAAGGCTCGAGCCGTACGAGCCGTTGCCGCTCACCTGCATGTCGGGGCGGCCGAGGAGGCCCTGATGCACCGCGACGAGCAAGATGACGACGACCACGAACGCGCCGCCCGCGATCGCGAGCTGGCGAACGTTGAACCCGTGCGCCGAGACCTCGGGCGTGCGCTCGCGCCACGCGACCGCGTGCAGCCACGCGACGACGATCGCCGCCGCCACGACGCTGAGCTGCGAGAGGCCGATCGCGAAGAGCATCCACTGCCACGACTTGATCGGCGTCTTGCGCATCCACCCCACCGCGCCGGCGACGGCGAGCACGATCGCGAGGAGGCTCCAATAGAGGACGACCGGCCCGAGGCGCGGCCCGCGGAGCGCGAGGAGCCAGCGCCCCTCCGGCATCGCGATCGTCGTCGTCGCGTTCACGCTCGGCGCGCCGAGGTCGAGCTCCGGCGCGCGGTACACGAAGCCCATCGCCACGTTCATGCGCCACTTGAGGACGACGGACTGCGAGCCCGGCGCGATCGGGAGCGTGACCTTCCGCCCCTCCTGCTGGATCGGCTGCGTCGCCCCGTTGATCGACACCGACTCGAGGAGCGAGCTCTCCGGCAGCGTGAGCACGTGCTGCGCGCCGCGGCTCGAGCGGAGCTTCATCGTGAGCGTCGCGTCGGTGGCGCGGAGGCCCGGCTCGAGCGCGTACGTGCTCTCGTCGATCGTGAGCGTGTTGCCGGTGACGCCGTTCGGACGGCTCACCTTCACCGTGACGACCTCGCCCGGCCACGGCCGCCACTCGGGCAGTGCCTGCCCCGCCGCCTTCTGCTCCGCGTGCACCACCGGCACACCTTCGAAGTCGGCGTGCCAGATCGGGCTCATGTCGAGGCGCCACAGCTCCGTCCACGCCGCGGCCTTCGGCGCGGTGAGGACCACCGGCGACGCCTGGGTGAGGACCGACTTCCACGAGAGCTCCGTCGCCGCCGGCGGCATGTTGAGCTGCGCCTTGCCGCCGGCGACGCGCACGTCCGCGGTCGTGACCGACTCGCCCTTGAGGAGCGGGACCTCGAGGACGATCGCGGTCCCCACCGGCGAGAGGCGCACGACCTTGGTCGAGACCTGCCAGTCGAGGCCGACGAGGAGCGTCCGCTCGATGCGCACGAACGGCGGGAGCACGCCCGGCTCCAGCGTCGCCGCGCCGCCGGCCTGCCGAACACGTGTAAGCTGCAAGTTGTCGTCGGCGAGGCCGTCTTCGTGGATCCCCTCGACGCGCCAGCCCTCCGCCTGCGCCTCGACGTGATGAGGCTTCAGCGGGAGCGACAGCTGGACGAGCTCGCGATCGGGGAGCGGCCCCACGAGCGTGGCCTGATGCCAGCCCTTCTCGACCGCGATCCACACCCGCCCGTCCTCGGTGCGCTTCAGCGCGCGCGCCGGCTTGCCATCGAGGAGCACGTCCTCCGGCGACCACTGCGCGCTGGTCGGGATCGGGATCGCGGCCGGCGCCGCCGCCTCGATCTCCACCCGCACGCGGAGCTGCTTCGCCGACGCCTCGATCAGCATGCGCGAGCTCGACGCGCACGTCGGCGCGCACGCCGGCGTCTCGAGGATCCGCTTCGCGAGCTCGTCGAGGACCTCCTTGTCCGGGATGCTCTGCGCGCTCGCGGTGCGCGGGAAGAGCACGAAGAGGGCGAGGACCGCCGTGACGGCGAAGCCGAGGGAGCTCTTGCCGCTCGCGTCCTTGTCGCGACGCGGTCGGATCGGAACGACGCGGAAGATCAGCGCGGCGACGAGGAGCACGCGGAGGACCGCGAGCGCGGCGTTCATCGGCGGCGTGAGGAGATAGAGGTGCAGCCGCTGCGAGCGATCGACCGGGCCGCTCCACTGGAGCGGGACCTGCACGAAGCTCCAGCGCGGGCGACCGGGACCGGTCTGCACCATCGAGCTCGGGTCGTACACGTTGGCGTTGAACTGCTGGTAGTCCACGCTCGAGCTCGGCGCGTACTTGCCGCCGATCGCGCGCGTCGGAGCGGTCGCCGACGCGGCGGGCTCGGCCTTCGGCGGCTCGGCCGGCCTCTTCTCCGCCATCTGGTCCTGCGCGACGTCGGCCTCCCCCTCTTCGGCCATATCGGCCGGCGCGTTGCTCCGCGCGAGGCCGCCGCCCTCGCGCATCTCCGCCGCGAGCGCGGGGAAGAGCCCGCCGCGCACGTGCTGGATGAGGAAGGGCACCGTCACGAGGACGAGCGCCACCGCGACCGCGCCGCGTCCGAGGCCGGCGAGCTTCCGCGCGACGACGATACCGCGGCTCGGGATCTCCGCCTTGCTCTTCGCGCGATCGATCGCGCGGACGAGCGCCTCCACCACGAAGACGGCGACGAGGACGTACTTCGGCGCGCCGCTCTCCGGGAACGTGAGCGCGAACGTCACGAGCGCGAGCGCGCCCCACTTCACGCCCCAGAGCCGCCACGCGCCGATCGCGAGGACGAGGGCGAGGAACAGCTCGAGGAGCGTCCAGTGCTTCACCCAGGTGCCGGGGACGTCGTCCACCCCCGCGGCGTGCACGAGGCGGAAGCCGGGCGGCAGGTTCAGCGTCGCGCGCACGGAGTGGAAATCGTGGTTCCAGCCAACAGCGGGCAAATCGCCAGGATCGGCCACGACCCGCGAGTCCGCGCTCACGCGGAGCACGCCCTGCCGGACCTCGACGCCGGTCCGCGCCGCGTCGGTCTCGAGGTGGGTGATGAACTGGTCCTTGCCGTCGATCGCGACGCGCCCGAGCGTCGTCGGCGCGAGCATCTCGAGGCGGCTCGCGCGGCGGAGGTTCCCGCCGAGCTCGTCGCTCACGGTGAGCGCCTTGCCGTCGAAGTCGAGCCACATCGTGCGGACGAGGGTGAGGTGATCGGGCGGCGGCTCCGCGTCGCCGCGCCGCCGCTCGACGAGCTGGAGCTTGCTCCCGAGCGCGAGCGGGTACGCGGGGAGCTTCTTCCACTCGTCGGGGAGCGAGGTCTGCTGCGGATCGATCGCGGAGACGCCCTGCACGTCGACGAGGCGCAGGTTCGTCCGCGCCTCGAAGACCCAGACCTCCTCGCCTTCGCGCCACGGCCCCTCCGGCTTCGGGCGCTCGATCGTGGCGACGGGCCCTTCGCTCCGCGCGACGACCTCGATCGTCCACGTGCCCGGGCGCGCCTGCACGCGGAGCCGCGTGTCGGGCTCCACCCGCGCGGGGAGCTGCGCGTCGATCGCCATCGGCACGAAGCCCGGCGGCAGCACCTTGCCGAGGAGCACCTCGCGGTTGCGGCCCGCGACGTTGAGGACGATCCGCGTCGTGAGGAGGAGCGGGACCTCGTCGACGATCTTGCGATGCACGACGAAGTCGAGGCGCTCGCCCTCCTCGGCGGTGAGCGTCTTCTGGAGCCACACCGTCCCCTTCGCGTCGCGGTTCGGCTCGTCGATCGCCTTGCCGCGGAGCGCGAGCGAGAGGAGCGCGGTCTCGGGCGGCACCTGGATCGACTCGGGGAGCGAGTCCCACGCGAAGACGCCGGCGACGACGTGGTCGCCCGGCTCGAGCTCGACGCTCGGGACTCCGCCCTGCGGGACGACGACGGCGCGCTTCCCGTCGACGGTGACGTCGAGCGGCCATCGCTTGTCGTCGCCGGGGAGCGGCACCGCGCGCTTCGCGTCGACGTGCCACGCCTGCTTCCACGTCCCCCGCTTCTCGTCGAGCACCAGCTCGAGCCGCGCCGGCCACGCGCACTGCGGCGCGCCGCCGGTGACGCCTTGCAGCGTGGGACACAGCGCGTCCTCCTTTCCATGGAGCGCCCACTCCGCCCACGGCTTGAGCGGCTCGGGGATCGGCGCGGCCCCCGCCGGAGCCGCGAACGTCAACAGGAACAAAACGAGGACGACGGCGAAATGGCGCATGGCATTCTCCGCGAGACCGAACCTCGCATGGACGTACTCCCCGCGTCCCCGATCTACGACCGAAGAAAATGAACGTCCTCTTTTTAGGCGCGCACGACTCTCCAGCCCACCGCTACGCCTTCGGTATGCGGCGTCGCGAGGATCTGCCTTTTCGCTACGCATCACGCCCACATCCCAGCCGCCGCGCCATCCTCGAGTCCACCACCCAGCTTGGCCGGCGCCGAGCTCGTCGCCGCTCCCTGACGGAGCTCAGCGCCGCGGCTTCCATCCGAACCGTCCGAGGTCGATGCGGCCGCGCGCGTCGAAGACGATCCCCTCCGCCTCGAGCATCGCGCGCTGGAGGCCGGGGTGCTCCCCCTCCGTCGAGATGCCGCCCTGGCCGTTGACGACCCGCTGCCACGGCAGATCGTCCGACGCGGCGCGGATGGCCCATCCCACGCCGACCGGCGTGAGGCGGCGATCGATGAGCTGGCTGATCTGGCCGTAGGTGGCGACCCGTCCGCGCGGGATCCGCCGTACGATCTTCCAGACCGCCTCGAACGGACGGTCGGCGGCTTTCTTCGGACGCTTCGGCATCGCGCGGACGAGCCTAGCGCGGGCGGCTTCGCGCGGGCCGGGGCTCGTGGTACGGAGGCGGCGGCCATGTCTCACCCTCTCGTCGTCACCCTCGACCGCAAGAGCGCGCCGCGCACCATCTTTTCGGGCGACCGCCTCGTCGAAGTGGACCTCCCGCCGGGCACGCGGGTCATCTATCCGAAGCAGCCGCTCGCTCCGCTGAAGGACGTCGACGCGGCGATCCGTTACGCGATCAACCACCCCCACGGGACCGACCCGCTCCACGCGAAGCTCCGCCCGGGGATGAAGGTGGTCATCGGCATCGACGACATCTCGCTCCCGCTCCCGCCGATGCGCCGGCCCGACATCCGCGAGCGCGTGCTGACGATCGTGCTGCAGACGCTCGCCGACCACGGGGTCGAGGACGTCGAGATGATCATCGCTACGTCGGTCCACCGGCGCATGACCGGCCCCGAGATCCGGCACATCGTCGGCGACAAGATCTATGACGCGTACTACCCGGACCGCCTCTACAACCACGACGCCGAAGACCTGAAGAACATGGTCACGATCGGCGAGACCGAGCTCGGCGAGGTCGTCGAGCTCTCGCGCAAGGCGGTCGAGGCCGACCTCGTCATCTACGTGAACCTGAACTTCGTGCCGATGGACGGCGGCCACAAGTCGGTCGCGGTCGGCTTCTGCGGCTACAAGAGCCTGCGCGCGCATCACAACCCGAAGGTGATGCGGAACTGCCACTCGTACATGGACCCGTCGTCGTCGGAGCTCGCCACCAGCGTCGAGCGCATGGGCCGCGTCGCGAACAAGAAGCTCAACGTCTTCACGATCGAGACGACGGTCAACAACAACATGTTCGACACGCCGCTCCAGTTCCTCCACAAGAACGAGGACGACCTCTCCGCGATGGAGAAGGCGGCGCTGAAGGCGCTCAACGTCACGCTCTCGAAGGTGCCGCAGCCCGCGCGCCAGGCCATCTTCCAGAAGGTCCCCTCGCCCTACGGCGTCACCGGCGTCTTCGCGGGCGAGACGGAGGCGGTGCACCCGCACACGCTCGCGCGCTCCTACGAGCAGTACCTCGTCCCGATCAAGGGCCAGGCGGACATCCTCGTCACGGGCGTCCCGTACATCAGCCCCTACAACGTGAACTCGTTCCTCAACCCGCTCCTCGTGCAGGTGATGGTGAACGGGTACCTCTTCAACCTCTACAAGGGGAAGCCCCTCCTCAAGAAGGGCGGCACGATGATCGTCACGCACCCGTGCACCGATCAGTTCGACAAGGAGCATCACGCTCCGTACATCGAGTTCGTGCACAACCTCCTCCCGGAGACGCGCGACGCGATGGAGCTGCACAAGCGCTACGAGGCGAAGTTCGCGGCGAACCCGGCGTACATCCAGGCGTACCGCACCGGCCACGCGTACCACCCGGCCCACCCCTTCTTCATGTGGTACTGGGGCGAGGCGGGCCGCCAGCACACCGGCCGCGTCATCGTCGTCGGCGCGGACAACGAGTACATCCCGAAGCTCATGGGCTGGGAGACCGCGCGCTCGATGCCGGAGGCGCTCGAGATGGCGAAGGACACCGCGCCGCCGAGCCCCGACATCGTGCTGATGCACATCCCGCCGCTCGCGATGGCGGAGGTCACGGTCTGATGGCGCCGGGGGGGCCGCAGCCGTACCGCGTACCGGCCCCGCCGCCGGGCCCCTCGAAGCCACCGTCGCGCGCGATCGCGATCGCGGCGAACGTGACGATGCTCCTCGTGCTGCTCGGCTCGTTCGGCGGCTGCGTGAAGTGGGGGTGCACGTACGATCACTTGAGCGAGAGCGCCGGCTTCTCGCTCGCCTTCGGCGCCGGCGCGCTCTGCCTCCTCTCCGGCGTCGTCGCCGTCGTGGTCCTCCTGCAGAACCGCCGCGCGCACGAGACGTCGAGCATCCTCGGTCTCGCCGTGACGATCCTCCTCACGCTCGCGACGGGCCCCCTCTCCTTCTTCTTCTGGGCCTGCACGACGTCCTCGGGCGGGATCGGGCTCGGCGGGTGGGGGCGGCCGCTCCGGATCGGACGGCGCGCGGTGACGCCGGGGGTCCGCGCGAGCAAGGAGTGGGCGCGCGGGCCGCGGCCGGACGTGACCGGGCTCGACGTGGAGACGCGCGCGGCGCTGCGCGACCTATGGTTGCATGATGCACGCAAGGAGCACGCGAGCGTGCCCGCGTTCGGGCAGGTCGCGTGGCAGCTCGTGGCGCTGGGCGCGCCGTCGGACCTCGTGCGGCGCGCGCACGAGTCGTGTCTCCAGGAGATCGATCACGCGGAGCGGTGCTTCGCCCTCGCGTCCGCGTACGCGGGGCGCGACCTCGGCGTGCAGGAGATGCCGGCGCTCCACGCCGGCGGCGCGGCGCTCCCGAAGGATCGCGTGCGCGCGCTGACGCAGGTGGCGACGGAGGCGCTCGTCGACGGAGCGCTCCTCGAGGACTACAACGCGGCCCTCGCCGCGACGGCGCTCGACGCCGTCCGCGATCCGGCCGCGCGCGAAGCGCTGGTCCGCATCGTGGAAGACGAGAGCGCTCACGCGCGCCTCGCGTGGGACATCATCGCGTTCTGCGTCGAGCGAGGCGGCGCGCCGGTCGTGGCCGCGCTCGAGCGGCGCTTCGCGGAGGTGCCGCCCGAGCCGGTCTCGCTCTACGAGGAGTCCCTCGCCCGCCGCGTCGCCGCGCTCCCCGACAAGACGCCGCTCTGGGCCCACGGCCGCGTCGACACCTCGCGCGCCGGCGCCGTATTCACCGCCCGCCTCACGTACGCCCGCACCCACCTCGCCGCCCTCACCACCCCGCTCGCCGCCGCGGCGTGACGCTGCGCACCTGACGACGCGCCAAGTGACGCTCCCGCAAGGGGTGGCCGGCTTGGAGATGTGCCGGGCGTTCGCACACCGAAGGGGCGCGCATTCTTCAGCGGCCTGGTGGCCGGCTTGGAGATGTGCCGGGCGTTCGCACGCCGAAAGGGCGCGTGTTCTTTGGTGGCCTTCTGCGATGATGGCGGCATGCGCCGGCGGCTCTTCCTCGCGAGCCTGTTCTTTCCCGCGGCGGTCGCGTGCGGGCTCACGGTCGTGGGGAGCGCGACGGACGACGGAGGCGCGCTGGTCGACGGAGACTCGGGCGCGTCGTCGTCGTCGGGCTCATCGTCGTCTTCGGGCGCGTCATCGTCGTCGTCGGGCTCTTCCTCTTCCTCGTCGTCGGGCTCTTCCTCGTCGAGCGGGGGCGGCGACGGGAGCAGTCCGGACGATGGCGGTGAGACGCTCGACGGTGGTGGAGGCGATGGGGACGGCGGGCGCGACGCGTCGCTCGACGGACCGGACGCGCCGGGGCCCGACGCTGACGCGACGCAGAAGTGTCAGGTGGCGTGCGGCGCCGTCGGCGGGACGTGTGATGGCGGCGTGTGCCTCGTCGGGCGCACGGGTCCGGGGTCCGGCGTGGTCGTCTGTCCGGCCGGTCTGCCGTGCGAGGTCCGCTGCGTGGGCGCGACCGCGTGCGTCGACGGCGTCGACTGCGGCGACGCGAGCACGTGCGACGTCCAATGCATCGGCGCCAACACGTGCTTGAACGAGGGCGTCAAGTGCGCCGGCCGGCGCTGTGACGTCACGTGCGACGGCGCCAACGCATGCCAGTTCGGCGTCGACTGCCGCGCCGCCGAACATTGCGGTGTCTCGTGCCGCGGCGTGAACGCCTGCGCGAACGGCCCGCGCTGCATCACGGACGGCGACTGCGCGTTGCGCTGCGGCGAGCAGCCGGGCGCCGACCTCAACGCGTGCCGCGACGGCGCGCAGTGCTTCGCCGGCACCTCGTGCACCGTCGCGTGCCTCGGCAGCGAGTCCTGCAGGAACGAGCGCGTGATCGCGAAGGCGGGGACGACGTCGACGGTCGTGTGCGCGGCGGGGAACAACTGCCGGGAGGGCGTCGCGATGTCGGGGCAGAACGCGAGCGTGACATGCGGCGGAGGCGACGCGTGCCTGCGTCACGTCCAGTGCGACGCCGGCTCGTGCGCGAGCTCCTGCGAGACCGGCGGCAGCAAGCGGCTCTGCTGCACACCAGGCTCGAGCTGCGCAGGCTCCGCCGGCTGCCAGGCGAGCACGAACATGTCCGACTGCCAGTAGCGCCATCGGCGAGAACGCCGCCGGACCCGCTGGTCGTGCAACGTAGCGAGCGGCAGATCGACGCGCGCGTCGGCGGCGCGCTTCGCTACGACATGATCGCCGCGACGGCGGAGATGATCGCGGCGATGAAGCAGATGGGGCGGCCGGCCTCGCACGCGACGCGCTCACGCTTCACCGAGGTGAAGCCTCACGAGCGGCTCGTCCTCACGAACGTCATCGACTTCCTGCCCGGCGTCGCGACCTACGAGAGCAACATCGCGGTCGACCTCTCCGCGACCGGCGACCGCGTTCGCATGGTGGTCACGCTCGACGGGATGCACACCGACGAGCTCACGAAGATGCAGGAGGAGGGCTTCACGAGCCAGCTCACGAAGCTCGACGAGCGGTTCGCGCGCGCGGAGTGACGGCGCGCGCGTAGACTCGACGGATGCCGACCTACCTCTATCGCATCGAGCCCACCCGCCTCGGCATGCCGACCGACCCGACGCCGGAGGAGCAGAGCGCGGTCGCGGCGCACTTCGCGTACCTCAAGGCCGCCTACGACTCCGGCGTCGTTCGCTACGTGGGCAGGACGCTCGACGCTCCGCACCTCGGCCTCGCCGTGCTCGAGGCGGCGGATCAGGACGCCGCGACCGCGTTCCTCACCGGCGATCCGGCGGTGGAGAAGGGGATCTTCGCTGGCCGCGTGCAGCCGTTCAGCGAGGTCCTACCGATGCGGTCGCGGTGACGTGCCGAAGAGCCGCAAGCGAGGGCGCTTCGTCCGATAGCTCATCGCGACGCGATGGTATCACCTCCCGAGCTTGACGCAGCGGAGCCCCAGGTCGGTGATCGCGCCGGCGGCGCCGTCCGTGACGAGGAAGCCGACCGCGAACCGCCCCGTCGAGCAGTCGACGCGCGGCTGCCAGGTCGCGCGCACGCCCGTCGGCACCTGCTCTTGCTGGAGCTCGGGGCCGGTCAGGCTGCCCGTCTTCGGATCGATCTTCTTGCCGAACAAGCGGACCCAGCGCACGGAGCCGTTGTCGCCCGTACCGACCTGCACGCCCGTGATCGCCGTGCCGTCGGGGAAGCCGAGCGAGAGCTCCTTGTCCGGCGCCTGACCTTCGATCGCCCACGCGTCCTTCGCGAGCTCGGCGTATTCGCGCGCGTCACCGGAGAGCTTCAGGAGCTTCCGGTCGATCGGGCCCTTGCCGGCCGGGCTCGGGAGGGTCTTGAGCTTCAACACCTTGAGGCTCGAGGCCGCCTCGGTCGCGGTGCGCACGCGCTTGAACGCGCCCCCGTCGACGGAGACGATCCCGATCTGGCTGCCCGCGATCTTCAACGCGGTGAGCTCGCCGCCGCGGGTCCCGACGCGTATTCCGCTCGGGAAAGAGAGGTCGCCGCTGACGGTTCCCAAGGACCCAGCGGTCGCGGACGCGGCGGACTGGCTCGACACCACGACCGTCGTGGTCTCGGTCGTCGTCGTGGTCGTGGTCGTGGTTCTGCCGTCGCTGTCCGTGGTGGTCGTCGTCGTGGTCGTGGTCGTGGTCACCGTCTTCGTCGACGGCCCCTTCGATTTGGCGACCTCCTGGATAGCGTAGTCGGGGACGAGAAAGGCGTCCGCAGGCGTGGTGGTCGCGAGCACGCAAGCCGCGGAGAGGACCGCGAGAGCGGTGAGGTGGAAGACTTTCATGCGGGAGCTCGATGGACGACACACCGCGCGTTCGATGCAAGCCTCGTCGCGACGATTAAGGCTTAAGTCGTGCCAACCAAGCTCCTCGCCATCACTTACAGGCGCGTTTGAGGCCGGCTTTGCAGGCTTCGGACAGGCGCCTTTGCGCTTCCGGTTGGCCGCCGGGGATCTTCTTCGTGGCGGCGGCGTGGGCGAGGAAGGCGCAGGCCATCTTTTCGCCCTTCGCGCACCACTCGTCGAGCGCTCTCGCGGCGCCGGAGGGATCGCGGAAGACGCCGCGGCCTTCGAGGCGCATGCGCGCGTGGTGGATGCAACCGCTCGGGACGTTGGCGGTGCAGGCCTTGCTGTAGTGGTCCGCCGCCGCCTCGTCGAGCTTCGCTTGCGAGTCGCGATAGCGATCCGTCTTCGCCTCTTCGAGGAGGCCGCGCAGCGTCCAGCCGCGGGGCGAGAGGCTGTCGACGCGGCGATGGAATCCCCGATAGAGCGCCGAGATGTAGAGGTCCATGCACGGCTCCCAGTCGCTCTCCGCGCACTTCTTCGCGCACTCGAGCTGGCCGCCCGCCTCGCAGAGGCGCGGGGATTGGTACTCACCGGGCTTCTCGACGTGGGCGAGGGCGATGCACTCGCTCGCTTGGTCCTCCCAGCCCGCCTGCTCGCACGCGTCGTGGAGCGTGGCGACGAGCTTGTCGCGATCGGTGACGAGGGAGGGCTCGCTCAGCGCGTCCTCTGCGAGCCTGACGCACGCGCGCGGCAGCCCCGCCGCGCAGGCGCGCTGATCCAAGGCGTACGCGGCGGCGCGATCGCGTGGACCGCCCAGCCCCGACCAGAGCGAGCTGCTCGCCACGCCGCAGGACAGGCGATCGCCGACCGAGGTCGGCATGCGCTCGCGCGCGTGCTCGACGTCGATCGCGCAGCCCTTCTTGGCGAGCGCGTAGGCCTTCGTCGGGTCGGCCGGCACGTTGCAGCCGCGCTGGAGGAGGAAGGAGGCCGCGCCGCAGCCGACGCCGTCCCCCTTCTCGCAGGCCGGGGTCGCGAGCGCGAGCGCCGTCGCGTGATCGTGAGGCGGAGACGAGAAGAGCGACATGGCGAGCTGGGAGCAGGCCGGGAAGAGCCCGGCGTCGCACTCGCGCTTGAGCGAGCTCCGATCGGCGGTGAGGGCGGCCGGCTCGCTCGCGTGACTCTGCTCGTGCGCGCCGACGTAACACGACACGGTGGAGCCGGCGCGGCAGTCGGCCTCGCACTCGGCGGCGTAGCGCGTACGGCAGGAGCCGTGGAACGTGGGCGCGCCCTTCGACGCCGCCGGCTTCGACGCCTTCGGGCGCGTGACGGCGGGGGGTGCACCCGGGCGACGGACGCCCTGCTTCTCCGCGGCGTCGCAGCCGCCCCACGACGGGGTGAGCTCCTTTCCGTCGCGGCGGATAATCCGGAATTCGACGCGGCGGTTCTTGGCAAATGCCTCTTTGCTTACTCCGGTATCGAGGGGACAGTATTCGCCATATCCCATCGAGCGGAGCCATTTCGCGGAAACGCCGCGCGCGACCAGGGCGTCGACGACCGCCTTGGCGCGCTGGTGCGTGAGGGTCAAATTGGTCTTCGCGTCGCCCTGCTTGTCGGCGTGGCCCGCGACCTCGACGAGCTCGATCTCCGGGTTGTCGAGGATCGCCTGCGCGATCGCGGCGACGAGGGACTTCGAGTCCTCCAGGATCTTCGCCGAGGCGGGGGCGAAGTGGATCTGCTCCGAGATGTCGATGCGGTCGCCCTTGACGACGACCCGCGGCAGGTCCGGCCAGACCGCGCGCTTGCGCGTGTGGTCCGCGTCCGCCGCGCAGCCGTCGAAGGGATGAGGCTCGCGGCCGTCCTCGGCGCTCGCCGGGCACAGGTCGTATTCGTCGTCGATGCCGTCTCCGTCATGGTCGTTGACCGCGAACGCGAGCTTGTCCGCCACGACGCGCGGCGGAAGCGCGGGGCGCCGCGCCGGATCGGTCGTGTCGATGATGCGGTAGCTCGCGTCGCGCGTGCTCGTCGCGTCGACGTCGGTGCACTCGACCTTGCCGCCGCCGCTGGTCGAGTCATCTCCACCGGGATGCTTCGAGCCGGCCCCCTCTTGCGCACCACAAGCCGCGAGGAGGACGACGAACCATGAGACGAACGGCTGCGCGCGCACGAGGCTGCGAAGCGTACCCCAGTCCACCGCGCGTTGGCCCGCCCTGTGCTCCGCGGCCTTCCCACAGGGACGACGGTGTGGGTGAAGATCTGCGCGATGTGCCGAGAGGAGCTCACCCTCCGCGAGTGGTTCGCGCTGCCGTTCGTCGGCTTCCAGCACGACGGATGCGGCGGATGGCTCGAGCTCCGCAACCATCACTGCATGACCACGATCTCGCGCGAGGTGACGTCCGAGTCGTTGCGGCGCGCGCTCGACCGCACGCTGCGATGAGCCTGTCGCGTCGTCGCGACTCGTGGTGTAGCGGCCACGCAGCAACGCCCGCCGCGCTTAAGATCGCGAGACGGGAATTTAGATCCTCGATCCCCTCCTCCCGGCATACCAATAGGGATGAGCATTCGCTTCCTCTCTCTCCTCGCGCTCTCGTTCGCGTCCTCCGCGTGCGTGACGACGAGCGTGAACGACTCTCCAGACGCCTCCTCCAACACGCCGGTGACGCCCGACGGCTCGACGCCCGCGCTCGACGGCGGGACCGAAGCGAGCACGTCGCCGGCGGGGTGGACGTTCAAGAAGCACGGCTGTCCGGGCCCGAACCGCACTGACGCGCTCTTCGAGGACACGGACGGCGCGCTCTGGGTCGGCTGCGGAACGAACGCGGTCGGCTATGGCCTCTACTTCAGCAAGAACGGCGGCGACAGCTGGGAGAAGGCCACCGGCTCGCCGACGCTCGAGCAGTTCCGCGTGAACACGATCGAGCGCGGCACGGACGGCGCGCTCTACATCGGAGGGGTCAACGAGAACGACGGCACCGGCAACCGCGTCCTCAAGCTCGAAGGCGCGGCCGCTCCGTTCACGGTCACGCCGGTCCTCGTCGCGGAGAACGTGGTCGGCAAGTCGTTCACGGTCGGCACGTTCCGCAACCTCCCGAACGGCGCGGCGGTCGCGGAGAGCCTGACGGGCACGGACGCGCTCTTCCGTCCGTCGGCGACGGCCGGCGCGTCGGCGGCGGGCTGGACGGACGTGAGCAACGCGCTCAGCGGCGGCACGCCGGCCGAGCAGCTCCTGGATCTCGTCGTGCACGACGGCAAGCTCTACGGCGCGGGCAGCCGCATCGCCGAGCCGCCGTACGTCTTCGTCCCGACGCCGGGCGCGACGAACCCGTACGAGCTCACGCGCGTCAACCTCCCGCGCGAGGGAGGCGGCGCGTGGACGGGCGAGATGTGGGGCATCGCCGCGAACGCGGACCGCGTCGTGGTCGTCGGCGAGAACCAGAACGCGCACACGGGGCGCATCTACGTGAACACGGGCGACCGCACCTCGGCGGAGGCGTACGTCGAGACGAACCTCTCCAGCATCGTCGGCGCCGCGACGGACTGGACGTGGGCGCGCGGCGTCTGTCAGGTGGGCCAGCGCGTCGTCGTCGTGGGCGAGAAGCAGCCGCTCGGATCGAGCACCGGCCTCGTCGTCCTCTCCGACGACGGCGGCAAGACCTTCACGAACATCACGCCGGCGGAGGTGACGGACACCGTCAGCAAGTGCCAGGCGCGGCCGGACGGCACGATCGTCGTCGCGGGCGCAGGCGGCTTCGTCGGCTTCTACCGCTGACGCGCGTCCGGGGCGTCGGGTCGTTCGTGGTCCAGGTCGATCACCTCCACGAACGGCTCGGGCGCGAGCAGGTAGCCGTCCCCTTCGTGCAACAACGCGCGGCCGAGGCCCGCCTTCCGGAGCGAGGCGATCGCGACGTGGATGCGGTTGGCGCGTGACGCCGCGGTCATCTGCTCGTCGGGCCAGGCCGCGCGCGTGATCGCCTCGACCGAGAGCGCGCCGCCTCCGCGCGCCGCCACGAGCGCGCGGAGGATGCTCTGGAGGACGCGGCCCGCGATCTTCGTCTGCACCCCCGACGCGTCCTCGATGAAGCTCCCGTCCCGCGCCACCTTCCGTACGTCGCGGAGATCGGCCACGCGCCGGTCCTCGAGCTCCCCCGCGCTCGAGGCCCGAGCCTCGTCGCGGTGCCACGCGCGCTCGATCTCGGACTCGATCCCGCGCGCATTTCCGTGGACGCGACCGCGCAAGAGGCGGAGCGCGAGCCGCGGCCCGACGAGGACCGACCTCCCGGCGAGCTCGGCGAGCTTCCGGCGCGCGATGGGGAGGGTGTCCTCCGGCCGGCTGCGCAGCGGCGGCACGTGGATGAAGGAGCCGGAGAGGTGGCTCGCGAGCGACGGCGGGATCGAGGGCTCCACGCCGCCGTCGGCCGGCTCGAACGTCAAGACGACGCGCGGCGCGGGGCGCCCGTGCTCGCGATCGCGGAGCAGCCGGAGGCAGGTCTTGAGCATCGCCGGAGAGGCCTCCGACATATGCGTGAAGACGATCGTGTCCTCTGGTGACGGCAGCGGCTCGGACCATTGTTCGCGCGACCCGTCCACGACGGCGAGCGCGCCCGCCGACGCGGAGGCGGCGTGGAGCTCGGCGGCGAAGAGACGCTTGCCGACGCCGGGCTCTCCGACGAAGGAGACGGGGAGCCCGGTCCTCGCCGCCGCGCGAAGCTCGTCGAGCACGCGCGCGATCGCGAGCGACTCGTGCGCGATCCGGAGATGCGGCGTGGGCACGAACGACAGCGGCGTCCGCGCGAGGATCATCCCGGCGCGGCCGAACGAGACGACGTCGCCGAGCGCGAGCTCTTGCCGGCGGACCTTCGTGCCGTTGACGAAGGTGCCGAAGCGGCTCTCGAGATCGCGCACGACGACGGTGCCGCTCTCGCGCCGGAGCTCCGCGTGCCGCCGCGACAGGCCGCGGTAGTCGCTCCCGAAGCTCGGCGACTCTCTGCCGACGAGCAGCTCGTCCGCGACCAGGAACCGGCGGCCGAGATCGCTTGCTGGAGCGCCGAACGCGACGACCAGCACGTACGCCGCAGCAGACGACTCCGGATCGCTGCTCTCGTCGGTCGTCGTCGAGCCGGTCACGGACGGGCGACCATAGTCGAGCCGAGCCGTCACCGAGATCTTAAGAGGATCTTCGCTTCCCGCGGCCTCCAGAGCGCGCCGGGAGGCCCTCCCTTAAGAGGGGGTTAAATTTGGATCGGCCTTCGGAGGCCGCCTTGACCCCTCGCGCGTCGATGCGGGACAAAGACGCAGGGAGCATTCGAGGGGATGGGATTCGCGGTCCTTGTTCACGACGACGCGAGCGCGGAGCCTTCGGCGAGGGCATCGCGCACGCCGTGGCGATCGCCGTTCGTCGGGCGCGCGGCGGAGCTCACCTACGTCGCGTCGGCGCTGGCGGACGGCGAGCGGATGATCTCGATCCTCGGACCGCCGGGCGTCGGCAAGTCCCGCCTCGCGCGCGAGGCGCTCTCTCGCGCGCGAGACGCGGGACGGCGCGCGATCGAAATCGACGGCTCGTTCGCCGAGGACGCCGCGGAGCTCCGCGACGCGCTGCTCGTGGCGGCGTCGAAGGAAGGCTGCTCGGAGCTGCATGCGTTGGCGCGGCTCGGGCCAGCGGTGGTCCTCGTGGACGGGCTCGACGACGCCGCCGGCTTCGCGGCGGAGGAGCTCGAACGCTGGCTCGCCGCCGCGCCGGAGCTCGCGCTGCTCGCGCCGAGCCGTGTCCGGCTGCGGTGCGCCGGCGAGCTCGTCGTGGATCTCGGCCCCCTCGAACCGGAGCTCTGCGTCGAGGTCTTCGCCGGCAAGGCCCGCCGCGCGATCCCGAGCTTCGCGCTGCGGGAGGAGGAGCGGCGGCTCGTCGCCGAGCTGTCGCGACGCCTCGACGGCCTCCCTCTCGCGGTGGAGCTCGCCGCCGAGAGCGCGCGCTCCTTCGCGCCGGCCGACTTGCTCGAGCGGATGAACGTCGACGTCCTGCTCGATCCACGCGGAGGGACGGCGCGCTCGCCGCTCCGTGACGCGATCCGCTCCTCGTTCGATCGGCTGACGCCGGCGGCGCGCGGCGCGCTGACGGCGCTCGCGACGGGGCCGTCTCCGCTCACGCTCGCGGCGGCGGAGGCGCGGGTCCGCGTCGCGGGGGTCACGGCGCCGGCCTACGTCATCGAGGAGCTCGTCGACGCGTCGCTGATGCGCGTCGAGGCAGGAGAGGAGCCGCGCTACACGCTCCTCGAGAGCATACGGCGATTCGCGCTCACGTACGGCGACGGCGCCGATCGCCCGCGCGAGGTCCAGAGCGCGGAGACCGGCGCCGTGATCGCGAGGAGCGGCCAGTGGTTCGTCTCGCCGAGCGGCGAGCGCGTGAGCTTGGCGGCGTCGCCGAAGCTCGCTGCGGTGCTCGCCGCGCTCGTGCGCGCGCGTCTGGACGGTCGAGACACGCTCGACACGTCCGCCATCGTCGCGGAGGGCTGGCCGGGGGAGCTCATCTTGCCGCGCGCCGCGCGCAACCGGGTCTACGTCGCGGTGAGCTCCCTCCGGCGGATGGGCCTGCAGTCCGCCGTCCACCACACACGCACCGGCTATCGCCTCGACGACGACGTCGTGCTCGCGGAGTAGAAGCCGGGGACCTCGACCGCCATGAAGCGTCGCGGATCGACGACGCCCATCGATCGCAGGACCGCCTCCGCGCGCGCCTGCGCGTCGCCGGACGACACGCCGAGCGCGCCGAGGCCGAGCTCGGCGAGCGCGCCGAAGTACGCGTGGCCGTTCGCCTCCGCGATCTCGCGCGCGGTCCGGAGGTGCCGCGCCGCGCGCGCGCGCCGGCCGGCGAGCGCGGCCGCGCCTCCGCCGAGCAGGTGCGAGCGCACCGCGGCGGCGGGGTTCCGCTCCGAGAGGAGGCGCCGGCGCACGAGCTCGAACGACGCGAGGAGATCGACGCGCCGCGCGCCGCCCGCCTCCCAGAAGCCGACGAGCGCGCGGCCGAACGTGAAGTCGCACGAGATGCGCACCGACTGGATCTGGCGGATGAGGGACAGGAGCAAGGACGCGCGGACGGCGCGGATCCGCTCCCAGCCGCCGCGCCCGTCGCCCTCGTAGAGCGAGGTCTCCACCTCCGCCTCGGTGCGGAGCCAGTGCTGGAAGTGAAAGGCCCCCGGCACCTCGGGCCAGGGCACGCTCTCGAGCAAATGACGCGAAGCCTCCGGCGCGTCGTCCGCCAGCCAGATCACGTGACCGCCGAACTTCGCCGTCGTCCGGAGGTACGAATCGGCGCGGTGCTCCGCCACGCGCGCGAGGCGCTCCGCCTGCGCGCGCAGCTCCGTGAGATCGCCGAGCATGCGGAGACAATGTCCGCGGATGATGCCGACGTTGCCGAGCGAGGGCCCTCCGCCGTCGTCGAGGTCGGAGAAGGCTCGCTCCGCGCGCGCGAGCAGCTCCGAGGCCTCGCGGCTCGGCGCCTCCTGGAAGGACATCGTCCCGAGGACGGCGAGCTCGTAAGCCGCGAGGTCGGGCGGCAGCGGGCCGGGGTAGAGCGCGCGGGCGCGCCGCACGAACGCGCGCCCCTTCGCGCGGCGCCGCTCGTCCATCGAGCCGAGGTACATCGCCGCGTTCAAGAGGACCCACGCGAGGCGGCGGGGATCGCCGAGCTCCTCCGCCGCCGCGAGCGCGCACGTCATGAAGAAGCTGCCGCGCGCGTTGTCGATCATGCCGAGGCCCTCGGCGAGCGCGCAGAGGAGCTCGAGCACGAGCTCGCGATCGAGCGCGCGGTTCGACCGCCAGCGGGGGACGAGCCGCGCGAGCACGAGGCGCGCGAACGTCTCGACCTCGGTCTCCGGCCACGGGACGCCCGACTGCGCGAGCAACTCGCGCAGCACCGCGTGGCCGCGCGCGAGCTCGCCGCTCGCGAGGTAGTGCTTCGCCGCGCGGATGCCGAGCCTCGTCTTCGAAGCGGCGTCCGGCTCGGTGCGCGCGAGCTCCAGCGCGGCGTCCCCTGCGTCGCAGGGGAGCTGCGCGCGCTCGAGCGCCTCGAGCCGCTCCTCGCGCAGCGACTCGTCCGCCCCCAGCTCGAGCGCCACGCGGAGAAGCTCGGCCGCCTGCGCGAAGGCCTTCGCCCGTGCGGCCGCGCGGGCCTCCTGGATCGCGAGCGTCGCCGCCTCCTCCGCGCGACCGGCGCCGCGCAGGTGCTCGATCCGCGCCGGGACCTGCCGCGGATCGTACGGATCGAGCGAGCGCGCGATCGCCTCGTGACGCGCTCGACGCCTCTCGTCCGGCATCGCGTCGACCACGGTCTCCCGGATCAGGTCGTGGAAGGGCGCGAAGCCGCCCTCCCCTCCGCCGCCGCCGCCGCCGATCGCGGGACGGAGGAGGCGCGCGCGGCAGAGCGCCTCGAGCGAGCGCGCGACGTCGGCGTCTTCGTCCGCGACGAGCACCCTCAGGCGCGCCGACGGCAGCGCGGCCTGCGAGACGCAGACGAGCTCGAGCAACGCTCGCTCGTGGGGCGAGAGGCGCGCCGCGCGAAGGGCGACGAGCTCCGGGACGTCGGCGGAGCGGAGGTCACCGCCCGAGCACAGCTCTTCGAGGAAGAGCGCGTGCCCGCGCGCGCGCGACACGAGCGTCTCCGCCGCGGGGCGCTCGGACACGCCGTGCGCCGCCACGAGCGTGAGCGCGTCCGCGTGGAGGAGCGGCCCCACCTCCAGCGTGCGCGACGGGCACGGGAGCACGAGGGTCGCGTAGCCCGGCTCGGCCGGCCGTCGCGAGAGGACGAAGAGCGCCGCGCGCAGGCGCGGGGGATGGAGCATCTCCTCCAGCACGGAGAGGCTGTCGGCGTCGGCCCAGTGGAGATCGTCGAGCCAGATCACGACGACGCGCTCGCCGGCCTCACGGCGAATCGCGGACTTCAACGCGAGCGCGACGTCGCGCCGGGACGCCGCGCGCTCGACGTCGAGCGGAGGAAGCGCGCTCAGCAAGCCGTCGAGCGCGTTGAACGGGACGTGCTCCTTCGGGCTCGCGCGGGACGAGAGGATCAGCGGTCGCGACGGGAGGCCCCCGATCGACGCGAGCGCGTCCTCGACCAGCGCCGACTTGCCGAAGCCCGCGCGCCCGACGACGACGACGACCTCGCTCCGACCTTCCTCCGCGCGACGGTAGGCATCGAGCAACGCGCCGCGCTCCGCCGTACGGCCGACGAACCCGCGCGCCACCGTCTCCGACCTCCCGGCGAGCCCTCCCCGGCGCGCGGGATCGCGATCGAGCCAGCGGTCCACCCGCCGGGCGAGGCGCGGCGAGACGGACGGCGCCACCGACGCGATCGGCGGCGCGGCGCGGCGGACCTTGTCCAGCATCGGCTGCAGGCCCGGCCCCGGGAACGGCGGGGCCCCCGCGATCAGATCGAAGACCATCGCGCCGACGGAGTAGACGTCTTGCTCCGGCGCCGGGCGGCCGCGTCGGAGCAGCTCCGGCGCGGCGTAGAGCGAGGTGCCGGCGAAGCCGTCGCGCGTCTCGTCGTCGCGGCGGACGAGCCCGAAGTCGAGCAGGAAGAGGTGACCGTCCGGCCGGACGAGCACGTTCGACGGCTTGACGTCGCCGTGCACGAAGCCGCGCCGGTGGAGGAACGTGAGCACGTCGGCGAGCTGCTCGAGGCAGCGATCGAGGCGCTCCTCGTCGAGCTGCGCCGCGCCGCGCGCGGCGGCGGAGGGCGGCGCCGGCGGCGGCTCGGCCGTGCTCGTCCAGGTCCCGCGCGTCGCGCTCGCGATCGCGCTCGCCATCGCGCCGCCGCGATCGTCGCGATCGTCGCCGTGGATGTACGCGCGGAGCGAGCTCCCGCGGAGCAGCTCCATCGTGAAGAACCAGGGCTCGTCGAGGCAGAAGAGCTCGTAGAGCAGCGGCAGGTTCGGGTGGGTGAGGTGCGCGAGGTCGCGGAACTCGCGCTTGAAGCGCTCGAGATCGGTCTTCGATCGGCGCTTGAGGACCTTGAGCGCGACCCGCTCGCCGCGCTCGCGATCGAGCGCCTCGTACACGACGCCGAACCCACCCTCGCCGAGCGTGCCGAGGAGCTCGAAGCCGGCGTGGCCGGCCCAACCGGCGAGCGCAAGCTCTTGGGACACGAGACCTACCGCGCACGTGCTCCTTTGTACTATGCAACGAGCTCGGAGGGCTATGGCGGAGCCTCCTGGCCGGTCGTCAGTACGTGAGCGACGCGGGAGGGAGCTTCTTGCCGTCGATGGCCGGCCCGACGACGCCGACGACGTAGTTCTTGAAGTTGGAGCAGTCCAGCACCGGGCCCTTCACCGTGAGCTTCGCCTGCGGCGCGATCGTCTCGTTCTTGTCCATGCCGCTGCCGTAGCCGAAGTTGACGTTGATGGTCGCGGCCTCCGCGAGCTCGGACTTCAGCTGCACCGCGACCTCGGCGCCGCAGGTCGCGACGACCGCCGCTTGCAGGGCCCCCTTCCCGTTCGTAGCCGCGAGCGACTGCGGCGCGAAGTTGAACGACTTCGCCACGAGCTCCTTCGTCACGGTCGCCCCGGTGCTGGGTTGCGCCGTGATCTTCAAGACCGGCTTGTTGCAGTCGACGGAGAACGGGACCTTGTACTGCTGCGCGCCGCCTGCCGGGACCGAGAACGGCACCGACGACGTTCCTCCCGTCGTGAGCGTGCCGCTCCTCGCCACGGTGGCTTTGTTCTCGAGCCCGACGAGCACCTCCCTCGTCGCTCCGCACGCGATCGTCGTCGCCGGCGGAAGCGACGCCTGGACGACGAGAGGCGCGAGCGCGCCCGGGAGCGGCGCAGGGACGTCTTTCTTGGCGCCAGGCAGCTGGACCTGCGCCAGAGCCGTGACGGACGTGAGCGCGGCGACGACGACAATCGGAGCGAAGGGGGAACGACGCATGGACCCTCGATGGTTTGGTATGGGAGCGTGTGACGGCGCGCGGCTCGGGACACTACAAGCCCGCCACCTTAAACGTGGCTTAAGCCTCGCTCGCGAGCGCTTATTCGCTGCGTCGCCGACTCGGTTTAAGGTGACATAAACGCCAATTCTCAAGGACAGTCGATCCCCATTCACGCAACAGTGTCGAGGTGACCATGCTTGGTAGGATCGGGGTTGGGATTGGCGCCGTGTTTCTTCTGCTCGCGCTCCCCGCATGCAAGAACGCAAAGAAGGAGGCCTGCGGCCACCTCCTCATCGAGGTCACCGAGGCGCATTCGCAAGTAGCGAAGGTCCGAAGCGACAAGAGCTCGGACCTCGGAGACATCGGCGACAAGCTGAAGAAGGAAGCGACGTCTCTCCGCGAGGAGAAGATCTCCGACAAGACGCTGTCGTCGCTCAAGGACGACTACGCCGACAACCTCGACTCCATCGGCACGGCCTACAACAAGCTCAGCTCGAAGCGGCTCGACTTCGCTGGTTTCCTCCGCGAAACGGACAAAACGACGAAGGAAGAGAATCGAATTCAGGGCGAGATCGTGGAGTATTGCAAGAAGTGACGGCTCGATCGCCGCGCTGAGGCGCGCGTCGACACGCCGAGCTTCGGCCCCGGGCGATCGGGTGCGAAGATGCGGCCGCTGATGGTGGTCGCTCGTCGCTTGCTTCATCGTGTCACGCCGCGCTGGATGGCGCGCTCGGTCGGGCTCGCGTGGGCGGCGCTGCTCGCGCTCGACCTCGTCGCGCGGGCCGCCTACCTGCGGCCGCGGCTCGTCACGCTGCGCGGCGCGCTCAACTACGCCGCGGCCGCGCTCGCGCTCTGGATCGTCGTGCGCCTCGTCGCGACGACGCGCGGGCGGGTCCGGACTTGCTTGCATATTGCACTCATCACGGTGCCGGTGACGGTGCAGTGGATGGTGTTCCAGTCCTACGGCGCGTTCGTGACGCCGACGGACTTCGCCGCGTTCGGCGAGGCGCCGCGCGTCGTGCTCCAGGCGGCGGGCCAGGCGTCGGACGCGCTCGGGACGCTGGTCGTGCTCGCAGCGTCGGTCGCGACGCTCGGCCTCTACCCGCGCGCGGCGAAGCCGCTCGGGCGCCTCCGCGCCGCCGCGCTCGCGACCGTGCTCGCGGGCGGGCTCGCGCTCGGCTCGACGTACTGGCGCGCCTCGTCGACGCTCGAGCACCCGCAGCCGGCCTTCGCCTGCGCGGTGGTGGGGCTCGCGAAGCGCGCGACCGTGACCGCGCGCGGCGAGGGCCGCGTGGCGGTGCCGCCGGCGGAGCCCCTCGCCGCGGGCGTGCGGCTGCCCAACATCGTGCTCGTCGTCGGCGAGTCGCTCGCGGCGAGCCACCTCACGATCTACGGCTACGACCGCCCCACCTCGCCGCGCCTCCAGGCGCTCCACGACGCGGGAGAGCTCGTCGCGATGAAGGACGCCGTCGTGATGGGGCCGCACACGCGCACGAGCGTGCCGTACATCATGACCGGCCTCGCCGGGCCCGACCCGAGCGGCCGCGTCTTCCGCGCGCCGACCGTGACGGAGTACGCGAAGGCGCGCGGCTACCACACCGCCTTCATCAGCGCGCAGGAGGAGTCGTGGGGCGACCTCGACGCGATGCTGCGCGAGGGCGCCGACGTCTTCAAGACCGGCATCTCGTTCGCGCCGCAGGTCGACGTGCTGAAGGGCTCCGACGACCTCGTCATGCTCGAGAAGGGCGTCCTCCCCACCCTCCACGCGCTCGCGGAGCCGTTCTTCCTCGTCGTCCACATGGACGGATCGCACCTGCCCTACCGCGAGCACTCGCCGCCGTCGCACAAGGTCTTCCCCGAGGACGGCGTCAACTCGATCGGCGCGTACGACAACACGATCCGCGTCACCGACGAGCTCCTCGCGCGCGTGCACGCGGCCCTCCGCGAACGCGATCCGGACGCGTGGATGTTCTTCACGAGCGACCACGGCCAGCCGCTCGGCGAAGGCGGCGCGTTCTACAACCACGGCTACCAATCCAACGTCGTCCGCGATCCGCTCTTCGTCCTCCCGCCCGCGGCGGAGCGGAGCGCGATGCGCGCCGTCGCCGACGCGCAGACCTCCGCCTGCGACGTCGCGCCGACGATCCTGCACCTGATGCACACCGCGCCGGCCGCGAACGCGCCGATGGACTGCGCGGACTGGATCGCGGGGCCGCCGCCGCCGCGCGTGCGCGTCGTGAGCGCGTACACGCCGGCCTACCTCCTCGAGCCGACGATGCTCGTCGTCCTCCCGAACGGACGGCACGAGGTCTACGACCTGTGGCGCGGGACCGTCACCGGCGACGACGGCGTCGCCCGCCCGCTCGCCGAGCACACGCTCCCGCGCGAGGTCGCCGCCCGCCTCCCCTGACGCGCGCGCTCACAAACCGAGGTCGAACGTCGACATCACGCCGAAGTGGTCGGACGGGTAGAAGCCCTTCGCGTCGTGGTTCTTGAAGCACACGACCGACTCGGTCGGCGTCGCGACGCGCCGCCCGGCCGTGCGCGCGAGGACGAAGTCGACGCGCCGCCGCGGCGACTGCGTGAACGCGCCCTCCTCGAGCTGGATGCGCAGCGTGTTGCCGGGCGCGCCGGCGCCGGCGGCGGCGAAGGAGTCGTCGAACGCGGCCGCGACGAAGCGGCGGAGCGGCGGCTCGTCGGCCTCCGAGTTCATGTCGCCGAGGAGGAACGTCGCGTGGCACTCGTCGTGCTTCGCGATGAAGTCGACGGTGCGGAGCGCCTCGCGGTCGCGCATCTCCTCTCCGTCGGCGTCGCGGTGCGCGTCGAAGTGCGTGTTGTAGGCGTCGATCACGCCGTTCGGATGCGCGATGCGCGCGAACAGCGTGACGCGCCCGTCGCCGATGTCGGCGCTCTCCTTCACGAGCATGGGCCAGCGCGTGAGGATGGCGAGCCCCTCACCGGACGCGACGCCACCGGGGCCGCTCTTGTAAGCGGTGAACACCTCGTAGCGCGCGCCGCCCCGCTCGCCGACGAGGCGGTCGAGGACGTTCGCCTGATCGCGCGAGAGCTTCACCTCTTGCATTCCGATGACGTCGGGATCGAGCCGCACGATCTCGTCGGCGACCATCGCGAACCGCCGCTCCCACTGGTCCGCGTCGTGGCGCAGGTTCAGCGTCATCACCTTCACCCGCGCCCGCGCCGTCGCCCCCGCATCCGGACAATGCGGCCGCGGATAGTGGACGATCGGCTCGAGCCGTGGCTCCCGCGAGCACGCCGACGCGACGCCGAGCGCGACCCCGAGCGAAACGGCGACCCCTCTCACCGACGACGCTTCCGCCGGCCCCGCGCGATCGCGGCGAGGTCCTCGAGGTCGAGCGCGTCCGCCTCCTCGAGGGTGTTCGCTGCGCGGAGGATCCGCTCCATCACGAGAGAGATCCTACCACGCGAGCGCGGAGGCTCGGCGTCGCTCAGAGCTTCACGCGGAACGTCGTCATCACGCCGAAGTGGTCGGACGGGTAGAAGCCCTTCGCGTCGTGGTTCTTGAAGCAGACGACGGAGTCGATCGGCTCGATCGTGCGGCCGCCGGCGCCGCGGGCGAGGACGAAGTCGATGCGGTTCTTCGGGTTCTGCTCGAAGGCGCCCTCGGCGAGCTTCACGCTCGAGGTGTTGCCGACCTTCGAGGTCTGGGCGCCGTGCACCTTCTTGAAGGAGTCGACGAAGCCCGCCGCGAAGAAGCGCTTCAGCGCGGCGCTGTCCTCCTTCGCGTTCATGTCGCCGGTGAGGAAGGTCGGGTGGCAGTCGTCGTCGCGATCGGCGAGGTCGATCGTCTGGCGCGCCTGGTCGTCGCGGATCTCCGCGCCCCGCTCGCCGCCGCCGGCCTCGAGGTGCGTGTCGAGCATGTCGATCGGGCCGTTCGGGTGCTGGATGCGGGCGCGGATGCTGACGCGTTTCTCGCCGATGTCCTCGTGCTCCTTCTCCGTGATCTTCCAGCGCGACATGATCGCGATGCCTTCGCCGGTGAAGAAGCCGGCGACCCCCGACTTCCGCTTCGCGTAAAGGTTGTACTTTGCATGACCGCGCTTCGCGATCAGGTCGTTGAGCTTCTCGGCCTGGTTGTCGCGGAGGAAGAACTCCACCTCCTGCGCGCCGATGACGTCCGGATCGAGGCGCACGATCTCGTCGGCGATCAGCTCGAAGCGACGCTGCCACGAGTCGACGTCGTGGCGGAGGTTCACCGTCATGACCTTCAGGTTCGCGGTCTTCGTGCCGGTCGTCCCCGCGCAGCGCCCGTTCGTCACCGCGTCGGAGCTGTCCCCGATGAGGTCGTCGTCCTCGCCGGTCTCCACCGCGCAGCCCGCCATCCCGACCACCGCCGCAAGGACCGCCCCGAGCACCGCCGTCTTCATGCCCTCCGTTACTGCAGCGTGTATGCCGGCGGCGCACATGTGTGTATTCAAAGGATTCCGCTGGTTTGGCGTCGTCCGCTGCGCAACGAGCCGCCCGCGCTGGTGCAGGTCGACCCCCGCTCGCGCAGCCCACCCGCCGCCCGGCCTGCGCAACTCGAGCAGTTGCTGCGCGATCGCGCTTCGCTGACGCGACGATGGTAGGAGGGGGCATGCGAGGAGCTGCATGTCGAAGCGGCGGCGGGGTTTCGTGATCGCGCTCGCCGTGATCGCCGGCGGATACCTCGCGCTCTGCGGCGTCGCGCGGCTCGCGTATCCACGGATGCTCTTCCCTGCGCCGCGGATCGCGGGGACGCCGCGGATCGACGATCCCGACGCGTCGCTCGTCCGCTTCGGCGCGACGGAGGGGATCCACTGGCCCGCGCCCGACGGCGCGCGCACCGTCGTCATGTTCCACGGGAACGGGGAGACGATCTTCCACGGGGTCACGATGGGCACCGAGCTCCGGCGCCGCGGGCTCGGGGTGCTGCTCGTCGAGTACCGCGGCTATGGCACGCTCCACGGCGATCCGCCGAGCGAAGCGATGCTCTACGAGGACGGCGACGCCGCGATCGCGTGGCTCCGCGCGCGGGGCGTGACGAACGAGCGGCTCGTCGTCTTCGGCTGGTCGCTCGGCAGCAGCGTCGCGGCGGAGATGGCCCACCGCGGGCACGGCGCGCGGCTCGTCCTCGTCTCGCCGTTCACGAACATCGCCGCGATGGGGCGACGCTTCGCGCCGTTCCTACCCGTCTCGCTCCTCATGAGCCACGAGCTCGACACGATCAAGAAGGCGCCGAGCATCCAGCAGCCCGCGCTCGTCATCCACGGCGACGCCGACGAGCTGATCCCGTTCGCGATGGGCGAGAAGGTCGCCGCCGCGCTGCCGAACGCGAAGCTCGTTCGCGTGGAGCGCGGCCACCACGCCGACCTCTTCTGGCCCGGGAGCGGCGCCGCGCCGAACGCCGAGGCCTTGTTCGACCTCGTCGCCGGCGCGCCGTAGTCGGTGGCTCAGCGCGCCTTGGCCGAGAGCCGCGCCGCGCGGTCGACGAGGGAGACGAGCTCCGTCCGGTCCTTGCGCGAGGCGGTCGCGTTCGAGGCGATCGCGCCGATCTTGTCGAGGCTCCAGTCGGCCGCGTGCGGCGAGCGGCGCAGCACCTCCGCGAACGCCCCGACCGCGACGGCGAAGCGGTAGCTCTCCGGCGCCTCCTCGAACGACGGGGCGATCGCGCTCGCCGGCATCTTGAAGGTCTCCTCCGACGCCTGATCGCCGCCGCCGTGGAGCGCGTTCTTCGCCGGCTTCCAGCGCATGCGGAGCGTGAGCGGAGGGGCGGCCGCCGCCTTCGCCGGATCGACGAGCTCGACGTCGTAGAGCGCCGTCACCGAGTGACCCGCGCCGACCTCGCCCGCGTCGACCTTGTCGTTGCGGAAGTCCTTGTCCGCGATGTCGCGGTTCTCGTAGCCGATGAGGCGGTAGCGCTTGACGACGTTCGGGTCGTACTCGACCTGGATCTTCACGTCGCGCGCGACGACCTGGAGGAGCCCGTCCACCTGCTCGGTGAAGACCTTGCGCGCCTCGTCCTCCCCGTCGATGTACGTGTAGTTGCCGTCGCCCTTGTCGGCGAGCTGCTCCATCATCGTGTCCTTGTAGTTGCCGGAGCCGAAGCCGACCGTGGACAGGGTGATGCCCTTGTCCTTGTACTGCGCGATGGTCTTGAGGATCTCCTCGTGGCTCGAGCGGCCGATGTTCGCGTCGCCGTCGGAGAGGACCACGATGCGGTTTACGTGCCCCTTCACGAGGGTGCGGCTCGCGAGCGCGTAGGCGGCGTCGATGCCGCTCGACATCGCGGTGCCGCCGCCCGCGCCGAGGGACGCGATCGCGGCGAGGATCTTCTGCTTGTCGTCGACGCCGGTCGGCTCGAGGACGACCTTCGTGTCGCCCGCATAGGTGCAGAGCGCGACCGTGTCGCCGGGCTTCAGCGTCTCGGTGAGGAGCGCGAGGCTCTTCTTCGCGAGCGGCAGCCGATCGGCGGGGCTCATCGAGCCCGACGTGTCGACGAGGTAGACGAGGTGGACCGGCATCCGCTCCTGCGCCGTGACGCGCTTCGCCTGCACGCCGATGCGCACGAGGTGATGCCCCTGCGTGAACGGCGACGGCGACGCCGCGAAGTGCACCTTGAACGGCGCCTTGTCGTTCGCCGACGGCGTCTCGTAGCCGTAGTCGAACGAGTTCAGGTACTCCTCCGCCCGCACCGACGCGTACGGCGGGAGCGTGTTCTCGCGCACGAGCTTCCGGCGCCCGAACGAGTACGAGGCGGTGTCGACGTCGATCGAGAACGTGGAGAGGCGGTCCTTCTTCGCGTCGACGAACGGATTGACGCCGTGGTCCTTGAAGCCCTCCGTGCCCTGCGCCTCCGGCGCCGGCTGCGCGACGGGCGCCTCCTCCGAGGGCGGAGCGCCGGGGTAGGCCATCTGCATGGGCGCGGCGGCGTAGTAGCGATAGCGATCGCCCATCGGCTCCTTCGCCGGGGCGTAGCCGCTTCCGGCGCCACAACCGGTGGCGAGGGCGAGGACGAAGGCGACGGCGAGGGACGAGCGAGGCGACATGCGCTCTCAACGCCGCCCAAAGAGCTGCCTTACAGCAGACCTTTCGCTATCCTCGTACGGATGAGGCTACGTTCGCTCTGGGGTCGGGGTTTCGGGGGAGCTCTCGCGACGACCGCGCTCGTCGTCGCGTGCGGCGGCGGGTCGGGCGGCGGCGGTGGCGGAGGTGCGTCGACGTCGAGCGCATTCATCGCGTCGTTCTGCGACGTCATCGGGTCGTGCTGCCCGAAGGTCGACAAGACGTACAACCAGCAGAAGTGCGTCAACCTCTACAACGCGATCATCGGCGAGGCGGGCACGTACGATCCGGCCAAGGGCCAGACGTGCCTCGACGCGCTCCGCGCCGCGCAGAGCCAGCCGGCGTTCTGCAACGACGACGACGATGACGACGACACGCAGAGCCAAGCGTGCGAGGACGTCTTCAAGGAGGCCGCGCCGGCGGGCGGGACGAAGCAGCCCGGCGAGCTCTGCGACGGCGAAGGCCAGTGCGCCGCGCAGCCGGACGGCGAGGTCGAGTGCGCCTCGTTCTCGACCGGGCAGGCGACCACGCGAAAGTGCCAGGTCCAGGTCCGCGCGAAGGAAGGCGACGCGTGCGTCGGCGACAAAGAGGACGAGGACTCCTTCGTCTTCAGCGGCAGCGACGACGCCCCGCGCGTCGGGGTCTGCTGGCGGCCCGACGGCCTCTCGTGCGACCGGGAGAAGAAGTGCGCGAAGCTCGTCGCCGAGGGCGGCGAGTGCGGCTTCTCGTTCGGCAACAACCCGTGCGTGAAGGGCGCGTACTGCAAGAGCGACACGAAGAAGTGCACGCCGGTGCTGAAGCGCGGAGAAGCGTGCACCAGCTCGGAGGAGTGCGGCGCGATCGGCTGCTTCAACGGCAAGTGCGGCGGCGAGAGCAGCAGCGGAGCGGGCCTCGCGCTCGTGTGCGATTGACGACGCGCGTTCGGAGCTTCTTCTTCGGCGTCGTCGCGACCACGAGCGCGATCGTCGCGTGCAGCGGGGGCGGCGGCACCTCGGGAGGAGGCGGCGCCACGACGTCCTCGTTCGCGACGGAGTATTGCGACATCCTCGGCGGCACGTGCTGTCCGAAGCAGGGCAAGACGTACAACGGCGGGACGTGCCGCGCGCTCCTCGCGCTCGGCGGCGCGTCCGAGGACGTCGCGTTCGACGCCGCGCGCGCCGACGCCTGCCTCGCCGCGCTCCGGAGCGCGCAGTCGGCGCCGACGTTCTGCGAGGACCTCGGCGGCAAGGCCGTCGACGACACGTGCGACGGCGTCTATACGCGCACCGGCAGCGGGACGAAGCAGCCCGGCGCCGTCTGCGAGTCGGACGCGGAGTGCGCCCCGGATCCGAGCGGCGACGTGGAGTGCGTGTTCTCGTCGAGCTCCGACGGCGGCACGAGCCGGACGTGCGTCGTCTACGTCCGCGCGAAGGAGAACGACACGTGCCTCGGCGACAAGGCGACCTCGCCGTTCGACGGCACGTCGACCTCGACGACGGCGAGCGGCGACGGCCCGCGCCGCGAGGTCTGCTGGGAGGCCGACGGCCTCTATTGCAGCTACGGCAGGGGCGGCGAGCCGCGCGTGTGCAAGAAGCGCAGCGCGATCGGCGAGGCGTGCGAGGGGTACGGGCAGAACAGCTGCGTGGCCGGCGCGCTCTGCGGCAGCGGCGCGACGTGCGTCGCGTTCGGGGAGGTCGGCGAAGACTGCGCGGCGACGGGAGCTTGCGTGCGCGGAGCGTTCTGCGATCCGAACACCCAGAAGTGCGGGGTGACGATCCCGCCGGGCGGCGCCTGCACCCGCAACGTCGAGTGCGGGACCTTCGGCTCGTGCACGAACGGCAAGTGCGAGGGCGGCAGCCTCGGCGTCGGCCTGTTTTTCTGCTCGCAGTAGCCCGAAATTCGCGAACAATTTCGAGCCATCACCCTCGTATTGCCGCGTCCTGGGGTGTGCGGTAAGCACGCGGACCCATGCCGCAAGAAGTGCACTCGAACGGGATCAATGGAACCGCCGCGCCCGCGGCGGCCCAGGCCCGGCTGGACGTCAGCGCCCAGTTCAAAGGCAAGCGCCTCCTCATCCTCGGCGGCACCGGCTTCCTCGGGAAGATCTTCTGGATCCTCATCCTCGCGCGCTACCCCGAGCTCGGGAAGATCTACCTCCTCGTCCGCAAGTCCAAGACCGAGACGAGCGAGGAGCGCTTCTGGAGCACGATCGCGACGAGCGAGGCGATGCAGCCGCTCAAGGAGCAGCACGGCGACGGCTTCGAGGCCTTCCTCCGCGAGAAGGTCGTCCCGATCGACGGAGACGTCGCGCGGAAGAACTGCGGCGTCGACGTCGAGGCGCTGCGCGGACAGGTCGACTGCGTCGTCAACGTCGCCGGCGTCGTCGACTTCAACCCGCCGCTCGACGAGGCGCTCGACACGAACGCGTTCGGCGCGCAGAACCTCGTCGCCCTCGTGCGCGCGCTCGGCGACGTGCCGCTCATGCACACGTCGACCTGCTACGTCGTCGGCAACCGGCAGGGCCTCATCCTCGAAGAGGCCCCCGGCACGACGTATCCGTTCCCCCGCGCGGACGAGCTCGGGCGCGAGCTGTGGGATCCCGAGCGCGAGATCACCGACTGCCTCGACATCATCGCGCAGGCGAAGAGCCGCTGCGAAGACGCGTTCCGCCAGAGCGAGTTCCTCGAGAAGGCGACGAAGAACCTCGTCCGCCGCGGCGAGCCGACGATGGGCGTGCCGCTCGAGGCCGAGCTCAAGAACGTGAAGCGCAAATTCGTGTCCGACCGCCTCGTCGCGGCGGGGCTCGAGCGCGCCGAGCACTGGGGCTGGCCCAACATCTACACGTACACGAAGAGCATCGGCGAGCAGATCCTCGCCCGCTCCGGCATCCGCTACACCATCGCGCGCCCCGCCTGCTGCGAGAGCACGCTCGCCTTCCCGTTCCCCGGCTGGAACGAGGGCATCGGCACCTCCGCGCCGATCATCTACCTCGCGATGCGCGGCGTGCACCAGGTGCCGCTCGGCAAGGGCGTCCTCGACTTCGTCCCCGCCGACATCGTCTGCTACGGCATGGTCATCACGCTCGCGGAGATGCTCGAGGGCACCGCGAAGCCCGTCTACCAGTACGGCACGAGCGACTCGAACCTCTTCACCGCCGAGCGCAGCGGCGAGCTCACCGGCCTCTACAAGCGGCAGTACTTCAAGCGCCGCGCGAAGGGGAACCCGGTCGCGAACGTCTTCCACGCGTACATGGAGCCCGCCGCGGTCACGATGGACCGCTACAACGCGTACGGCGCCGGCGCGATCGGCAAGCTCGCGCGCGCCGCGTCGAAGGCGATCGGCTCCGCGCCGGGGCCGCTCAGGGGCGTCGCGAAGCCCACCGCGAAGGCGCTCGAGTCCGCCGCGGCGCAGAGCGAGCGCGTCGACTTCATCCTCCGCCTCTTCGCGCCGTTCACGACCGACGCGAAGGGCCCGTTCTCGTGCGCCAACACGCGCGCCGCCTACGCGCGCATGAGCGAGGAGGACCGCGCGAAGCTCCCCTGGGCGCCGGAGAAGCTCGATTGGCCCGACTACTGGTTCCATCAGCACATGCCCGCGATGGAGAAGCGCGTCATCCCGTGGATGGATGAGCGCTACAAGCGCGAGCTGAAGCCGCTCAAGTCCCACGACACGCTCGCGTCGCTCGTCGACCAGATGGCGGAGCGCCACGAGCACGCGCTCGCCTTCGGCCGCCTCGAGGACGACGGCATCGCGCGCGTCACGTACCTCGACGTGCGGGCGCGCGCGAACGCCGCCGCCGCGCGCCTCGTGAAGCTCGGGCTCTCGAAGGGCGATCGCGTCGTCCTCTCCGGCCACAACCACCCCGACTGGGCGATCGCGTTCTTCGGCATCGTCCGCGCGGGCGGCACCGCGGTGCCGATCGATCCCGCGCTCGAGCCGGCGCTGTTCGCGAACGTCGTGAAGGAGAGCGAGGCGAAGATCGTCTGCTGGGACGACGAGGTGAAGAAGCGCCTCGGCGACACGCTCGGCGACCTCTCCACCCATCTCCTCGCCGACGTCACCGCCGCCGACGAGACCCTCGCGCGCCCGGACGTGGACGTGGACGACGACGACGTCGCGAGCCTCATCTACACGAGCGGGACGACGGGGCGGCCGAAGGGCGTCATGCTCACGCACGCGAACTTCACCTCCCTCATCGCCGCGCTCGCGCCGCTGTTCCCGCTCTCCGGCGGCGATCGACTCCTCAGCGTGCTCCCGCTCCACCACACGTTCGAGTTCACGTGCGGCATGCTCCTCCCCTTCTCGCGCGGCGCGCGCGTCGTCTACCTCGACGAGCTCTCGGGCGGCCGCGTCTCGCAGGGCCTCAAGGACGCGCGCGTCACCGCGATGGTCGGCGTGCCCGCGGTGTGGCAGCTCCTCGAGCGCCGCATCCTCTCGCAGGTGTCGGCGAAGGGCCCGATCGTGGAGAAGCTCTTCGACGTGATGGCGGACCTGAACCGCCAGCTCTCGAAGGGCACCGGCATCGATCTCGGCAAGGTCCTCTTCGGCCCCGTCCACGACGGGCTCGGCGGCAACATCCGCTACCTCATCTCCGGCGGCGCCGCGCTCCCGAAGGAGACGCAGCAGCTCTTCAGCGGCATCGGCCTCAAGCTCACCGAGGGCTACGGCCTCACCGAGGCCGCGCCGGTGCTCACCGTCGCGAAGCCGGGCTCGCCGCCGGGCCAGGTCGGCAAGGCGATCCCCGGCGTCGAGATCAAGATCGACTCCCCCGACGACAACGGCGTCGGCGAGGTGCTCGCGAAGGGCCCGAACGTGATGGCGGGCTACACCGACCTCGACGCGACGAAGGCGGTGCTCACCGACGACGGCTGGCTCCACACCGGCGACCTCGGCAAGCTCGATCGCCAGGGCCGCCTCCAGATCGTCGGTCGCGTGAAGGACGTCATCGTCACGTCCACCGGCGAGAACGTGTACCCCGACGACATCGAGCGGATGCTCGGGAAGGTCCCCCACCTCCTCGAGATCGCGATCGTCGGCGTGAAGGGCCGCTCCGGCGGCGAGCGCGTCGCGTGCATCGCGGTGCCAGAGGAGGACGAGTCGATCGATCGCGGCGCGCGCAACGACCGCGCGATGGGCGCGCTCCGCTCCGCGATCGCGAAGCTGCCGTACGGACGCCAGCCCGCGATCATGCACCTGTACGACGCGCCGCTCCCGAAGACGGCGACGCGCAAGGTAAAGCGCAACGAGGCGCGCGCGATCCTCGAGCGGATGATCGCGGCGACGGCGCGGCCGGAGGAGGGCGACGCGCCTTCGAGCCCGGTCCGGATCGCGATCGCGGCGGTGAAGGGCAAGAAGGCCGCCGAGATCCACGGCGAGAGCACGATGGCGGACGACCTCGCGTTCGACTCGCTCTCGCTCACGGAGCTCCTCGTCGCGCTCGAGGCGAAGTACGGCGCGATCGAGCCGAAGCAGCTCCAGGCGTGCCGCACGGTCGCGGACGTCGAGAACCTCGTCGGCACCGAGCGCGCGTCGCTGCGCCCGCAGCAGATCGTGAAGTCGCGCTACGCGATCGAGGGCCGTAAAGAGGACGACGACGGCAACAAACCGATCGTGCTCCCGTCTCCGATCCAGGAGCGCGGGAAGAGGCTCATCGGCGTCTTCCAGGACATGTTCTACGGCGACGTGATGCGCTCGAACATCGTCGGGCGCGCGTTCATCCCGCACAACCGCAACACGATCGTCGTCGCGAACCACGGCTCCCACCTCGACATGGGCTTCGTGCGGCACGCGCTCGGCAAGTACGGCGAGGACATCACCACCCTCGCGGCGCAGGACTACTTCTTCGAGAAGAACTCGCTCCAGCGCGCCTTCTTCGAGAACCTCACCAACCTGAAGGCGGTCGACCGCAAGGGCGGCCTCCGCGCGAGCGAGCGGCAGGCGGGCGAGATCCTCTCGAGCGGCAAAACGATGCTCATCTTCCCGGAGGGCACGCGCTCGACCGACGGCGACCTCCACGAGTTCAAGCCGCTGCTCGGACACCTCGCGCTGACCTACGGCGTCGACATCCTCCCGCTCTACCTCTCCGGCACGCGCGAGGCGATGCCGAAGGGGAGCAAGGTCCCGCTCAAGCGCGAGCTCGAGGCGCGGATCGGTCCGCCGATCGCGGTGACGGACATGCGCCGCCTCACGAAGGGCCTCTCCGCCGGCGACGCGTCGCGCGAGGTCGCGAAGCTCGCGCGGCGCGCGGTGCAGGCGCTCAAGGACGGCACCATCCTCGACTGCGCGCGGCTCAAGACGCTCGAGGAGAACGAGCCGAAGGAGCACCCGCTCGTCACGCTCTTCGCGGAGCTCGAGAGCAAGTTCCAGAAGGACGCGGTCGACAAACCGGTCTCCTTCTATTTCACCCTCGGCGGCGACGAGATGGCGAAGTGGACGGTGGTCGTCTCGAAGGACGACTGCAAGGTCTCCCTCGGCAAGCCCGCCGGCGGCACCGCCGACTGCGTCCTCAAGACGAGCGCGGAGATCTTCACGAAGATCGTCCGCGACGCGTACACGCCCGGCCCCGCCGAGTTCCTCTCCGGCGCGATCAAATCGAACGACGTGAGCCTTCTGATGACGTTCCAGAAGGTCTTCGCTCTATCCTGAAGTCATGCTGCGCCGCGTCCTCGTCGTCTCGGCGCTCGCCCACGTCGCCGTCTTCGCGCTCGTGCGCGGGATCGAGGTGCCGGTCGAGGCGGTCGAGCCGGCGCCGCCCACGTACACGCCGTTCGAGGTCGGGTTCGACGAGATCATCACGGAGCCGAGCACCGCGCCGGCCGCGCCCGCGCCGAGCGCCCCGCTCGCGATGGCGGTGGTCCCTGGTTCTTCCGGTCCGAGCACGACCGAGAGCGCGGCGTCGAGCGAACCGGCGCCGCCGAGCGAGCCGGCGCCGGTCGCGAGCAACGGGACCTGGATCGTCTCCGGGTTGTCGCTCGGCATCGCGGCGCCGGGGCAGATCAACCCGTTCCTCGGCCGCGGCGTTCTCCCCGCCGGATCGGCGGAGACGAACGGCGCGGCGACGACGGCGACGGCCGATCCGATGTACATCCCCGAGGACAAGCGCGCCGAGCAGGCGGTGAAGGACGCCCTCCGCGCCCGCGATCACGCGCTCGGCCTCGGGCCGGAGGGCCCCGTCATCACCGCGCTCGAGGCCGCGACGCACGCGGGCTTCGCGCCGGAGCAAGGGACCGCGACGTTCGTCGCCGTCATCGACGAGCGCGGCATCGTCGTCGACCTGAAGCTCACGTCGTCGAGCGCCTCCGGCAAAGCCGGCGCGCAAGGCTGGGAGGACGTGCGCGCGCGCGCGGTGAAGTCGCTCGCGTCCGCGAAGATCCAGATGCGCGGCGTGAAGCGCGCGGAGCTCACGATCGCGGTCGAGTCGAAGGTCGTCCTCCCGAGCGGGAACGATCCGAAGAAGCCGATCACGCCCACCGCCAAGCCGACCGCGGTCGTCACGCGGTCGAACGCGCCCGGATCGCCGAGCGGCGCCGACGTCGCCGCCGGCGCGACCGTCGCCGAGTTCGACCTCACCGACATCGGCGCGAAGAAGACGCGCACCGTCCACGCGAAGCTCGTGCTGATGAGGTCGCTCTAGAACGTGCCCGCGACGCCGAACGGGCTCGCGTAGAACGTCGGGCGCGACGCGGCCTGCTCGACCTTCGCAGGGTTGAGGAGCCCGTAGACGAGGATCCCCGCGCCGACGCCGGCGACGATGAACGACACGGTCGAGATGTTGCCGTAGAGCATCCCCTGATCGATCTTCGCGTCCTCCGACGGCGGACAGCGGTTGTTCTCGCAGCGCGTCGACACGTCGCTCTTCGCGCTGAACGCCATGATGCCGGTGATGCTCCCGGCGACGACGCCCGCCGCCGCGACGCCGCCGCCGATCCACACGAGCGTGCTCGTCGTCGTCGTCGTGGCCTTCGGCTTCGGCGGCGGGGGCGGCGGAGCCTCGGCCGCGCCCGCGACGTCGAGCTCGATCGCCTTCGTCTCCCCCTCCGCGAGGTCGACGCTCGCGCGCTTCTCGTCGCTCGACGTCGACGCGACGATCTGGTGCTTGCCCGGGTTCACCTTGAGCGGCACGCCGACGCTCGCGTCCGACATCTCGCTGTCGTCGAGCTTCACCTTCGCGCCGGCGGGGACCGTCACCGTGAGCGTCGCGAGCCGCGGCGTGATCGCGTCGGCGCGGCTCTTCGCCTCCTCGCGCGCGCGCTTGAACGCGGTCGGCTCGTTCGCTTGCGGCGGGAACCGCGCCGACTCGAGGAAGGTCGCGCGCGCCTCGACGAGGAGCCCGAGCGACTCCTGCGTCTTGCCGAGATCGAGCCCCGTCGTCGGGACGTGCATGATCGCGTGCGCCTTCTCGAAGTCGGCGAGCGCCTCCTTGTGCTGTCCGTTCTTCTTCTTCTCGCGGCCGGAGAGGAGGAGCGTGCGCGCGGTCTCGCGCTCCGCCGCGGTCGGCTCGGCCGCGGCGGCGCTGGTGACGACGAGGATCGCGAGCGCGCCGAGGAGGCAGCGCGCCGTCCGGCGCTCAGAACCCAACATCGTCGCTGTCACCCGCTCCGTTGCCTTTGGGCTTGGTCCCCGGCGACGGCGGCGGCCGCGCGGGGGTCTTGCGGTTCGGTACCGGCCGGACCGCCGGCGGCGGGGCGGGCGGAGGCGGATGCGGCGCGACCGCGACGCTCGACGCGCTCGGCGGCGGCGCCGTGACGATCGGCGGCGGCGGCGCGGCCGTCTCGGTCGCGTTCGCGACGGGGGTGACCGCGGTCGCGGGCGCCGTCATCGCCGGCGGCGCGTCGAACGTGGCCTCGAGCGGCGGAGACGACGCCACGCTCTGCTTGCCGAACCGATAGGCGAGGCCGATGCCCACGACGCCGAGCATCGCGAGGGCCATCACCCCCCACTTCACGCGCGGCGACGAGCCGTACGGCGAGTGCGTGTTCGCGGTCGGGCCGAGCGTCGCGCCGACGTCGATCGTGTTGCCGACGGTGCCGACGGTGATCGGGACCGAAGGGGTGAGCATCAGCGGGCTCGAGATCGGCGCAGGCTGCGAGCCGGGGGGCGCGAAGCCGGGCGGGAGGTGCGGGCCGGTGCCGAACGCGAGCGCCTGGCGGCGGTTCGTCGTGAACGCGACCTCTCCGAACGCGTTCGCGAGCGTGTCACACAGCTCGCGCGCGCTCGCGAACCGCTGCGCCGGATCGCGCGCGAGCGCACATTCCATCCACGCGTCGAGCGCGGGCGGGAGATCGGGACGCTCCGTCGAGACGCGCGGCCGCTCGCCGTGCATGATCGCGTGCGCGATGTGCGCGATGTGCGATCCCTTGAAGGGCGCGCGCCCCGTCATCATGTGGAACGTGAGGACGCCGAGCGCCCAGAGATCGGTCCGGTGGTCGACCGGCGACGTGCCGTCCATCTGCTCCGGGCTCATGTAGGCCGGCGTGCCGAGGAGCGCGTTCGTCGCCGTCATCGTCTCGTCCTCGAGCCGCTTCGCGATCCCGAAGTCGACGAGCTTCACGAACGGCCGCGGCGATCCGTTCACGAGGAAGACGTTGGCCGGCTTGATGTCGCGATGGACGATGCCGCGCTCGTGCGCCTTCGTGAGCGCGGACGCGAGCCCCTCGACCACGTGCATGATCTCGTCGGGACGGAGCGGCCCCCGCGCGCGCATCTCCTTCGCGAGGTCGTGACCTTCGAGCCACTCGAGCACGAGGTAGGGAATGCCGCTCTCGGTGATGCCGTGGTCGAGCGTCTGCACGACGTGCGGGCTGCGGACCTGGAGCGTGGCGTGCACCTCGCGCTCGAAGCGCGCGCACGCCTCCGCGTCGCTCGCGAGCGCCTCGGAGAGGAACTTCACGACGACGTCGGTCTTCAGCTTGTTGTGACTCGCGAGCCAGACCGTTCCCATTCCGCCCGCGCCGAGCCGGCGCACGAGCGTGAGCTCGCGCGTGACCTCGTAGCCTGGGCGGAGGGCCCCCATCCCTCGATTATACCTGCCTTCTAGCTGGCGTGACGCCCCAGGATGAGGGCGGCGAGCATCAGGACCAGAATGACGAGGATCCCGGTGACGAACCCGAGGACGAGCCGCATTCGCCGCCGTTTTCGGCGTGCTTCGCGGCGCTGGGTGGACCGCGACGACTCGCGCCGCGGCGTGGCCGCGGGCATGCGCACATGCTCCGCCGTCGTGGGACGGCGCGACGTCGGCGGCGGCGGGGCGGAGGGGACCCCGCGGGCGGTGCGCTCGGCGCGGCCGGTGAGGATGTGCTGCAGGGTCTGGGTCTCGGCGTCGAGGGCGCCCGCGTTCTGCTCGAGGTCCTGGACGTGACGGGCGCGCTCGTGCAGGTCGGCCGCCGCCGTGCGCCGGACGAAGGCGGAGACGTCCTCGCGATGCGCGGGCGACAGCGCCGCCGCGAGCGCGTCGGCCATCTCCTCTGCGGTGGACCAGCGCCCCTCGCGCGCGTGCGTGAGCGCGCGGAGGCAGACGCGATCGACCGCGGAGGGGATCGGCTCGTCGGCGACGAGGCTCGGGGGATCGATCTGGGCGTCGAAGATCTGCCGCACGAGCTCCTCTTCGCTCCGCGCGTCGAAGAGCCGCCGGCCGACGAGCGTCTCCCACAGCACGACGCCCGCGGCGTAGACGTCGGAGCGACGATCGACCATCTCCCCGAGCGCTTGCTCGGGCGGCATGTACGCGAGCTTGCCCTTGATCTCGCCGCGCATCGTGACGTGCCGCTGCGACGACGCCTTCGCGACGCCGAAGTCGAGGATGCGCGCGACCCCGTCGGTGCCGACGATCACGTTCTGCGGGGACACGTCGCGATGCACGACGAAGAGCGGGCGATTGCTCCCGTCGACGAGCTCGTGCGCGGCGTGGAGGCCGCGGAGGAGATCGCACACGATCGCGACGACGATCCGCGGCGGGATGGATCCGCGCGCCTGCATGAGGAGCTCGAGGAGGCGCGAGAGGGAGATGCCCTCGACGTACTCCATCACGATGAGGAGCTTGCCGCCCTCGGACGCGACGTCGAGCGTCTGCACGACGTTCGGGTGTTTGATCCGCGAGGTGAGCGTCGCCTCGTCGAGGAACATCGTCGCGAACGCCTCGTCCTCCGCGAGCTCCTGGCGCATGCTCTTGATCGCGACGAGCTCTTGGCGGCTCCGCCGCGAGCGGCGGCGCCCGAGGAACACCGTCGCCATGCCCCCCGACGCGAGCTCACCGAGGAGCTGGTAGTGCTCCGCCGAGACCAGGTTCGTCATGGGCAGCTCATCATCATACCGCCGCTTGCCGCCCCGCGGCGCTCCGACTACGACGTGGCCGTGAGCCGCTATCTCGTCACCGGAGCGACCGGGTTCCTCGGGCGTCATCTCGTCCGCACGCTGCTCGATCGCGGCGACGCGGTGGTCGCGCTGGTGCGCAAGCCGGCCGACCTCCCCGCCGCCGTGACGCAGGTCACCGGTGACGTCCTCGATCCCGAGAGCATCGCGGAGGCGCTCGTCGGGTGCGACGGAGTCTTCCACTGCGCGGGCAAGGTCTCGCGCAAGCCCGAGGACGCGGAGGAGCTCTACAAGCTCCACGTCGACGGGACGAAGAACGTCCTCGCCGCGATGGTGAAGCGCGGCGTGCTCCGCGTCGTCGTCGCGTCGACGAGCGGCACGATCGCGGTCGGCGACGATCCCGATCGCATCTACACCGAGGAGGACTCGAGCCCGATCGGCCTCCTCCAGCGCTGGCCGTACTACCGCTCGAAGCTCTTCGCCGAGATGGCGGCGCTCGAGCAGAACGGCAAGGACGGGCTCGAGGTCGTCTGCGTGAACCCCACGCTCCTCCTCGGCCCCGGCGACGTGAACGGCTCCTCGACGGAGGACGTGCGCCTCTTCCTCGAGCGGAAGATCCCCGCGATCCCGCCCGGCGGCCTCTCCTACGTCGACGCGCGCGACGCCGCGCTCGCGATGGCGCTCGCGATGGACAAGGGGATCGGCGGCCGCCGCTACCTCATCGGCGCGTGCAACCTCACGATCAAGGAGTTCTTCGCGCGGCTCGAGCGCGTGTCCGGCGTGCGCGGCCCCATCCTCCCGATGCCGCGGCAGGCGCGCGAGATCGCGAAGACCGGCGCCGAGATGCTGCAGCAGCTCTCGGAGCGCCTCGGCATCCCGGTCTCGGTCGACCCCGTCAGCCTCGATATGGCGCACTTCTACTGGTACCTCGACGCGTCGCTCGCCGAGAGCGAGCTCGGCTGGGCGCCGCGCGATCCGACCGTCACGCTCGTCGCCACCGTGCGCGACCTCGAAGAGCGCGGCGTGGTCTGGCCGCAGACGGGCGGCTCCTTCCTCTCCACGCTCCGCCGTCGCATCACCGACGTGCGTGACGAAGCGTGAAGCCGCTCCTCGTCGTCAACCCGCGCTCGGGCGGCGGCACGACCGCGCGCACCTTCGCGGCGATGCGCGGCACGATCGAGCGCGCGCTCGGGGCGTGCGAGGTCGCGATGACGGAGCACCCCGGCCACGGCATCGACCTCGCGCGGCAAGGCGCGATCGCGGGGCACCCGCTCGTCGTCGCGGTCGGCGGCGACGGCACGATCCACGAGGTCGTGAACGGCCTCATGCAGGCGCGCTCGTCCGACTACGGGACGAAGGCGGCGGAGACGGCGCTCGGCGTCATCGGTCAGGGCACCGGCGGCGACTTCCGCAAGACGCTCGGCACCGAGCACCGGCTCGATCGCTACGTCGAGGCGATCGCGAGCGGGAAGCAGCGCGCGATCGACGTCGGCAAGTTCAGCGGCGGCGGCAAGACGAGCCACTGGTTCGTGAACATCCTCTCTGCCGGCATGGGCGGCCTCGTCGACCGCTACGTCGCGAGCGCGCCGCGCGCGCTCGGCGGCAAGGCGGCGTACTTCGGCGCGTCGCTGAAGGCGCTCTTCAACGCCGAGCTCGGGCACGTGCGCGTCACGATCACGAACGACGGCAAGAGCGAGGAGCACCTCGTTCGCTCCTTCATGATCGCGATCTGCAACGGCCGCTACTTCGGCGGCGGGATGAAGGTCGCGCCGATGGCGGAGATCGACGACGGCGTCCTCGAGCTCGTCGCGCTCGGCGCCACCTCGAAGATCGGCTTCGCCCTCACCTCCGGCAGCATCTACTCCGGCGATCACGTCAACCAGGCCGGCACGGTCCACCTCCGCGGGCAGAAGATGAAGCTCGAGCTCGTGAACACGAGCGCGTCGGACGTCTACCTCCTCGACGTCGACGGCGAGCCGATGGGCGGGCTGCCGCTCGAGGTCGAGGTCGTGCCGAAGGCGCTGACGCTGCGGGCCTGATGGACGTCTATCTCCTCCGCACCTCGCTCGTCGACGAAGGCGCCGCGTTCCTCTCGGCGGAGGGCCGGCGCATGATCCGCGCGCTCGGCCACAAGCTGAAGATGACGGAGGAGCCCTCGTTCGATCGCTTCGTCGTGTCGCCGGAGCCCGCCGCGGTGCAGACCGCGGAGCTCTTCGCCGATCGCACCGACTACGTCGGCGTCGTGGAGACGCTGCCGCTCCTCGTCGGGAGCACGCCGGCGGAGGTGATCGTCCCGCTCCTCTCCGCGCGCGGTTCCTCCATCGTCGTCGTCGCGGACGAGCCGATCCTCGGGACGATCGGCGCCTTCCTCGTCGGTCGCCCCACCTTCCCGCCGGCCGTGCCGGGACAGGTCTCCTTCGTGCGAGACCGTACTCCGGAGTGGCTGCTCCGCCCCGGCGAGATCGGCCGTCAGGTTCTGCTCGTCGCCTGAACGCGGTACGCTGAGGGGATGGCTCGCTGGGGGACGGCGCTCGCTTCGATCATGCTCGCGGCGTGTGGCCTCGAGATCGCCGGCACCGGCACGAGCGACGTCACACCGGGAGGTCCGGCTCCGTCGGGGACGGAGAGCGGCGCCGGCGCTCCCGCTCCCGCTCCCGCCGGTACGAACGGCGACACGGATCCGGACCCGACGACGCCGGTCACCGACGGCGGGAGGGACGACGACACGGCGAGGGTGGCGGCGGGGACGGTGCAGCAGCTCGCGACCGGGCTCGGAGCGATGCGGGCGATCGCCGTGCGCGACGACGGCGTCTACGTCGCGGTGAGCGGTCCCGCCCAGCGCGTCCGGCGCACGCCCGGCGGCGGCGCGGCGCAGAGCGTCCCCGCGATCGACGGCGCGACCTCGCTCTTCACCTCGGGCAACGACCTCTACTGGATCAACGACACGAACGTCGGGCGCTACCCGTCGGCCAGCCATGGAGGCGAGAGCGGCGGGAGGGACGTCGTCGTCGCGAACGGCCGCGTGCTCGCCGCGTGGAACAACTACGTCGAGTCGTACCGCACGAGCGACTTCTCGGACGAGCAGCGGCACAACTCGAGCTCCGGCATCACCCCGGTGGCGGTCGCGGGCGACGCGACGAAGATCTACTGGGCGGACTCGAAGACCAACGGGATCCACCGCGGCGATTGGACCCAGAGCAACGGCGCGAGCTGGAGCGGAGCGACCGCGCCGACGGCGCTCTTCGCCGACGACGCGAGCGTGTACTTCACGACGAACACCACCGTCCACCGCGTCATGAAGACGTCCGGCGGCGCGAGCAACGAGGTGGCGGGCGGGCTCGCGAAGCCGGTCTCCCTCGTCGGTGACGACTCCCATCTCTACTGGTTCGAGGCGACGACCGGAGCGCTGCGGCGCCGGCCGAAGCAGGCCGCCTCCGCGGCGCCCTCGGAGCTGATCGCGAGCGGGCCCGCGTTCCCTGCCGGCGCCTATCCGCGGCTCATCGTCGTCACCGCGGATTGGGTCTATTTCGGTCACCCCGGCGCCGGAACGGTCTCGCGCTACAAGAAATAGCGCGCTCAGGCTCCGTGCGGGCCGGTCGCTTCGTAGACCTCGCGCAGGAGGTCGACGCCCGGGGTCTTCTTGCCGTCCGCGATCGCCCACACCGTGTCGCGCATCGTCGTGTTCACGGGGGTGGAGACGCCGTGGCGCTTCCCTTGGAGGGCGACCTCGCCGTTGAGGAAGTCGACCGCGGGGGTGCGGCCGCGCTCGATCGCGGAGAGCATCGAGCTCTTCATGCGGCGGTAGCGGAGGCCGACCGCGAGGAGCAGCGTGTGCTTCGCGACGAGGCTCGGCGAGCCCGCCGCGTGCGCCTCCTCCTCCGTGAGCGCGATCCAGTTGAGGTCGAGCGTGCCGGACACCTTCTCGAGGCGCACGTTCTCCTTGCGTGCAACATGCACGGTCTCGGTCATGATCTCGAGCGCGAGGCGCCGCACGATGCGGTGCTGCATCAGCGCGCCGAGGCGGTCGCCGCCGACGGTGCCGAGCGCGGAGATGGCGCAGTTGATCGCGAGCTTGCTCCAGCGCTTGCCGGGGAGGTTCTGCGTCGTCTCGACCGGCCCCACCGCCTCGAGCGCGGCGACGAGGTCGTCGTGATCGGAGCCGAAGGGCTCGCCGGCCGGGTAGCCGAGCGTGAAGCCGCCCGCCGCCGTCTTCTCGTAGAGCCCCGGCTCCGGCATCGTCGCGCCCCAGCCGACGACGGCGCCGATGACGCGATCGTCGCCCGCGATCTTCGCGATGCGCCGCTCGCAGAGGCCGTTCTGGAGGCAGACCATCGCGCCGTCGTCGCCGAGGAGCGGGAGCGCTTGCCGCGCGGCCTCTTCGACCTGCGGCGGCTGCGTCGCGAGGAGCACGTAGTCGAACTTCTCGCCGCGCTCGATGAGCGGCGCGACGCCGAGCGAGACCTTCGCCTTCACGCTGCGCGGCGCGCCTTCGCCGACGACCTTCATCCCGCGATCGACCACCGCGTCGTGGATCGCCTGGTTGGTCGTGACCGCGGTCACGTCGTGACCGATCTCCGAGAGCGACGCGGTGATGACGCCGCCGATGCCACCGGCGCCGACGACGAGGAAACGAGAGGCTGCGAGTACGTCCGACATCGAGCGGCTCCATAGCACTGCCGTACGAACGAGCCACGGCGAGCGAAAGCGCCTCGTAAAGCTTCAGATTCGTTGAAACATTTCGCCCGACCGTACGACTACCGGCGCGCGGCGATCCGGGGCATGCTCCGCGCTCCCCATGCGCCGCGCCGTCCTCGTCCTCCTCGTCGCCAGCGCGTGCTCGTCGCGTCCGGCGCGTGACGCGACCGCGAGCGACGCGGCGCGCTCGCTCCACGCGCTCTTCAACGCCGACTGGGAATTCACGATGCGGGAGCATCCGACGTGGGCCTCGAGCCTCGGCGACCATCGCTACGGCGATCGCTGGGACGACGTGAGCCTCGCGGCAGAGGCGCGCCGCGACCAATACGAAGACATGGCGCTCGCGGAGATCGAGAAGATCCCGCGCGCCGCGCTCGGGCGCGAGGACGCGCTGTCGTGGGACCTCTTCCGCCATCGCTACGCCGTCGCGGTCGAGGGTCGCGAGTACCGCCAGCACCTCCTCCCCATCAACCAGCGCGGAGGGATCCAGACCGCCGACGAGCTCGCGGACGCGCTGCCGTTCAAGACGGACAAGGACTTCGCCGACTGGAACGCGCGCCTCCGCTCGTTCCCGGCGTACATGGACCAGACGATCGAGCTCCTCGCCGCCGGCGTGAAGGAAGGCATCGTCCACCCGCGCGTCGTGATGGAGCGCGTGACGGGCCAGATCGAGAAGCAGATCGTCGCCGATCCGAAGAAGAGCCCGTTCTTTGCACCTTACAAGGACCACGCGGGCCCCGCCGCGCGCGCGGCGGAGGCGGAGGCGCTCGTAGAGAGCGCGGTCGTCCCCGCCTTCGTGAAGCTGAAGGCGTTCTGGACGGAGACGTACCTGCCCGCGTGCAAGCCCGACGTCGGCGCGTGGCAGCTGCCGAAGGCGCCGGCGCGCTACGCGTACCTCGCGCGGCTCCACACGACGACGAAGCTCACGCCGGACGAGATCCACGCGATCGGCCTCCGCGAGGTCGCGCGCATCCGCGGCGAGATGGAGGCGGCGAAGGCGCGCGCGGGCTTCACCGGCACGACGAAGGAGCTCTTCACGTTCCTCCGGAGCGACCCGCGCTTCTTCTACGCCGACGGCGACGAGCTCCTCGCCGCCTACCGGCAGCTCGGGCAGCGCATCGATCCCCTCCTCCCGCGCGTGTTCTCGCGCCTCCCGAAGACGCCGTACACGGTGCAGCCGGTGCCGGACAACGTCGCGCCCGACACGACGACGGCGTACTACCGCGAGCCGGCCGCGGACGGCTCGCGGCCCGGCACCTACTTCGTGAACCTCTACAAGCCGGAGTCGCGGCCGAAATGGGAGATGGTCGCGCTCTCGCTCCACGAGTCGGTGCCGGGGCATCACCTCCAGATCGCGCTCGCGACCGAGCAGGCGAACATCCCGCCGTTCCGGCGCCACGGCGGCTACAACGCGTTCGTCGAGGGGTGGGCGCTCTACGCGGAGAGCCTCGGCGACGAGCTCGGGCTCTACGACGATCCCTGGTCGAAGATCGGGCAGCTCACCTACGAGATGTGGCGCGCGGTGCGGCTCGTCGTCGACACCGGCATCCATCACCTGAAATGGGATCGCCAGCGCGCGATCGACTTCTTCCTCGAGAACGCGCCGAAGGCGGAGCTCGACGTCGTGAACGAGGTCGACCGCTACATCGCGTGGCCGGGGCAGGCGCTCGCGTACAAGATCGGCGAGCTGAAGATCAAGGAGCTGCGCAAGAAGACGAAGCTCGACGAAAAGGCGTTCCACGAGGCGGTCCTCGGCGAAGGACCGCTTCCGCTCGACGTGCTCGAGCAAGAGATGAAGAGGAAGGAGCCGCGATGAAGAACGGACTGAGGACATGGGACGGAGCGACGGTCGTGATCACGGGAGCGGCGTCGGGCTTCGGCCGCGCGTTCGCGGAGACGCTCGCCAAGCGCGGCGCGAACCTCGTGCTCTCCGACATCCAGCGCGCGAAGCTCGAGGACACCGTCACCGCGATCGAGGAGGCCGGCGGCAAGGCGCGCGGCGTCGTCCTCGACGTGCGCGACAAGGGCGCGTGCGCCGACCTCGTCGAGAACGCCTTCGCGCTCGAGGGGCGGCTCGACTACGTCTTCGCGAACGCGGGCATCGGCGTCTTCGGCGAGACGCACCTGCTCGAGGACAAGGAGTGGGACGCCGTCATCGACGTGAACGTCTGGGGCGTCGTCCACGTCGTGCGCCCCGCGTACCGCAAGATGGTGGCGCAGGGCTTCGGCCACATCGTGAACACGGCGTCGCTCGCGGGGCTCGTGCAGTCGCCGTTCCTCGCGCCGTACGCGCTGACGAAACACGCCGTCGTCGGCCTCTCGAAGACGATGCGGGTGGAGGCGGCGTCGAAGGGCGTCCGCGTCAGCGCGCTCTGCCCCGGCGCCGTGCGGACGCCGATCCTCAGCGAGAGCCAGCTCGGCGGCTCGATCTACGACATCACCGCGGAGCGCATGCTCGCGTGGTGGAAGCGCATCGGCCCGATCATGGAGCTCGAGGACTTCACGCGCGAAGCCCTCGCGGCGATCGAGAAGAACGAGGGCATCATCGTCCTCCCGCGCCGCAACGTCGGCCTCCACAAGCTTCTCAGCCTCCTCCCGCAAGCGGCGGGCGAGAAGATCGCGCAGAAGATCTACGAAGACTCGCTCCGCCACTTCCCGGAGCTCGCCCGCGGCCGCGCCGCCACGATCGTCCGCGACGCGACGACCGCCCGCGCTCCGCGCGCCGTCCAAGCCTCGGAGTCCTCGTAGGTCGGCTCAAGGCCGCGCGGGCGCGAAGGTGGACTGCGTCACGCAGCAGCCGCCTCTCTTCTCGACCGCAACGTCGAGCACCTTCGCGCGATCGGTCCAGAGCTCCTTCTCCGCCGGCGTCGTCGCCTTCTCGCCGCGCGCCTTCGCCCGCTCGGACTGGGCGCGCCACTTCGTCACGAGATCGGGCGGCAGGTCCGGGACCGCGAGCGCCTCCGTCGACTTCGCGAGGACCTCGGCCGGCGGGCGCGGCGCGTAGCCGACGCCGCCGAGGACGGCGTCGATCGCGGGGCGATCGAACACGTCGACGTAGGCGAGGACGCGCTTCGGCCGGCCGTGGCGGAGCGCGGCGTCGGCGGCGAGCTCTTGGATCCACGCGCGGCGGCGCATGGTCACCGGATCGCCCGCGCGGTGGCGCAGGGCCGCGTTCTGCGCGAGCAAGACGCGCTCACCGAGCTCGGCGCCGTTCGCTTGCTCGAACGTGAACATCCGCGTCGCGCGCAGGACCTCGGTCTCGCGCCGCTCGATCTCGATCTCGTCGGCCGGCTCGACCGGCGGCGGCGGCGCGCCGAGGTCGGCCTCGCGCCACCAGTCGATCGGCTCGAGCGCGACGCCGCGCGCCTTCGCGAGGTGCTGCACGTACGTCATCTCGAACGACGCGTCCTCGAGCTCGTCCTGCCGGAACGCGTCGACGCGCACCGCGACGAGGACGAGGTCCGGCTTGAACACCGCCATCGTCTCCGCGAGCTTCGCGAGCGGGTAGCGGCTCTCGACGAGGTGGTAGCGCCCGATCGTCCCGACGACGACCGCCTGATGCTCCGGCTCCGGGGGCGGCGGGCACTTCGGCTCCTTGGTCTTCTCGTCCGCGGTGTGGGGGCAGCCGGTGAGGAGCAGCGCGCCCAGGAGCGCCAGTGCACGGAGGCGCAACGCGGATCAGATCGCGGCGACGCGCGTCATGAGGCGACCGCAGAGATCGGAGGCGGGGTTCTTCGCGCGCTCGAGCGCGAGACCTTGCCGGAACATGTTCGACGCGGCGGCGTCGTTGCCGATGAGGAGGTGACAGATGCCGAGCATCTCGTAGTCCTCCGCCTCCTCGTGCACGGAGACGAGCTCGGTCAGCGCCGGGATCGCGGCGCGGTGCGCCTCGATGAGCCGCGGAGACGCGTTGCCGAAGCGCTTCGCGAGGATGAGGAGCTTCAGCGCCTGCCGCATGTCCTCCGGCTTGTTCTGCATGAACTCGGGCGCGGCGAAGAGCTTGGCGTACCCGTCGTACGACCCCTCGACGTCGCCGCTGCGGTTCTGCGCCATGATCGTCTTCACGGAGCTGACGAGGAACTCCTTGCTCATGGCGCCCAGACTACCGGGACATCCGTCACTTCGTCGCGTATTTCACGCTGCAGCCGTAGGCCTTGGTCTCCGCGGTGGCGACCGGCTTCCCCGCCGTGACCGCGGCGACGGCCTCGTCGACGTAGGAGATCAGCTTCCCGCCGGTGGGGGTCTCGCCCTCGCCATCGGGGGAGTTGTCGATCGCGCCGCGGTAGACGAGCGTGCCGTTCGCGTCGACGACGAACATGTGCGGGGTGTTCGTCGCGTTGTACTTCCGCCCGACCTCGCCGCCCTCGTCGAGGAGGACGGGGTTCGCCATCGCGTACTTCTTCACCGCCTCCTTGTTCGTCTCGAGGCCCGCGCCCTGCTTGCCCGCCGCGCCGGAGTTGATCGCGAGCCACACGACGCCGCTCTTCGCGTGCTTCGCCGCGGCCTCCTTCAGCGTGCCCTTCGTGTGAGACTTGTTCACGAACGGGCAGCCCGGGTTGAACCACTCGAGCACGACGACCTTCCCCTTGAAGGAGGAGAGCTTCGTCTCCTTGCCGTCGAGGTCCTTGAGCGTGAAGTCGGGCGCGGGCTTGCCGAGCTCCGCGTCCGGCGCGTCGGCGGCGACCGCGGGGATGGCGGGCGTCGCGCTCTTCGGCTCGACGTTGGTCGCGGTCTTGGTCTCGGTCTCCGGCTGCGCCGCCGTCGTCTGCGTCGCGGGCGGAGGATCTTTGCTGCAGGCGGCAACGACGACGACGAGCGAGGCGAGGGCGAGGGAGAGAGGCTTCATGGCCTCCACTACTTAGCGCAGCGACGCGCGGATCTCGCGCTCCTCGGCGCCGAGTCGTCGGATCTCGTCGAGCGCGTGCTCGGAGATCTTCTTGTGGAGGCGCGGGCTCGGGGGCTGCGTCAGGAGGTCGCCGAAGTCGACCGGCGCGCCGAAGTTCACGATGATGGGGGTGCCTTTTCGCGTGAAGTTCCCGGCGACTTGCTTCGGCAGGTCGTTGCCGAGGCCGTTGATGAACACCGGCAGCACCTCGACGCCTGCCCCCTGGATGACGCGGCCGACCCCGCCCTGCGCCGGGAGGAGCTCGTACGGATCGTCGCCTTTGTTCCGCTGGCCCTCGGGGTGGAGGCCGACGAACATGCCGCCGCGCTTGAGGAGGCGGACGGTCTCGTCGAGGCTCGCGAGGTTGAGCGCGGCGCGGCTCCGCTCGCGGAACACCGGCGGGTACATCGCGAAGAAGCTCATCACGCCGTTGACGAAGAGGCCGAGCGGCTTGTCGTAGAAGAACTGCGAGCGCACCGGGAAGAGGAGCCGGTGCGGCATGTCGCGGTTCACGAGGTAGCCGGTGACGACGTAGAGATCGAAGAAGCTCCGGTGGTTCGCGACCACGAGGTAGCTCTTGTTCCGATCGAACTTCGGCAGCCGCTCGGTGCCGTGGACGTGACGGATGTTCTTCGTGCACTGCTCGATCCAGTTCGAGCCGATGTACCGCTGCGCGAGGCGCACCGCGCGGTCCCAACCGCCGGGCTCGAACGTGTTCCGCACGAACGTGATCTGCTTCCGCTCCACCGGCGAGAGCTGGTCCTCGAAATCGAGGAGCTGCCGCTCTTTCTCTCGCGAAGGCCGCACGCTCGGGCTCGCCCCGTTCGACGCCGCCCCGTTTGTCATCGTCGTGTCATGCACCGGGCCTTCTTTGTCGCAATTCGGTCAGGGCGCAAGTCCTCCGCTTCAGCAACCGGCGTGCCCGGTCGGGAAGACCTTGCCCGGATTGAGGAGCCCGCTCGGGTCGAAGGCGCGCTTGAGGTCTTGCTGAAGCCCAATCAATTCAGGACCTTGCTCGATCGCGAGGTACGGCGCCTTCGCGACGCCGATGCCGTGCTCGCCGGAGAGGGTGCCGCCGAGAGCGACGGTGGCGCGCATCAGGCCGTCGATCGCGCGGTCGACGGCGGGCCGCTCGCTCTCGTCGTTCCAGAGGAAGTTCACGTGCATGTTCCCGTCACCCGCGTGCCCGTACGTGAGGTGGCGGACCTTCTCTCGCTCGCAGATGCGCCCCGCCTCGTCGAGCAACGCGACGAGGCGCGAGCGCGGGACGACGACGTCCTCCGAAAGCTTGTATTTTGCAAGCTTCCGCGTCGCGATCGAGAGCGTGCTCCGCGCCGCCCACAGCCGCTCGCGCTGGGCGGCGTCCTGCGCCGCGAGCACGTCGATCGATCCGACGCCGAGGGTGTCGCCGAGCACGGTGAGGAGCGGATCGATCGGCGCGTTGCGTCCGTCGACCTCGGCGAGGATGAGCGCGCCGGCGCGAGGGTCGATCGCGACGCCCTGCTTGCGGATCGCCTCCACCGTCGTCGCGTCCATCAGCTCGACGCAGCGCGGGACGAGCCCCGCCGCGATCGTGCGCTCCACCGCGGCGGCGGCGACGCGGACGTCGGGGTAGAGCGCGAGCACGGTCGCGACCTCGGTCGGCGCGTGGAGGAGCTTCAGCGTGATCTCGCTGAACACGCCGAGCGTGCCTTCGCTCCCGACGAGGAGCGAGGTCACGTCGTAGCCGGTGACCCCCTTCACCGTGCGCCTCCCGGTGCGCACGACGCGCCCGCCCATCAAACACGCCTCGAGGCCGAGCACGTAGTCGCGGGTGACGCCGTACTTGAACGCGCGCGGCCCGCCGGCGTTCTCGGCGACGTTGCCGCCGATCATGCACGTCTTCCACGACTGAGGATCGGGCGGGTAGAAGAGGCCCTCCGCCTCGACCGCGGCGTGGAGATCGCCGAGCACGACGCCGGGCTGCACCACCGCGAGGAGGTCCTTGCGATCGATGTCGACGACGTTCGCCATCCCGTGCGTCGCGAGCACGACACCGCCCGCGACGGGCACGGCGCCGCCGGTGCGCCCGGTCCCCGCCGCGCGCGGCGTGACGGGCACGCCGTGGGTCTCGCAGATCGCGAGCGTCGCCGCGATGTCCTCCCGCGACGACGCGAACACCACCGCCGCCGGCAGCCGCCCCGCCGCGGGGCTGTCGTCGCGCGAGTACGTGTCCCGCGTGCCCTCGCCGACGTCGACCTTCGACGCGCCGAGCCTCCGATCGAGCTCGCGCACCGCCCGCTCGACCGCATCGGCGGGAGGAACACGCACGTCGGGGGACGCGAGGAGCATCACTCAGCCGCGCTACAGGACGTCGCGCTCTTTCGTCGCGGTCACCGCGCGACGAAACCACCTGTCGAGGATCGCGAGCTTGGTGCACGCGTCGATTCGCTTGCGAGCCACCGCCGAGACCTTGATGCGACGCACCTTGAGCGCTGCATGGATGGCCTCGCGCTTGGCGTCGATCTGGCCCTCGCGGTAGTGGCCCTTCGCCCAGTCGCTGAACGGTTCTTCTGGAAAGAGATACGGCATCACTTGCTCCAGGATCGGGCGTACGGCGTCACCGAGCACACCGATCGCCAGGTCAGCATAGGCCTTCGCTCGGGCCTCATCCAGCGCGGCCGCCGCACGCACCGCGGCGTCGACGACCGCGGCTCCGTCGACACGACCGCCGTGGACGAAAGCGCTCAGCATCGCGAGCTCGGGTGACGGTGTCTTCGTCGCGTCAGCGATGCACGGGATCTCGCTGGGTCCGAGGACGGTCGGCCGAAACGGTGAGCGAGGCATGAAGGTCGGGCTCGGGCGCGCCGCCCAGGTCGCGACGGACTCGAACGGCGTCTCTCAACGTCGGGGCTTCGCCCCGACACCCCACCCCAGACACGGCCCTCGCGCGGAGCGCTCGGGGCGCTTCGCGCCCGCTTTCGCGGCCGCTTCTGGGGCCCGTCTTGATGGCTCGGCGAGAGAAAGTGCACAACCGGTGGGGAGGCGGGCCGAGGGGGCGTGCATGGTTCGTTGGCTCCTCGGGATCGTTGTCTTCGTCGTGTTGCTCCTTTCCTCTAGTGTGGCCTGGGCGGAGAGGGACCTCATCGTGCCGTTTCACGAGGGGGGGCACGTCGTGCTCGACCAGCTCGCCGGGCTTCGCCTCGACATGAGCGGCTTCTCGTACGCCGCGCCCGCGGGCGTGATGATGCGCACCGCGAACGTCGGCGGCGTCGAGCAGAGCACCACCAGCGTGTGGTTCGCTCCCGCGGCGGACGTGTTCGTCACCGACCACCTCTCCGTCGGCGGGCGCGTCGACGTCCAACACACGTGGGGCGCGGTCGAGAGCGGCGGCCAGCGGCTCGAGCTCCCCGGCACCACCTCGATGACCTTCCTCCCCCGCGTCGGGTTCTACGTGCCGTTCGGCGATCGCGTCGGGCTCTGGGCGCGCGCGGGCGTGGGCTGGACGCGCACCGAGTCGGCGAGCTTCCTCGCGGCGGGCTCGGCGCCGACGACCGACACGTTCCGCGCGATGGTGCTGAACGTCGACGCGTCGATCGTGTACCGCTTCAACGAGACGTTCTTCATGAAAGGTGGGCCCGAGGTCGGCGTCACGTTCGGCGGGCGGAGCGAGTCGTCGACGAACGGCGTCAGCACCGGAGGCAGCGCGTCCGTCCTCCAGCTCGGCGGCACCCTCGGGTTCGGAATGAACATCGAGCTGTGAGCTGTGAGCTGTGAGCTGCGAGTGGCGGGGCCGATGGGCCGTGCTTATGGTGCGGCCCGTTCATGGCTCACGCCCCACTTTCGACGAGAGACTACCGGCGCCCGAAGGGTCGCGACGAGCTCGCCGCCCTGAAGCGGCGCGTCGTGGGCGCCGCTCGCCTCGACCTCGACGTCGTGCACCTCCGCACGGGTCCCACCCTCCTCCGCGCGCGTCGCGTGCGGAGCGCGGCGCACGCGCGCGACCTCGTCACGTGCTTGAAGCGTGACGGCGCGCTCGATCGCGCCGTGCTCGAGCGCGACGTCGAGCTCGCGGCGCCGCCGCTCCCGCTCGACGCCACCTTCATGGCGACCGCGCATCGCGACCTCCGCGTCCTCGCCGACCCGTCGCTGCTTGACGCCGCGAGACGCCATCGCCGCGCGTTCACGCGATACGGGAGGATCGACGGAGCGTGGATCGAAGAGCGACAGGCGCGGCTCCGCGCGCTTCATCGCTCGTGCGCGCCCGAGCGATGGAGCGACTCGATCGTCGAGCTCGTGCGCGCGATGCGCGACGACGGCGAAGCGACCACCATCGCGCGCGCCTTCGCGTCGCTCCGCGCGCTGCCGGCGGAGCGGCGCGCGGAGGCGGAGCGGCGCGCCCTCGCGATCGCGGCGGGCGAGACCGGCGACGACGAAGAGCTCGCCCGCCTCGCGGAGCGGCTCGACGCGGCGCGCGAGCTCCCGGGGCGCGCGCGAAGACGACGCACGCTCGACGTGCTCCGCCAGGCCTTGCGCTGGCCGCTCTTGCCCGCCGAGCTCGTGACCGACGACTTCCTCGCGTCCGCCGCCGCCGCGCTCCGCGTGCTCCCGCTCGAGTCCGACGAAGCAGCAGAGGAGAGGCTCGCGCTCGTCGCGCTGTCGTTCCGCGCCGGCGAGGGCGGGGTCCCCGCGCTCGACGACGTGAAGCCGGAGGTCGTGCTCGCGTACACCACGAGCGACCTCACCCTCGCGCAAGCGTGTGCGCTCTCGCGCCACGACTTCAACGGCTACCAGCGCAACAAGATCGGCCACCTCGTCGCGAACGGCCTCGAGCTCGAGCTCGTCGCCGCGATGGTGGAGCGCGACCTCGAAGACCAGCTCGCGGCGCTCGAGGACGTCCGCGCCGCGCGCGCGTTCGCGACGTGGTCGATCCGCCTCGCGGAGCACGGAGTCCAGCTGACGCTGAAGCCGGAGCTCTTCGAGTCGCTCCCCAAGAACGAGGACCTCGCCGTCCTCACGCTCTGCCTCCTCGACGCTCCCGCGGAGGGGACCGACCCGCTCGCCACGCTCGACGCGACGCTCGGGTTGTTCCAGCGCCTGCCCGCGAAGGCGCGCGGCATCCTCGGTCGCCTGCGCGGCATCGAGCCCGGCGCCGGCCGCCGCGCCGAGCCCGCGTTCGCGGCGTGGCTCGACGACGACGCCACGCTCGATCGCGCCGTCCACCTCGCTCGCCTCGCCGGCGAGCGCCCGCTCTCGCACGCGATCCGCGAGGACTTCGAGCACGCCGCCCGCCGCGCGGGCGAGCGGCGCCACCTCGAGCGCCTCGCCGCCCGCACCGAGCTGCAGGCGCGCCGGCTCGAGGCGCTGCGGAGCGAGGAGCGGATCCGCGCGGAGACGCCGCGCGCGCGCACGTTGCGCCGCCTCCGCGCGCGCATCGAGCAGCTGTTCCCGATCGCCTACCGCCGCGAGCTCGACGCGACCTTCCGCCAGGTCCTCGCCGAGGGCTGGGGGATCGCGGCGCCCGCGCTCACGCCGGCATGGCGCGACGCGGTCCGCTTCTGGCTCAACGTCGACGACAACCGCAAGATGCTCGAGAAGCTGCTCCGCGAAGCGGCGAAGACGCCGGGCCGCTCCGTCGTCCGCGAGTTCGCGCGCAGCCGGCGCTGGATCAGGCAGAACGCGGGGAAGATCGACGTCGACGCCTGGCTCGCGCCGCGGCGGATGGAGGTCCGCGCCGGCGGCGCGCGGTTCGTGCTCGCGCTGGAGGAAGACCCGCTCGAGGTGCTCCGGATGGGGATCCCGTTCGGGACCTGCCTCGCGCTCGACGACGGATCGAACGCGGCGTCGACGGTGCTCAACGCGATCGAGGCGAACAAGCGCGTCCTCTACGTTCGGAACGCGAGCGGCAACGTCGTCGCGCGGAAGCTCATCGGCATCACGCCGGAGCACACGCTCGTCGGCTATCGCCTCTACTCGTCCGTCGGCGCGGAGGAGGATCGTGCGATCCGAGCGGCCGTGAGCGCGATCTGCGCCGAGATCGCGCGCGCGGTCCGCGTGCCGCTCGCGTCGAAGGGCCGGCCGGCGCAGCTCTACGATCGGCTCTTCTGGTACGACGACGGCGAGGTCGCGTTCGAGCCCGCCGCCGACGCGCTCGGCCCCTATTGCGCCGCGCTCGGGCTCGCGACGCCGCCGAAACCGGACGACACGACGCTCGTGGAGGCCGAGCGATGGCGCGCGCGTGAAGCCGGCGACGTCCCGGCCGCGCTCGCGCTCCTCGACGGCTCGTGCGAAACGCCGGAGGGACGCGTCCACGAGGAGTGGGTCGCCGCGCGCCTCGGCATTCGGCGCGGCGTCGTCCACGCGCGGAACGACGTGAACGTCGCGCACGCGCTCTTCGACGCCCTCGCTCGTGACGAGGACGGCATGCTCCGCGCGCTCGACGTCGCCGCGCGCCTGCCGGAGCGACAGTCCGATCACCGCCTCGCCCCGCTCCTCGCCCGGTTCCCGTCGTCACCGAAGATCGGCGTCGCGCTCGTCGACCTCGCGCTCCGCTCGATGCGCTACGAATGGGCGCGCGATCACGGGCACGCCCACCTCACGCTGACCGAGCTGCCGCGCCACTTCGAAGACGTCACCGGCGCGCTCGATCTGCTCGACGCGATCGCGCCGGCGTGGCGCTGGCTGTCGTCGCGGATCCCCGCCTGCAAGGACTGCGTCGTGAAGGGCGTCGCCGCCGCGATCGACGCGCTCGAAGAGACGTTCGAGCGCGCGCCCGATCCCTCGGTCGTCGTCGCCGCGCTGATGAGCCGTCACCGCACGCGCATCGCGCACCGCGCCGCCCTCCGCGTCGCGGCCGCGCACGTGCTGCCGGGAGGACGCCGCGCGCTCCAGCGCTTCGCGGCGCTGCGGCCGGACCTCGTCTCGAGCGCCGACGGCGTCGCCGCGCTCGTGCGCCAGGCCGCGATCGAGCGCGTGACGCCCGCGTTCGCGAAGCGCGTGCCGCCGCCGCGCGAGGCGCCGTTCGAGTCGCTGCGCGATCTCGTCGTGCTCCCCGGGATCGAGCTGCTCCTCGGCCGCTGGGCGACGCCCGCCGCCGAGCCGGCGCAGGGCCCGTGGGAGGAGGCGTGGCGACGACGTCGCGGAGGCGCGACGCCCGCGGTCGGACGCGACTCGGTCGATCTCGATCGCGCGCGCCGCGAGCTCCTCGCCGACGAGACGCCGCCGGCGGAGCGAGCGAACGCGCGCGCGCTGATCCTGAGCTCGCCCGACGGCGGTCCGAGCCATTGGGTCCGCCTCCTCGCCGCGTGCGCGCGCCGCGGCGACGCGCTCACGGCGGAGCGCATCCTCGAGACGAAGCTCCCGCGAAGCTGCGCCTTCCCCGCGCGCGTGCTCGTCGATCTGTGGTCGCTCGGTGACGAGACCTTGCGCGCGGCCGTCGTCGCGACGCTCGCGCGACCGAAGGAGCGCCACTGGCACGCGCGCGTCTGCGCGGCGGAGCGCGAGGCGCGCGCGCGCGGCACCAGCGTCGGCGGCCTCCGCGAGCGCGTCGCGCTGGCGCTCGTCGAGGCAGGCGCGCCGTCGGACGCGATCACGTCGCTCGTCACGATCGAGCACGTCCGCGCCGTCCTCGCGCACGTCGTCGCGCACGCGGCGCCCGAGAACGCCGCCGCGGCGTACGCCTACCTCGAGGATCCGCTCTCGGTCTGCGCGTACCGCGACGTCCTCGCGGCGGAGCCGCCGGAGCGCCGCGAGGCGATCTTCGTCGCGATCCGAAAGCTCGAGCGCTCGAGCCCGCGCTCGAGGACGTTCTTCGCCTGGCTCTCCTCGTGTGAGCGGTGATATCGAGAGAGCGTGAGCGAGTTCTTCCGGTTCAAAGGGACAGCCTCCTACCTGACCAACGACGCGCTGGAGGCCGCCGTCAACGCCGCCCTCGCGCTCGAGCGCCCGCTCCTCATCCGCGGCGAGCCGGGGACGGGGAAGACGCTGCTCGCCGAAGCGGTGGCGGAGGCGCTCGGCACGGAGCTCATTCACTGGCCGGTCAAGTCGACGACGCGCGCGCAGGACGGCCTCTACGTCTACGACACCGTCCAGCGCCTCTACGACTCGCGCTTCGCGGGCGACGACAAGTCGAAGGTCTCCGACATCCGCCAGTACATCAAGCTGGGACCGCTCGGCCGCGCGTTCAGCGCGTCGCGCCGCGTCGTGCTCCTCATCGACGAGGTCGACAAGGCCGACCTCGAGTTCCCGAACGACCTCCTCCACGAGGTCGACCGCATGCGCTTCGTCGTCACGGAGACGGGCGACGAGGTGGTCGCGAAGGAGCGCCCCGTCGTCATCATCACGTCGAACAACGAGAAGGAGCTGCCCGACGCGTTCCTGCGCCGCTGCGTCTTCCACTTCATCGACTTCCCGGATCAGGAGCTGATGCGCCGCATCGTGGCGGTGCACCACCCGAACCTCGATCGCGAGCTCATCGATCAGGCGGTCGTCACCTTCTATCGCCTGCGCGACCTCCCGAAGCTGCGGAAGCGCCCGTCGACGAGCGAGCTCATCGACTGGATCGCCGTCCTCCGCCGCGCCGGCGTCGGCAACGAGCGCTTCGTGCGCGAGCTCCCGTTCCTCGGAGTCCTCCTCAAGAAGGAGCAGGACCTCGACACGTTCGCCGCCGCGAAGAAGAGCGGCGGCTGGAAGAACTGACTCCTCGACGTCAGAAGTTGCCCTGACCGGAGAGCTTGCACTCGACGCAGGCCGGGTGGTTCGCGTTCGCCTGGTCGCGGCAGATCTTCGGGCAGAACTTCACGCGGTTGAAGACGAACTCCTGGTCCACGCCGAGCTCGGAGACCGCTTCGCAGCGGACCGTCTGACCGCCCTTCACGATCATCTCGCCGTAGCCCGGGCTCTTGTCCTCGGGCGTGTCGACCTCCCACTTCTTCACGCACTCGGCGTTGGTCGACTTCCAGTGCGGGAGGTCGGGGAGCTTCTGCTCGACGTTCTCCTCGCGGTAGTCCGCGAACGTCTCGCTCTCGCCGAGGATGCAGTCGTTCGGCGACGGGTTGTCCTTGTCGCCGACGCGAATGCGGAAGACGAGCTTGAAGGAGCCGGCGCAGTCGGTCTTCAGCGTGTTCGTCGACCACACGGAGGAGGAGCCGCCGTCCGGCAGCGGATCGAGCACCGTGTCCTTCGGCACGCTGCCGCTGCAGCCGCTGGCGTCGTCACCGCGCGTCGAGAACGCGTACCAGCCGTTGTTGTTCCAGACGCAGGGCGCCGTGTTCGCGATCTTCCAGAGACCGACCGAGAAACAGCTGCACGCCGGCGCACCCGTCGCGCCCTGCTTGGGGAGGACCTGACCTTCGCACGGTCCCCACTTGCCCTGCGTCTCGGTGTCTTTGAGGCACACGGTGCGGCCGTCCTTACAGCCGCCGAGCCCGCGGTTCTTGCGGAGGCCGGTCCAGCAGTTCGCCTCCTCGCCGACGTTGTTGCAGCCGCAGCCCGGCTTGTTCTTGTCGTCGGGGCACTCCTCCGTACCGCCCACGGGAGGCGGCGCGCCGGCCTCGACACCGCACCACGCGGGCGGAGGATCGTTCTTGTAGAGGTCGCCGTTCGGATCGTCGCCGCCGTCCGCGGCGATGCCGGCCTCCGTGTAGAACCCCGGCTTCACGCCCGGGTCATCGAACTTGCTCTCGTCCTCCGAGCCACACGCCACGATCACACCCGCCGTCACCACGGACAATCCGAGAGCAGCCGCGAGCAGCTTCCGAGAGGAAAGGAGCATCATCCCACCGAAGGTAAAAGGGTCACGTCCACCGTATGCGAGGCGCGGTCGACATTACGAGTAAAGCACAAGGAATCTGACGCGTCAGATGGACGGCTATCGATCCAGTTTCTCTTCTCTCAACGTCGGGGGCTTTGCCCCCGACACCTGCTTTTCAACGTCGGGGGCTTTGCCCCCGACACCCCCACCCCGCGACCACGGCCCTCGCGCGGTGCGCGAGGGTTGCTTCGCAACCGCTGGGGCGGCCGCGGTCGCGGGGGCCCGGGGTGGGGCCCAACCGCATCGCGACGGGGCGCGGGCGCGGGGCCCCGGGGCGGGCTCCAACCGCATCGCGACGGGGCGCGGGCGCGGGCGCGGGCCCGCAGTCTCGGCGCTTGCGCTACTTCGTGACGGGGAGGCGGCGGCGGCCGCCGGGGCCGCCGGATCGATCGATGAGGGGGGCGGCGGCGTCGCCGGCGTCGGCCTTGGATTGGACGACGATGATGAGCTCTTCGGCGAGCTTCATGAAGGCTTGCGCGACGGGGCCGTCGGGGGCGGCCTGGACGACGGGGGTGCCCTTGTCGCCCCATTCGCGGACGCTCTGATCGATCGGGATCTGGGCGAGGAGCCTCGTCTCGGCGAAGTCAGCGACGGCCTGGCCGCCGCCCTTGCCGAAGAGCTCGTGCTTCACGCCCGCGCTGTCGACGAACCAGCTCATGTTCTCGACGACGCCGAGGAGCGGGATGTTGACCTTCCGGCACATCGAGACGGACTTGTAGACGTCGTCCGTCGCGACGGGTTGCGGCGTCGTCACCATCACCGCGCCCGTCACGCCGAGGCGCTGCGAGAGCGAGAGCGCGACGTCGCCGGTGCCGGGCGGGAGATCGAGGACGAGGAAGTCGAGCTCCCCCCACGCGACGTCCTTGAGGAACTGCGAGAGCGCGCCGTGGAGCATCGGCCCGCGCCAGATGACGGCCGCCTTCGGGTCCTCGAGGAGGAAGCCGATGCTCATGAGCTTCAGCCCGAAGCGCTCGAGCGGCTCGATCGTCTTGCCGTCGGTCGAGACGGGACGGCCGCTGACGCCGAGCATCGTCGGGATCGAGGGGCCGTAGATGTCGGCGTCGAGGAGACCGGTTCGGTATCCCGAACGATGGAGCGCGAGGGCGAGGTTCGTCGCGGTCGTGCTCTTGCCGACACCGCCCTTTCCGCTCATGACGAGGACGACGTGCGCGACGCCGGGGACGGGGTCCTCCGGACCTACCGTGCGGCTCTTCGGGGCTTCCATGGCGCCGATTTAGCGCATGGTGAAGGCGATGTCGCGGTGGACGTGCGCCGCGACGACGTAGACGATCCAGTCGCCTTCCGCGAAGAGCGTCGTCTGGCGATGCGACGCCACCGTCATCGTCCCGGTCACGCCGGCGCCCGCGTCGTCGTCCTTCGTGCTCGCCGCGAGGAGGCGCGCGATCCACTCGTTGCCGATGACGGCGCCGCCGTTCGCAGCGTCGTCGAAGCAGCGGACCTCGGCGAGGTCGGTCGTGAGCGCGACCATCACGCGCGACCGCGTGTCCTCCACCGGCGGGGTCCACTTCACGCTGACCTCGCTCGTCGCGTCGAGCGCGAGCGCGCCCGTCGTCGCGTCGGGCGCGGGGGTGACGTCGCCGATCGCGAGCTGTACGAGCGGCGCGCGCATCCGCACGCCCTCGAGCGGCGGCATCGCGAACCCCTCCGCGTAGAAGAAGAGCGTGTCGTCCGAGGTCCACGCGGCGCCTTCGCGCCGGACGAGGTCGGGCTGGTTCGCGAGCACGGTGAGGCCCTCGCTCGGGAGCGAGCCGCCCGACCACGTCGCGACGCCGTTCTCGACGTGAGGACGTCCGAGCCGCGTATCGAGCCGCTCGAACCAGCAGCGCCCGCGACCGTCGCCGTCGCGGAACGCGACCGCGGCCGACCCGCCGTGCTTCGCGAGCCCGATGAACTCGTACCCCGCCGCGACGCCGAGCCGGCTCTGCTCGATGCCGAAGACGATCTCGTTGCTCGTGCCGCCGCGCCCCCAGCTCCCGTGCGTGCACGCGCCGAGGGCGAGGACACCGAGGAGCGACCCGAAGCGACGCACAGCGAAGATTTCCTAGCACGTCACGCGCGCATGACGAGCATCTTGCGGTCGGTCATCTCCTCGATCGCATAGCGCACGCCTTCGCGGCCAATGCCGGAGTCGCGGCGGCCGCCGTACGGCATCGCGTCGACGCGCGTGCTCGGGACGTCGTTGACGATGAGCGCCCCGACGTCGAGGCGATCGAAGGCCTCACGCATCCGCGCGATCGAGTCGGTGTACACCCCCGCCTGGAGGCCGTAGCGTGTCGACCCCGCCATCTCGAGCGCGTCCTCGAAGCGCTCGTAGGTGTGCACGGTGAGGACGGGGCCGAACACCTCCTCCTCCACGATCGGGAGGCCGCGCCCCGGCCCGTCGAAGCGGAGCACGTGCGCGGGGAGGCGGTTGTTGACGCGCGGCCCGGACGCGAGAGCCTCGGCGCCGCCCGCGCGCGCCTGATCGATCCATTGCTCGACGCGCTTCGCGGCGCGCTCGTCGATCATCGGCCCGATCGCGGTGGTCGGGCTCTTCGGATCCTGCGGCTCGTACGCCTTCGCGCGCGCGGCGAGCTCCGTCATCAAGCGGTCGGCGACGGCGGCGTGGACGTAGAGGCGCTGCGTCTTGATGCAGACCTGGCCCGCGTAGTTGAACGCGCTCGCGCAGATCGTCGCCGCGATCTGGCCGAGGTTCTGTGCGTCTTCGTGGACGATGCACGCGGCGTTGCCGCCGAGCTCGAGCAGCACGTGCTTGCGCCCCGCGATCGACTTGAGGTGCCACCCGACCTTGTCGCTGCCGGTGAACGAGAGGACGGCGAAGACGTCGTTGCGCACGAGCGTCTCCGCGACCTCGTTGCTGCACGGCACGACCTGCAGCGCGTCGGTCGGCGCGCCGGCGTCGCGCACGATCTCGGCGAGGCGGAGCGCGGTGAGCGGCGTCTGCGGCGCGGGCTTGAGCACCACCGGCGCGCCGCACGCGAGCGCGGGCGCGACCTTGTGCGCGACGAGGTTGAGCGGGTAGTTGAACGGCGAGATCGCGAGCACGGGCCCGCGCGGGACGCGCTGCCAGTGTCCGCGGTAGCTCGCGGTCGGCTCGGTCACGTCGAGCGGCACGACCTCGCCGCCGATGCGCACCGCCTCCTCCGCGCCGAGCTCGAAGGTGGTGATCGCGCGATCGACCTCGAAGCGCGCGAGCGTCTTCGGCTTCCCCGACTCGTGCTCGATGAGGATCGCGAGCTCCTCGCGCGCCTCGGCGATGCGCCGCGCGACGTCGAGGAGGAGCCGCCGCCGCGCGAAGCTCGGCGTCTTCCGCATCGTCTCGAAGGCGCGCTTGGCCGCGTTCGCCGCGAGGTCCGCCTGCACCTCGTTCGCGAGCACGACGGAGCCGACGCGCTCCTGCGTCCACGGATCGGTGATCCACGCGACGTCGCCGTCTTCGATCCGCTTGCCCTCGATCCAGAGCGCGGAGTCGGGCGGCTCCATCGAGTCGTCGGGGAGCGACCCGGGCGCGAGCGTCGTCGGCGCCGACGGGATCGCGGACAGCCGCGCCGCCTTCGAGCTCGCCGCCTCGACGTCCCTCTCGCTCGAATCGTCGTTCGCCATGCACGCGCGAGCATACCCACGCGCGCGCGTCGATTCCCTACGAATCGCGCTCGCGCCGAAGCCGCTCGTTCTCGGCGAGCAGCTCGCGAACCCGCTCCTCCGCTGCCTCCCGCGCGCGGTGCTCCTCTTCGCGCGCGCGGTGCTCCTCTTCGCGCGCGCGGCGCTCCTCTTCGCGTCCGGCCTCCGCCTCCTCGGCGCGGCGGAGCGCGGCGTCGTACTTCGCCATGACGTCCGAGAGGAGGCGCTGCGCCCGGTCGAGGAGCTCGCGCGTCTCCGGCACGATCGCGCCATTGAAGAAGAAGCGCAGCACACCGTCTTCGAGGCCGAGGTCGAGCCCGAGGACGCGCGACGGGAACCGGCCTTGTTGCCCGAGCACGGGATCGTACGTTCGGCCGTCGCTCGGGAGCGCGAACGCGCGAATGAGTCCGCGCGGCGGATCGTAGATGAAGTACTCCGCGATCCCGAGCCGCGCGTAGAGGTCGACGTTCCGCTGGAAGTCCTTCGCTCGATCGCCGCCGACGTTCACCTCGAGGACGAAGTCGAGACCTCGCTTCTCGTCCTGAACGACCCACTTCTCGCGCCGGTGCGGATCGACGTCGAGCACGGCGAGGAGATCGGGCGCGAACACCCTCTCGTTCGGGTAGTACACCGCGAGGTTCGAGGAGATGTACACACGCCGCCCGAGCCGCTCGAAGAACCCCTCCAGCGGATCCTTCGTCTTCTCGATCGCGATGCGATGCGTGTCCCCCTCGGGCGGCCCCAGCTCGATCTCGCTCGGAAGTGCCGCGACGATCGCCCGACGCTCGTCCTCGGAGAGCTCGGCCCACACCTCGTCCGACGGCGCCCGCGGGTCCGCCGGATCGACGCGATAGATCGGATGAGCGCCCATTCACGCATCGTAGCATTCGCGCTCCGCCCACCCGAGCGCGGCATCCAGCCGCAACCCCCTGTCGCTACCGCCGCGCTCGCGTCATGGTCGCGGTCGTTGTACGGAGATCCCGTGAAACGCTTCTTCGCCTTTCTTTCCGTCGCGTTGGTCGTTGCTGCCGGGTGCGGGAGCGACGACGACGACAAGCCCAAGGTCGGCAACGGCGTGAACAACCTCCGCGCCGCCTGCGACATCCGGCAAGGCTGGAACCGCAGCGCCGAGAACTGCTCGATCTGCGAGGCCGCCGTCGTGTCGCCGCGCTGCGAGTGCGAGGCGTTGAAGGCCTTCTCCGCCGCGTGCTCGAACCAGGACGCCGCGATGAAGACCTCCTGCGACGAGGGGATCCGCAACTGCGCCCTCGGCTGCATCCAAGACGACTGCGCGTGCCTCGACGGCTGCTACGCGAACGCCCCCCCCGCCTGCCGCCAGGCCGCCGACGCCCGCGACGGCTGCGTCGCCGAAGCGTGCACGCAGTTCTGCAACTAACTGCGCAATACATACACCCGACGGGTCGCCGAAATGAAGAAGAGCGCGCCACCCGCGAAGGGAGACGCGCTCTTCCAAGCCACCGCTCACGTGGAGCGGGGCATCACGCGATCAGCCGCCGGTGACGGAGCCCGCGACGCTGACCGTGGCCGAAGCCGCCGCCTGCGCATCGGCGAGCGCCGTGCCGACCGCTGCGACGACCGGCGGGATGCAGGCCGCCTTGATGTCGGTGACCGCCGTGACGTTCGCGCTGAACGACGTGGTGACCTTGACCATGCCCTCGAGGCGCGCGCGGAACGCGAGGATGATGCCGAAGTTCGCCTCGAGCGTCGCGCGGAGCTTGCCGGCCGCCTGGACGTCGGCCGCACCCGCGAACGCCACCGTGACGGACGGCGGCGAGCAGTTCGCCTTCGCCGAGACGGACGCATCGCAGTTCGCGTCGCACTTCGCCTCGACCTGGCAGCCGCCCTTGAGCTCGCCACCCTTGCAGGAGAGCGGCTCGTAGTCGGCCTTGCACTCGCCGTCGCACTTGACCGAGGCCTCGGCCGAGCCGGTGCAGCTACCGCCGCACTCGCCCTCGCAGGAGCCCTCGCAGGTCACGTTCGGCGCCGTGGCCGAGCACGTGCCCTTGCAGGTGCCTTCGCACTTGCCCGAGGCCGCGCCGTTCGCGGTGTTGCCTTCGCACGTGCCGTTGCACTCACCGGCGCACTGGACGCCGCCCTCGGCCGTGCACTTGCCGGTGCACGTCGCGCTGCACGAGCCCGTGCAGTTCAGCTTCGCGCCGGCCTTCGCCTCGCACGAGCCCTTGCACGAGACCTCGAGGCTGCCGCCCTCGCACGTCGGCGGGGTCGCCTTGATATCGCAGCTGCCGCTGGCCGAGCACTTCGCCTGGCAGTTGGCCTTCGCGCTGAGCGACGCCTCGCACTTCGGCGGGACGAAGTCGACGGTGAGCGTGCCCGACGCCTTGGCCTTCACCGAGCCGATCGCCGACACGGCCGCCGCGCAGTACGCCTGCATGCGCTTCTGCTTGTCGGTCTCCTTCTCCGCCGCGTCGAGCGTCGCCGCCGGCGCGTCGAGGTCGGACGCCATGGCCTTGCAGGCCGACGAGATGTCGTCGAGCGCCGCCGAGGCGATGCCGGCGAAGTCGGCGACCGCCTGGACAGCGACCTGGCTCTCGGCGCTGCCGCCGATGTTGGCGCTGATGGTGGCGCCCGCCTTGAACTCGTTGCAGCAGAGCGGGTTGTCCTCGCCGTCACCGCAGGCCGTGAGGGCGACGGGGACGAGGATCGCGCCCATGAGGGCGGCGCCGTAGAAGCGTTTCGTATTCATTTGAAGCTCTCCTTCTTACTCAGCGCCTGGCCGGGCCCATACCTGGGCGATGCCATACGACGCCTCGAACTGACGATTGACGAAGCTTGTTGCCGAAGAATCCAAACGGAGCCGTTGGCGCGAAGCTCTCTTGATCGAATCTTCAGCCCAGGCAGGACCAGGGCCGCGGCGGCACCCTACACGAAAACGGCCGCGGTAAAGAGCCCGTTGCACGATTTCCGACACCGTCTCGCTGCGCACGATTCGACACAGTGGCGGCCCGAAGACACTCGTACCTCCGCGCCGGGACAACGCTGTCATGTCGCGCCGATGCAGCATCCGCGATAACGGACACAGCTCCGTCGCGGCATGCCGCATCGTGCTCCTCCCTCCTCTACTTCTTCCGCGCGCGCTCCGCGGCCGCCTTGATGGAAGCAATGCCGCCGCGGATGCGGTCCTCGTTCGTGGCGTAGCTGAAGCGGATGTAGCCCGGCGCGCCGAACGCGCCGCCCGGGACCGCGGCGACGTTCGCCTCGTCGAGCATCCAGAACGCGGCCTCCTCGTCGTTCGAGATCGGCTTGCCCTTGTACTCGATGCCGTAGAGCGCGCGGCAGTCGGCGAACGCGTAGAACGCGCCCTCCGGCGTGCGGCACTTCACGCCCGGGATGGAGGAGAGCTCCGCGACCATCACGTCGCGCCGCTTCTGGAACGCGTCGCGCATCTTCACGACCTCGTCCTGCAGCCCCGTGATCGCCGCGATGGCGGCGTGCTGCGCGATCGCGGTCGCGTTCGTCGTGCTCTGCCCCTGCACCTTGTCCATCGCCTTCGCGAGGCGCTCGGGCGCGATGCTCCAGCCGATGCGCCAGCCCGTCATCGCGTACGTCTTCGAGACGCCGTCGACGACGACGATGCGGTCGAGCGCGTCCGGCGCGAGCCGCGCCGCCGACACGTGCTTGAAGCCGTCGTAGACGAGGTCGGCGTAGATCTCGTCGACGATGAGCCACGAGTCGCTCTTGGTCTTCCACACGTCGACGATCGCCTTGAGCTCGGCCTCGTGGTACGCGGACCCGGTCGGGTTCGACGGCGTGCAGAGGATGACCGCCTTCGTCTTCGGCGAGAGCGCCTTCTCGAAGGCCTGCGGCGACATCTTGAAGCCCGCCTCCTCCGTCGTCTCGACGAAGACCGGCGTCGCTCCGCACAGCTTCACCTGCTCCGGGTAGCTGACCCAATACGGCGCGGGGATCACGACCTCGTCGCCCGGCTCGTAGAGCGAGAGGGCGAGGTTGAAGAGGGCGTGCTTCGCGCCGACCGCGACGGTGACCTGCGACGGCTTCGCGTGCCAGCCGCGGATCTCCGCGGTGCGCGCGCAGATCGCCTGCTTCAATTGCGGGATGCCGGTGACGGCCGTGTACTTCGACACGCCCGGCTTCACCTCCATCGCCTTCCGCGCCGCCTCGAACACGAACGCCGGCGGCTCGAAGTCCGGCTCGCCGACCCCGAACGCATAGACGTCGATCCCGGCCGCGCGCTTCTCGGCGGCGCGCGCATTCATGGCGAGGGTGACGCTGGGCTGAACGACGTCGAGACGCTTGGCGAGAGAGGTAGGCATGGCTTCTGGCGGCCACTTTAGCGCCTGTCATCCGATCGGGTGACGAGTTTCCGGGGACGCACGCGCGTGCGGGAGAAAAAACACGTCACGGAATCCGGGGCCCTCGCGATGTGCCCTCAGATCCGAGAGTTGCGCGCGTGCCGGGAATAGGCACGCGCGCTGCTTTACGTCTGCCCGTCACCACGACCGCAAGTCCGCGGTCCTCCCACCCCTGGAGTTTCGATGTCGATCGCGTTCACCCGCGGCGTTCGCCGCGCGGCCGTCCTTTGTCTCGTCGTCACCGCTACCCTCGGCTCCGTCTTCGTGAGCCGCGCCGCTGCGTCGACGCACGAGACCATGACGGCGCACACGGTGCACGTGGTCGCCACGCAGAAGACGACGCTCGGCGGCGAGACGCGCGGTTTCCACTCGAGCGCGCCGAAGACGATCGGCGGCGACGTCCTCGCGTTCGCGCCGGCGCCGTCGACGTCGACGTCGACCTCGGACAAGCCGCTCACGGTCGTGTACCTCCACGGCATCCACGGCAAGGCGGCGAACGGCTGCCCCCACATCAAGAACGGCGCGAGCGACGTCGGCTGGCTCGTCTGCCCGAAGGCGGACAACGCGGAGGCGAACGGCACCGCGACGTGGTCGATCGATCCGACGAAGCCCGCCGCGGTCGTCACGCACGCGCTCGAGGCGGCGGAGGCAGAGGGCGCGTCGGCGGAGCCGGGCGTCGCGGTCGGCTTCTCGCAGGGCGGCTACGTCACGCTCGATCTCGTGAAGAGCGGCAAGGTGAAGTTCCGCGGCCTCGTGCTCATCGCGGCGCCCGAGGCGCACCCCTCCGCCGAGAAGCTCCACGCCGCCGGCGTCCGCCGCGTCGTCCTCGCGGCCGGCTATCGCGACGCCGCGTACGCGCCGCTCAAGGAGGACGCGAAGCGCCTCGAGCGCGAGGGCATGGAGGTCCGCTTCGTCAGCCTCGGCGACGTCGGCCACACCTACGCCGCGGAGGATCCGACCGCCCTCCACGACGCCATCGTCTGGGCCGCGGGGTCTTCAACGCAGGGGCCTGCGGCCCCTGCACCCCGCTCGCAGCCGTAGGACGCGCGCGAAGACGCGCGCATCCTCCGCTGCTCGCCGATGAACGCTCCGATGGGATGGAGAACTGCGAGCGCTCCGAGCCGCGACCACGCCCTCGCCTCCCCCGCGGCCAGGTGTGCTAGACGTCGCGCCCATGAACACGGACGTCTCCCGCCGCGCCTTCGTCGTCACGTCTCTCGCGACCGGCTTCGCCCTCGCGGTGAGCCCCGTCTCCGCCGACACGATCACGACCGACGCGACGGGCCTCGTCGCAGGCGAGGTCAAGATCGACAAGATGCCCGCCTACCGCGCGATGCCGGAGGGCAAGGGCCCCTTCCCGCTCGTCGTCGTCATCCAGGAGATCTTCGGCGTGCACGAGCACATCAAGGACATGTGCCGCCGCCTCGCGAAGGCGGGCTACATGGCCGTCGCGCCGGAGCTCTACTACCGCGAGGGCGACGTCTCGAAGCTCAAGGATTTCGCCGAGATTATCAAGATCGTCGAGAAGGTGCCCGACGACCAAGTCGCCAAAGACCTCGACGCCGCGGTCACGTGGGCGAAGGGCCAGGGCAAGGTCGACGGCAAGCGCATCGCGTGCATCGGCTGGTGCTGGGGCGGCCGTCAGGTCTGGCTCTACGCCGCGCGCGCGGAGCTCAAGGCCGCGGCGGCGTACTACGGCCCGATCTCCAACGCGCCCTCGGCGCTCAAGCCGAGGTCGGCGCTCGACGTGGGCGCGAAGCTGAAGTGCCCGGTCATCGGCTTCTACGGCGGCAAGGACACCCACATCCCGGTCTCGCACGTCGAGCTCCTCAAGAAGGAGATCGCGGCGGGCAAGAGCGGCTCCGAGGTGAACGTCTACGCCGACGCCGACCACGGCTTCAACGCCGACTACCGCCCGACCTACAACAAGGCCGCCGCGGAAGACGCGTGGAAGAAGACGCTCGAGTGGTTCAAGAAGAACGGCGTCTGAACGACGGACTACGCTCTCGGCTGACGTCCGTAGATCGCGTCGAGGTCGACCGGCGCACCGTGAATCGCGATCGTCCCCTCGCCCGCGACCACGTCGCTCCGCCAGCCTCCGCTCGTGCGCCGGCGTACCTCGACGTGTCGCTGGTCTTGTGAGACGAGCACGTACTCCTCGAGCGACATGAGCTGCTTGTAAGCAACGAACTTCTCGCCGCGATCGCGGGTCTCGGTCGACGGGGAGAGCACCTCGACGATCACGACGGGGTTCGTGATCGCCTCGCCCAGCGTCCTGTTTCCTCTCTTCACCGAGTGGACTTGGAGCGCTCCGCACACGAGGCTCGCGTCCGCCCGTCCGAAGAACTGCGCGGCGTCCACCCAGAGATCCGCGTTCGCGTCGAAGACGGTGCAGTCCTCACCCGCGATCGACAGGAGGGCACCGATGACGCGCGCGCCGAGACGCGAGTGGTCGGGGCTCCCGCCGCTCATCGCGTGGACGATGCCAGCGCACCACTCGAGCCGCACACCGTCCTCGGGCTCCATCTCGAGGAAGTCCTCGAGCGATACGAACGGCGTGCTGACCGCGGAGCTCATGCTTCGAAAGCGAGCGCGGAGGTCAGGCGTCTTCGGACGCCTCTTCCTTTTCCTTCTTCTCTTTCTTCTCCGCCTTCTCGGTCTTGTCGGCGTCCTTCTTCTTCGCGGTCTTCTCGGGCTTCTCCGACTTCTCGTCGTCGTCGTCCTTGTCCGCTTCCTTGATGCCTTCTTTGAAGTTCTTGATGCCCTGGCCGAGACCCTTGCCGATATCGGCGATGCGGCCCGCTCCGAAGAGGAGGAGCGCGATCAGCGCGATGACGATGAGCTCCGGGGCTCCGAGTCCGCCAAGCATCCTTATTTGCTATCAGCGCCGCGTGCCTCGGGCAAGGCCGTGACGATCGCGGCGACCGCGACCGCGCCGGCGAGGGCGGCGACGGGGACGAGCGAGAACAGGAAGAGCCACGCGCCCGGCGACGACTCGGGCACGCGCAGCTCCAGCGCGCGGAGCGTCGCGAGCGCGGCGAGCGGACCGGCGGCGCCGATCGCGGCCGCGGCGACGCCGCCGACACGGCGGCGAGCGCGCAGGATCGCGAGCGCCGCGACCGCGCCGGCGACGAGCGCCGAGGCCGTGACGACGCCGGCGCGCAGGACAGGCGGCAGCGAGGAGGCCCGCGCCCACGGCGCGAGGCCGCGGAGCACGAGGTTGTCGACGCGCACGCGCACGTTGCCCGTCGCGGACGGCAGCGCGAGGCGCGCGCCGACGAGCTCGATGCGCCGGAGGTCGTCGCTGACCGTCGCCTCCTCCGCCGTGAACACCACCCCGCCGAGCGGCGCGCGACCGACGAGGCGCGGCGGCCCCGCGCCTTCGGGCGGACAGAGCCACGTCGCCGACACGAAAGGGACCGCGTGCGTCGCGCCGGACGTGCAGGTGGCGCGGCCCTCGACGAGGAGCGCGTTCACGACGCGCCCCGGCGCCACCGCCTCGCGCCCGAGCACGACCGACGAGAGCACGAGCGCCCCGCCGAGGACCGCGGCCTGCGGAAGGAGTCGAAAGACCGTCCGCGCCGGCGGCTCGCCGAGCGACGCGAGCACACGCGCTTCGCCGCGCTCGACGAGCCGCTGAATCGCGAGCGCCCACCCCACCGGCCAGCCGATGAGGAGCGCCGCCTCGACCGCAACCGCGAGGAGGCTCTTCGCGAACGGCGCGAGGGTGCCCCACCCGATCGCCGGATCGAGCACCCACGGAAGAAGCCGAATGACCGCGCCGACGGCCGCGGCGCTCAGGATCAGCGCCGTCGCGACGATCGCAGCACCCGCCGCCGGCCGCGCGATAGGATCCCTCAACCGAGCCACGACGCGCGAGAATACTCAACGTCGGGGCCGACGCGTCGCTGCTGGATGCGGAACGGGGCCCCAGAAGCGGCCGCGCAAGCGGGCGCGAAGCGCCCCGAGCGCAAAGCGCGAGGGCCGTGTCTGGGGTGGGGGTGTCGGGGGCAACGCCCCCGACCTCAATTGAGACCCGGTTGAACGTCGTGATAGGGTCGCGCACCGACGTGTTAGGTCGCGTACCGACGTGTTAGGGTCGCGCATCGAGAAGGGATGGCCATGACGCTCGACGGAAAGAAGCTGCGCGCCTTCGGTCTGGGCGCTCTCGTCGCCGGTGCCCTGCTCGCGACACCAACGGCCGCACAGGCCGAAGAGGTCTCGAGCACCGGACGCGGCATCGTCGGCGGCGCGCTCCTCGGCGGCGAGCTCGTCGTCTTCGGTGAGGCCATCTTCGGCGTCCACTCGACGCTCGCGTACGTGATCGGCGGCGTCGTCGGCGCCGGCGCGGGCGGCGCGGGCGGCTACTTCATCGAGCGGGGCTCGAGCGACGGCCGCGTCCCCGCCTACCTCCTCGCGGGCGGCATCGCGGCGCTCATCCCCGCCATCGTCGTCACGCTCGACGCCACACGATACCGGGCGACCGAAGGCGCTCGCGAAGACAAGCCGACCGGCGATCTCCCCACTTCCGATCCCGGTCAGCCGGGTGGCAGCAGCGTCGTCGGCGCACCGACCGCACCCGCCCCAGCGACGCCCGCGCCCGCTTCGCCGGAGCCCGCCACCACTCCGCCCGCAGAGCCGCCTCCGCAGCCGGCGCCGGAGACGGACCCGAGCGGCGGCGGCACGAAGGCTCCCCAGGCGTCGCGCCACGTCCCCTCGCGCCCCGCCCCCTCGCTCGTCGGCGTGCGGAACGGACAGCTCGCGATCGGCGTCCCCGTCCCCGAGGTCCGCGCGATCATGGGCGCGACCGAGCGCCAGCGCATGGGCGTCGACAACCGCGGGAACGAGGTCCGCTTCCCGGTGCTGAACGTCGCCTTCTGAGCTGCGGCGCCCCGAGGCGCACCGGAGGCGCACCAGAGCAACAACCCTGCGACGCGCAGATGCACCGACCGCGAGCGCGACCGAGCGGCAACCCGCGCGAAGCGGCGGCGGGGCGGCAACCCGCGCCGAAGCAGCGACGCGCAGAGTAGCGAACCCGCGACCACGCCGAAAACAGCGACCCCGTCGAGCACGCCGGAGCGGCGGCCGAAGCGAGGCAAACGCGGGAAAATCCAGCTGTTCCTTTAACGCGGAGAGCGCTGTAGTCTCGCGGCAAAGCCGCACATGAACACTCCGCGCAGCGCAGCCAAGCCGCAGGATCCCATGCTCGGGCGTGTCGTCGCCGGGCGGTACCGACTCGAGGCCCGCGCGGGTGAAGGCGGAATGGGTGTCGTGTACCGCGCGCGCCACGTGCTCATCGATCGCGTCGTCGCGCTCAAGCTGATCCGACCCGACCTCCGCGGCGAGACCCACCTCCGCGCCTGGATGCTGCGGGAGGCCCGCGCCGCCAACCGCGTCGATCACGCCCATATCATCGATATCCATGACATCGGCGAAACCGAGGAGGGCGAGCTCTACCTCGTCATGGAGTACCTCGTCGGCACCTCGCTCTCGAGCGAGCTCGCGAAGGGCCCGATGCAGCTCTCGCGCGCCGTCGACATCCTCGAGCAGATGTGCGCCGCCCTCGCGCGCGCGCACGACCTCGGCGTCGTCCACCGCGACCTGAAGAGCGACAACATCCTCCTCTCGACGCGCGGCGGCCGAAAAGACTTCGTGAAGATCCTCGACTTCGGCCTCGCGCACCTCGCGATGGACCCGCGCCTCGCCCCGAAGGGCGCGGTGTTCGGGACGCCGGAGTACATGTCCCCGGAGCAGGCCCGCGGCGAAGAGGCCGGGCCGCCGAGCGATCTCTACGCCCTCGGCGTCCTGTTCTACGAGATGCTCACCGGGCAGCTCCCCTTCCGCTCGAACGATCGCGACACGCTCCTCGAGATGCAGCGGAGCGCGCCGCCGCCCAAGCCCTCCGCGATCAAGCCGGACGTGCTCCCGCAGTCCGAGGTCATCGTCCTCAAGCTCCTCGAGAAGGAGCGGCGCAAGCGCTACCAGGACGCCCACCACCTCCACGAGGAGCTGAAGGCGCTCCAGCGCGCCCTCCCCTCGACGCCGTGGGAGGTGCAGGCCGCCGATCCGCAGAACGCGCCGCCGCCTCCCCCGCCGCCGCCGCAGTCGCCGGGCGTCATCGAGTGGGCGAACCGCGCCGCCCTGTTCTCGCGCATGGTGAGCCGCGTCTACCCGACCGGCAACACGCCGCCCGAGATCCAGACCGGCGTCGCGCAGGCGTGGGACCTCGCCTCGCGCGCGACCCGCCTCGAAGGCGAGGTCGCCTCGCACACGCGCAAGCTCGAGTCGCTCGAGCGCCGCGGCCGCGCCCTCCGCGCGGAGATCGGTCGTAAGGTCGAAGAGCTCGCGCACGAGGAGTCGCGCGCGCTCCGCGAGGCCGCGGCGGAGCAGACCGAGGCCGCGAAGCTGCGGGAGCTCGTCCAGGTCGCCGAGCGCGCCGGCGCGACCGCGAAGGCCCAGGCGGACCAGGCCGCGCAGCAGGGCGGCACGCCGACCACGCTCCGCGCGATCTACGAGCGCTCGGGCGCGGCGGCGGCGCTGCTCGAGGCGCGCCGCGAAGCCCTCGGCGAGCGCGAGCAGAAGGCGAACGTGAAGGATCAGCAGGCGCGCGATCTCCGCCGCCAGATCGACGAGCTCCGCGCCCAGCTCGCGCGCTACGCCGAGGCCCTCGAGGAGGACCTCAACGCCGGCCGCGAGAAGGTCGCGTCGCGCACGCGCGAAGGCCTCAACTTCGAGAAGGCCTTCAGCGACGTGACGACCCTGCTCCTGAACCACCTGAAGCAGAAGCCCGAGGCGCGCGACCTCCTCCAAGAGCTCATGGCGAACATCCACGCCGGCTCGAACACGAAGAGCCAACCCAACCTCGGCCCCGAGAGCCGCGGCCCAAACCAGATCTGAGCCCGCAAGCTCACCAGCTCGCTGGACCTGCATCGGCAGCGATGCTTGGCGGGGTCCCCCTCTCGGGGGTCCGGGGGCGTCGGAGCGCGCGCCCCGCGCGCGAAGAAACCCCCGGCGGGAGAGCTCGAGAGGGCAGAGCCCTCTCGAACAAGACTAGCCCTGGCGCGGCGGGGGGATGACCTCGCCTTTGCCTTGCTTCGCGGCGTCCTTCGCGAGCTCGAGGAGGAAGTGCTTGTCCTCGGCGTCCTTCGTCATGCTCGCGGCCTTCTTGAAGGCGGCGGCGGCGGCCTGGTAGAGGGCCATGACTCGGCGCGCCTTCGTCTCGCGCTTCTGGCGCGACGCGACGAGCTCGCACGTCTTTCCGAGCGTCGTCCACGTCGCGCGCTCGTTCGGCGCGAGCTTCGTCGCCTTGATCGCGAAGTAGAGCGCCTTGCCCGACTTCTTGCGGCGCGCCCAGCCCTTCGCGAGCTCCTCCGCCACGTACGCCGTGTCGCCGTCGTTCCCCGCTTGGACGGCGATCGCGTAAGCCTCTTGCAGCGTCGCGACCGCCGACTTCGCGTCGCGCTTCATCGTGGCCTCTGCGTCCTTCAGGAGACGCGCGATCTCTTTGGTGCTCATCGTCAGGAGAGCTTCGCGCCGAGGAAGGCCTTGAGCTTGATGAGCGTCTTCACGTCGCGTGAAAAGCTCGGCACCTTGTACTCCTGCGCCCACGCGCCGACCTCCTGGACGAAGAGCGCGCGCACGCCCGAGTCACCGATGATGTCGTCGACCGTGCGGCCGCGCGCGGCGCCGCGCTTGAGGCCCTTCACGTACTCGACGAGCTTCGGGTAGTCCTCCTCGAGGAACTCCTCCACCTGCTTCGCGTCCGCCGCGAGGCGCCCGAGGACGCCGGTGTCGACGGTGGGATCGGCCTCCACCGCGAGGGCGGCGGCGACGCGGATGACGAACGCGTCGTCGCAGAAGCCGACGTCGTCGATGCCGTCGGCGATGAGGTCGAGCGACTTGAACACGTAGTTGAGGCCCGCGATGACGTAGCGGCCGGTCTCGTTCTCGCCCGTCGCGTGCGCGATCTGGCCGAGCGCGGCGGCGTCCTCGCCGAGGGTTCGGAGCCACTCGGGGAACACGTCGAGGTAACGAGCGAGCGCGGCCGGGTCTTGTGACGTCATGAGCGTCCAGTTTAGTGCAAACGGGCCGTCGCGAGGCCGAGAAGGAATCCCGCCACCAGCGCGCCGAGGACGAGGACGACCACCGCCCACGCGGCGACGCCGCGGCGCGCGCCGTGCGCCATCAGCATCGGGAGGTTCTCGGACGGGAGCGTCCCTTGCGACGCGATGACGACCTGCGGCGGCGGATCGGTGACCTGGCGGCCGGGGCGGCTCGCGAGCGTCCCGCCCGGCCCCTTGTCGGGGACCCCCGGCTCGATGACGACCTGTCCGCGATCGACGACGTCGACGAAGGTGGGGTGCGCGTCGATGACCGGCGTCGGCGGCGCGCTCCCGCGGAGGGCGGTGCCCGCCATGAAGACGCTCGGCACGTCGGGGAGGCGGCTGATCGGCGCGGGCCCCGCCGGGCTCGGCGTCTCGCCGGAGGCCGCCGTGAGCGCGCGCGCCATCTCGAGCGCGGACTGGTAGCGCTGCGTCCGGTCCTTCTGCATCGAGAGGGAGATGAACGCGGAGAGCCGGCCGAGCTGCGGATCGATGCTCTCGATCGGCGCGGGCGTGGCGTTGAGGACGGCGCCGAGGCGGGCGTACTCCGTCGGGGCGGGGAACGCGACGCGGCCGGTGAGCATCTCGTAGAGGAGGACGCCCGCGCTCCAGAGGTCGCTCCGCGCGTCGACCTCCTTCGCGTTCTTGATCTGCTCCGGGCTCATGTACGCCGGTGTCCCGAGCAGCACGCCGGTCTTCGTCTTCGAGCCCATGCCGCCCGCGGCGTCCATCACCTTCGCGATCCCGAAGTCGAGGATCTTCGCGGTGAAGGTGCCGCTCGCCTCCCGCGCGAGGACGACGTTCTCGGGCTTGAGGTCGCGATGGACGATGCCCTGCGCGTGGGCGGCGCCGAGGCCGGCGAGGACGCCCTGGAGGATCGCGGTCGCCTGCCCGATCGGGACGCGGACGCTCGACCGCGTGTACGCGCTGAGCGGGACCCCCTCGAGTAGCTCCATCACGAGGTACGGCGTGCCGTCCTCCGCCGTCGCGGTCTCGAAGACGCGCACGATGTTGGGGTGGATGAGGCGCTGGCAGACGCGCCCCTCCTCGATGAAGCGCTGGATGACCTCGAGGTCGTGCAGGTAATCGACGGAGAGGAGCTTGATCGCGATCGCGCGCCCGTCCTCCGGGTTCCGCGACTCGAAGACGGTCCCCATCCCGCCCGAGCCGATGACCCGCGAGAGCGGGTACTTGCGAGACAGGATCGCGCCGACGAGCTCGTTCTGCTTCGCAGGCGCCGGCGCGTTCACCGCGCCGATGGTACGCGCTCCCGCGGTCGACGTCAGCCGGCGACGTCAGCCGGCGCGCAACGTGGCGCCGAAGCGGGCCTCCGCCTCCTTCACGACCGCCGCGTGCGCCGCGTCCACCTGCGCGTCGGTGAGCGTGCCCTTCGGATCGCGGTAGACGACGCGGAACGCGAGGCTGGTGTGGCCCGCCGGCACCTGCCCGCCGGCGAAGCGATCGAAGAGGCGCACCGCGATCGCGAGCGGCCCCGCCGCGGCACGGATGCCGGCCTCGACCTCCCCCGCCGGGATGCCGTCCTTCACGACGAGCGCGATGTCGCGCGCGCTCGCGGGGAAGCGCGGGATCTCGGTGAAGCGCGGCGTCGCGGCGCCGCCGCGGAACGGCTCGAGCTCGATCTCGAGGACGAGCACCTCGCCGTCGAGGTCGAGCGACTCGATCACGTCGGGGTGGAGCGGACCGACGCTGCCGATCCGCTCGCCGCCGGCGACGACGAAGCCCGCGCCGCGCGGATGCAGATGCGCGGGGGCCTCGTCGCGCTTCGCCTGCACGACGTCGGCGGGCTTGCCGGAGAGGCGGCGCGCGATCTCGATCGCGTAGCCCTTCGCGTCCCACACGTCGAGGGCTTGCCGCTTCTCGAGCCACGCCGGGCGATCGCCGGCGAGCGCGAACGCGAGGCGGAGGCGCTCCTCCGGCATCTCGCCTTCGCGCGACGGCGCGAGGTAGACCGGGCCCACCGTGAACACGCGCACGTCGCGCTCGCCGTGGCGCCGCGCGTTCTTGATCGCGTCGAGCAAGCCGGCGAGCAGCGTCGTGCGGAGGACGCTGTGCGGCTCCGCCATCGGGTTCGTGAGCGTCACCGCCGGCGGCGGCGCGCCCAGCGCGGCGAGCACCTTCGGCGAGGTGAAGCTGAACGTGATCGCCTCCGAGAGGCCGACCGCGGCCGCGACCTCCTTCGCCCGGCGCGCGAGGTCCTCGCGTCCCCCCACGTCGCGCGACGCGTGGATCGGCGGGAGCTCCGCCGGCACCTTGTCGATGCCGTGCATCCGGATCACCTCCTCGACGAGGTCCGCCCCGCGACCGATGTCGGGACGGTGCGTCGGCACGTGCACGTCGCACTCGCGATCGGTCGCGTTCGTCATCTCGCAGCCGAGGCGCTTCAGGATCGCGACCGACTCCGCGAACGGCACGTCGACGCCGGTGAGCGCGGCGACGCGCGCGGCGTCGAAATGGATCACGCGCTTCGCGACCGGCGACGGCTCGCCGAGGGCGCGCGAGCCCTGGACGTGGAGGCGACCCTTCGTCGCCGCGGCGCCGGGCGAGAGCTCGAGCGTGAGCGCGACCGCGCGATCGAGCACCTGCGCGACGTCGCTCGGATCGACCCCGCGCTCGAAGCGGTGGCTCGACTCCGTGTGCATGCCGTGGCGGCGCGCGGTGCGCCGCACGGTGCGGGGATCGAACCACGCGCACTCGAAGAGCACGCGCTTGGTGTCGCGGTGGATCTCGCTCGACGCGCCGCCCATCACGCCCGCGAGCGCGACGGGGCCTTCGCCGTCGCAAATGAGGAGGTCGTCGGCGACGAGCTTGCGCTCCACGTCGTCGAGCGTCTTCATCGTCTCGCCGTCCTTCGCGCGGCGGACCACGATCTTCTTGCCGCGCACGCGGTCGAGATCGAACGCGTGCATCGGGTGGCCGTACTCGAGCATCACGAGGTTCGTGACGTCGACGACGTTCGAGATCGACCGCACCCCGAGCGCCTGCAAGCGGTACCTCGCCCAGAGCGGCGACGGCGCGATCGAGACGCCCACCGCGCCGGCCGCGCCGTAGTGCGGGCAGCGCTCCGCGTCCTCGACCTCGATCGCGACGATCGACGCCGTCGCCTCGTCCGCGACGCGCGCGGGCGCAGGGATCGCCGGCCACTGGAACGTCGTGCCGAGGTGCGCCGCGAGCTCGCGCGCGAGGCCGACGTGACCGAGGCCGTCGGGGCGGTTCGGGGTGAGGCCGATCTCGAGGACGGTGTCGCGCGCGTTCGGGACCGCGGTCGCGAGCGGCGTGCCGGGCTCCGCGGTGCCGGGTGGGAGGACGAGGATCCCGCCGCTCTCGTCGGAGAGCCCGAGCTCCGACTCGCTGCAGAGCATGCCCTCGCTCGTGACGCCCGCGATCGCACGCGGCGCGATGGTCAGGTCCTTCGCCGGCAGGTGCGCGCCGAGCGGCGCGAGCACGACGAGGCCGCCGGGATCGGGGACGTTCGGCGCGCCGCAGACGACCTCCTGCCGTTTGCCGCCTTCGCGCTCGACCGTCACCAGGCGGAGGCCGCTCTTCGTCGGGTGCGGCTTGATCGCGACGACCTTCACGACGAGGCACGCCTCCGCGCCGGCGCCGTACTCGTGCTTTCCTTCGACCTCGAGACCGCCGCTCGTGAGCGCGCGCGCGACCTCGTCGGCGGAGAGGGTCAGGCTCGGCAGGAGCTCGCGCAGCCAGCGGTACGACGCTTTCATGGCCCGCGATCCTTACCACGATGCTACGTCCATGGGCATGCACGGTCGCTTCGCGGTCTCGGTCCTCGCCGGCTTCGTCGGCTCCGCTGTCGCGGGAGGTTGCTCGGACGACTCGGGCGCGTCGTCGACCACGACGAGCACCACCACGTCCGGCTCGCCCACCGTGTCGCCGGACACGTGCAAGTCGCGCTGCAACGCGAAGGCGGCAGAGTGCGGTGGTCCGGCCTCCGGGTGCGCGCAGCTGTGCGCCGGCTCCGTCACCGAGGGCCAGGTCGCGTGCCTCGAAGGCAAGTCGTGCTCCCAGCTCGAGCCGCTCGCCGAGGGCGGCGATCTCGCGGCCATCTGTCCCGTCACGAGCAGCTCCTCGTCGACCACGACGACCACGAGCTCCGGCGGCACCGCGACCGACCTCCCGGAGAGCATGACCATCACGGCGACGATCCCGTCCGACTACAAGGCGCTCCACACGAAGCAGGGCAACGAGATCGCGACGCTCTTCAACGTGGCGCCGAAGCCATCCTTCTCCCCGGAGCCGCCGGCCGCCCAGTTCCCGCAGATCGGCGACAAGGACGTCGCGGTCACGGTCGACGCGCCGTCGCGCGGCGGATGCGACGCGAAGTTCTCGTTCGTCATCAACTCCGAGCAGGTCGGCGTTCAGTTCACCGCGGTCGAGACGATCCCCGACACCCCGTGCGCGACCTTCGCGGACAAGATCGTCTCCGACGGCGCCAAGCTCACGCTCGCGAACGTGCCGTGGGCGAACAGCACGAAGACGTCGACCGTCACGATCGAGTTGAAGTAGCGAGCCATGCGCCGCGCGTTCGCCGTCGCCGTCGTCCTCGCCGTCTTCGCGGCGTGCTCCGACGACGAGCCGGCGACGGCGACGCCGGAGGCGAACGAGGGCGACGCGGGGCCGCTCACGGTCTCGCCCGCGGCGTGCAAGGGTCGCTGCGAAGCGAAGGCGGCCGAGTGCAACGCGCCGAGCGCGCAGGCCGAGCTCATCTGCGCGCAGATCTGCAACGCCGCGGTGACGGAGGGACAGGCGCAGTGCCTCGAGGCGACGTCGTGCGGCGACCTCGTCGGCGTGGCGTCGCGCGGCGGCGCGCTCGCGTCGATCTGTCCGCTCTTCGGCGACGCGTCGGCGGGCACGGTGGGGCCGACGGAGCCTCCCGCGTTCGTGCCGCCGGCGGTCACGATCGCGGCCGCGATCCCGCCCGGCTACGTCGCGACCCACACGACCGCGGGCACGATGCTCTCGTCGCTCTTCAACGTCGCGGGCCCGCCGTCGTTCTCGACGCCGCTGCCGCCGGGTCACTTCCCGCTCCTCCAGCATCCGCGCGTCGACGCGACGGTCGTGTCGCCGCCGCGGAGCGGCTGCGCGTCGAAGATCAACGTCACCATCGACGCGACCACGCTCGCGGTGAGCACCTCGGGCGTCGACGTCTCGCCCTCCACCACGTGCGCCGCGTTCATCGACGCGATCGCGGCCGAGGGGCTCACGCTCACGCTCGAGGACGTGCCGTGGGCGAACACGGAGGAGCGATCGACGGTGACGATCGCGCTGCGAAAGCAGTAGCGTCAGAACTGCGCGAGGAAGCGCGGATCGTTCTCGAACAGGAGCTTGATGTTCGGGATGCCGTACTTCAAGAGCGCGATGCGCTCGAGGCCCATCCCGAGCGCGAAGCCGGACCAGACCTCGGGATCGATCCCGCAGTTCTCGAAGACGACGGGATGGATCATCCCGCAGCCCAGGATCTCGATCCAGCCGGTGTGCTTGCACAAGCTGCAGCCCGGCCGCGCGCCGTCGGGTTGTTTGCAGAATACACATCCCACGTCGACCTCGGCGCCGGGCTCGACGAACGGGAAGTAGGAGGGGCGGAGGCGCACCGGCGTACCGGGGCCGTAGATGCGCTCCGCGAACTCCGCGAGGACGCCCTTCAGGTGCGCGAGGGTGACGTTCTCGTCGACGAGGAACGCCTCGATCTGGTGGAACATCGGCGAGTGCGTCGCGTCGTCGTCGCGGCGGTACACCGTGCCCGGCGCGATGAACGCCATCGGCGGCTTCATCGAGCGCATCGCGCGGACCTGGATGTTGCTCGTGTGCGAGCGGAGGAGGAGCGGCTTGTCGGCGCCGGTCACGCGGACGTCGGTCCAGAACGTGTCCTGCATGTCCGTCGCCGGGTGATCGGGCGGATAGCCGAGGAGGCCGAAGTTGTTCTCCTCCCGCTCGACCTCGGGGCCGTCGAACACGGCGAAGCCGAGCTGGCGGAACACCGCGATGACCTCCTCGCGCACGCGCGAGATCGGGTGGCGATGACCGCCGTCGGAGACCGGGAGGCGCGCCGGGAGGGTGAGGTCGAAGGGCGGCGCGTCGAGCTCGGCTTGCCGCGCCTTCCGGCGCAGCGCGGAGAGCGCCTCCGCGAAGCGCGCCTCGACCTCCTGCTTCACGCCGTTCACGCGCTCGCCGATCGCCTTGCGCTGGTCGGGCGGGAGCTTGCCGAGCTGGCTCAAGATGGCGGTGAGCTCGCCCTTCTTGCCGAGGACCTTCGCGTTCTCGTCACGGAGCGCCTGCTCCGTCGCCGCCGCGCCAAACCGCGCCGCGAGCCCTTCGCGGAGGTCCGTGAGCGCGCGATCGATGTCGAGGTCCATCGCCGTTCTGTAGCACGGTATCGTGCTCCTCGTGACCCATCGTTCGAGCCACAACGTGCTCCTCCGCGGCGTCTCGCACGGCGACGTGATCGCGGCCGTCGAGCGGCGGCTCGCGCAGGACGGCTACGTGCGCGTGAAGGGCGCGACGAGCGGCGTGCGCGTCAGCTTCCATCGCGACGGCGAGGACATCATGCTCTCGCTCCACCCCAGCATGCGCGACATGCTCCGCGCCGAGAGCGCGAGCGGCTGGCTCGAGCGCGAGTGGGCGGAGCACCTCGCCGAGGCGGTCGACGCGAGCGCGGTCGCGATCGGCGTCCACGAGGACGGGCCCGGCTCTCACGTCACGCGCTTCGCCGCCGACGGGCATCAGCTCGGCTTCACGATCGAGGAGGAGGCGACGCGGATCTCGGCGGCGATCCTCGGGCGGCCGGGCAAGGGCGTCGCGCTGAAGGGCAAGGACGGCGAGGCGTTCGCCGCCGCGCTCACGAAGGGGCTCGCGCTGCCGAAGCGGTGGCTCCACGTGTGGGATCCCGACGAAGGCGAGACGTTCGTGTTCCGCCGCCGCGCCGAGATCCCGGTGCTGCCGAAGCGCGCGAAGGCGACCGGCTTCGAGCCCGCCGCGGCCGCGTACCGAGGACGCAACTACGCGGTCGGCACGTTCGCCTTCGGCGCGGAGGCGGACCTCGAGAGCGTCGCGAACGTGATGTCGGAGCTCGTCCGCGCGTTCGCGCCGCCGGACGGGTTGCGCGTCCAGGTCACGCGCGGCGAGAAGAGCGAGGTGTTGCCGAGCCGCTTCAGCCGCACCGCGAGCATCAAGGCCGCGCAGCTCGCGCGCGGCGGCAGCGTGGAGCTGACCGCGGGGCACTTCTTCCACGATCCGATGGCGGCCCCGATCTTCTGGATCGCGAACGACCCCGCGGTGCTGGACGAACAGGACGCGGTGCCGCTCCACTTCGGGTTCGCGCTCACGCGTCCCGGCGCGGACGCCCCCGAGCGCGCGCTCGCCCACGCGATGAGCGTGATCGCCGAGGTCGCGGCCGGCCTCGAAGGTTGCCTCTCCGCCGTCGTCGCGGCGCAGGGCACGCCGATCTCGCTCGCGGACACGACGCTCCCTTACGAGACGCTCGCCGGCACGGTCGCGAAGCGCGAAGACGGCCGCTGGCTCCGCGCCCACGCGCGATCGCCCGGCTGGCGCACGCTGATCCCGCGCGCCAAGATGAAGGGCCTCGCGCGCCCGCCGCCGGACGGGGTCACGCTCGCGCGGGTCCCGAGCGGCGTGCTCGTCCAGCACGACGCGCCGACGCCGTTCGCGGTCGGCGACACGACGGACGTCGAGCGCTGGCTTCTGCCTGCTTTCGGGTGAGAAAGCGAGGTATGCTCGCGACCGACGTGAGCGAGCAACTCCCCACGCCCGATCCGGCTTTGATGCCGCGGAGCAGGCCGCAGCTCACGTGGACCGACGCGTCGGGGAGCCATTTGCTCGATCTCTCCGAGCCGCGCACGGCCGGCTCGGCGGTGCACTGCGAGCTGGTCATCGCGGACAAGGCGGTGTCGCGCCTCCACTTCGAGGTCGATCCGGCGGTCGACGGCCTCTGGGTGCGCGACCTCGGGAGCCGCAACGGGACGTACGTGAACGGCGTGAAGGTGACGGAGGCGCGCGTCCCCGCCGGCTCCGTGATCCGCGTCGGCACGACCGACATCACCGTCGCGTACGGCAACCCGGAGATGCCCGTCACTGCGGAGCCGGTCTCGTTCGGCTCGCTCGTGGGGACGTCGCCGGCGATGCAGTCGCTCTTCGCGACGTTGAACGGGCTCGCCGCGAGCGAGACCTCGATCATCCTCGAGGGCGAGCCCGGCACCGGGAAGAAGGCGCTCGCGAAGGCGATCCACGACGCGTCGGCGCGCGCGGGGAGCCCGTTCGTCATCGTCGAGTGCGCCGGCCTCCCGCGCGAGGACGCGGTCGCGGACGCGCTCGAGGCCGCGCTCACGAGCGCCGAGGGCGGCACGCTCGTCCTCGACCTCCCCGCCGAGCTGCCGCTCGCGGTGCAGCGCGAGCTCACGCCGCCGCTCGACGCGAAGGCGTTCCGCGTCATCGTGACGACGCAGCGCGACCTGCGGAAGCTCGTGAACCAGGGCGCGTTCCGCGAGAACCTCTACTTCCGCCTCGCCGGCGCCACCGTGCGCGTGCCGCCGCTGCGGCAGCGCACGGGCGACCTCGTCCCGCTCCTGCAAAGCTTCCTCGGCGAGCAAGCCGACCTCGCGACGCGCCAGCTGGTGGAGGACCTCGAGCGCCTCCCGTGGATCGGCAACGTGCGCGAGCTAGAGGTCTACGCCGAGCACCTCCGCACCGGCGACCTCGTGCGCGCGGTCGCGCAGGCGCACCTCGACGCGGTGGAGTCCGACGATCTCCGCCGCCAGCGCGACGCGGGGCACGACACGATGGAGGTGTCGACCATCGCCGGCGTCCTCGGCAGCGAGCCGCTCGGCGACATCGGGCGCATGCTGCCGATCGCGCTCGAGCCGTGGTTCCTGATCGGCTTCAAGGAGTTCCGCGAGCGCTGGATCGACCTCGGCGAGCGCGAGTACCTCCGCCGCCTCATGCACCGCACGAACCGCTCGAGCGGCGCGGCCTCACGCGAGGCCGGCCTCGAGCGCACGTACCTCTATCGCCTGCTGAAGAAGCACGGCGTCTGACGCGCTCACACCTGGCGCGCGCGGCGCGTCGGAATTCCACGGGCCGAGGAGGGCGTTTCCACTTAGCCTGGAGCCGCCCCGTTGCGCCTTGCCTTTCGACTCGCGCTGACCTTTGGCCTGCTCGCCGCGGCGTCGAGCGGGCTCGTCGGCGTCGCGGTGAGGCAGCGCCTCGTCAGCTTGGAGACCGAGCGCTTCCGGCACGAGGTCGGCGGCGTCTGCCAGCGCATCAAGGAGGAGGTGCGCCGCCAAGCCGAGGCCGACCGCACGTTGATCACGGGCTTCTGCGAGGGCGGCGAGCTCGTCGAGCGCGTCGGCCTCGCGATCGACACCGGCGAGATCGACAGCCGCCGCCTCTCGTTCTCGCAGCTCGTTCGCACCGAGCGCGCCGCGTTCGGCATGGACGAGCTCCTCGTCGGGGTCGAGCGCGGCGACATCATCGGCGCGAGCCCGACCACGCTCATCGGCATGCCCGCGGCAGAGGTCGACCGCCTCATCCGCGCCGACCCGAAGGGCTTCGTCCTCCGCACCGGCCACGACGCGCACGGAGCACCAAGCCCCCCCGCGATCGTCACGCGCTGCACGAAACCCTCCCCGAGCGGCCGCCTCGTCGGCATGGTCGCCGCCCGCCACGTCGACCCGATGATGGAGCGCATCGCCAAGACGCTCGACATCACCCTCCTCCCCTCCTGGACCCCCACCCCCACAAAGCCCAGTCCCACAAAGCCCCCCCCCACAAAGCCCGCACCCGGCCCCGGGGCCCCAGACGCGGCCGCCACAGCGGGCGCGAAGCGCCCCGAGTCTTCGAGGGCCGTGTCTGGGGCGGGGGTGTCGGGGGCAGAGCCCCCGACGATGAAAAGCACCTGTGAGCTCGAGGACGGCAAGGGCGCGAAGCTCCCCTTCGAGCTCGTGAAGTCCACGAAGGAGCTCGAGGCCAACGTCGCCGAGGTCGACCGCACGGTAGGTGTCCTCGCGATCGCGGCGGCGATCGTCGCGTTCCTCGTGTCGATCGTGCTCGCGCGCACGGTGAGCCGGCCGCTCGCGGTGCTCGCGCAGGAGGCGGGCAAGGTCGCGGAGGGCAACGCCGAGCCGATCGAGATCCGCGGCTCGGGCGAGGTCCGCACGCTGGCGATCGCGTTCGACCGCATGCTCAAGGACCTCGCCGTCACGCGCCGCCGCCTCGCCGCCGCGTCGCGCATCGCGGCCTGGCGCGAGGTCGCGCGCCGCGTCGCGCACGAGGTGAAGAACCCGCTCGCGCCGATCCGCGCCGCGGTCGAGACGCTCCGCCGCCTGCGCGCGCGCGAGGACCCGCGCTTCGACGAGTACTTCGACGAGGCGACGCGCACCGTGCTCGACGAGGTGCATCGCATCTCCAACATCGTGACCGAGTTCACGCGCTTCGCGCGCCTCCCGCCGCCGCGCCCGCAGGAGATGGACGTCGAGGACGTCGCGCGCCACATCGTGAAGATGCACGCCGCCGCCGCGGGCGACAAACACCTCGCCCACGTCACCCAGCGGCGCGCGCCCGCCATCCGCGCCGATCGCGATCAGGTCATCCAGGTGCTCACGAACCTCGTCCAGAACGCGCTCGACGCGGTGAAGGACACCCCCGGCGGCGCGGTCACGCTGACGACCGACACCGACGGGCAATACGCGTCGTTCGCCGTCGCCGACAACGGTCCCGGCGTGACGCCCGAGTTCGCGGGCCGCCTCTTCGAGCCGTACGCGACGACGAAGACGACCGGCACCGGCCTCGGCCTCGCGATCGCGCAGCGCATCGCGTACGAGCACAACGGCGAGCTCTCGTACGTCGGCCCGAGCGCGAACGGAAAGGGCGCCGTGTTCCGGCTCGTCCTGCCGATCGCGGGACCGCCGCCGGCCGATCCCGACGCGCCCCCCTCCTCGGCGGAGCCCCTCGAGCCATGACGGACACGACCGAAGACAGGACCGTGTTCGGCAAGATGACGGCGTCGCACAAGCTGTACGTGTGCCTCGTCGCCGTCTTCGTGTCGTGCTTGCTCCTCGGCGACGTCATCGGCGGCAAGACGATCCCCACCCCGCTCGGGCCGATCTCGATCGGCATCATCCCCTTCCCGGTGACGTTCCTCCTCACCGACGTCGTCAACGACTTCTACGGACGGCGCGGCGCGCGCTTCCTCACGCTCGTGGGCTTCACGATGGCGGTCCTCGCCTACGTGATCCTCCAGATCGGCACCGCGCTCCCCGCCCACGAATCCACCTACTTCACGCAGGCGGAGTTCGCGAAGATCTTCGGCGGAAGCTCGCAGCTCTTCGTCGCGTCGATGATGGCCTACCTCCTCGGTCAGTTCCTCGACATCCAGGTATTCCAGTTCTGGAAGGCGCTCACGCAATCGAAGCATCTCTGGCTCCGCGCGACCGGCTCCACCCTCCTCTCTCAGGTCATCGACACCGTCACGATCAACGTCGTGTTCTGGTACTGGACCGCGGCCGGCGATCCGGAGTCCTTCCTCGGGAAGATGACGCCCGGCGGAAGGATGGAGTGGATCTTCGGCAAGATCGCGCGCGAGTACGGGATCAAGGTCGCGGTCGCGATCATGCTCACGCCCGTCGTCTACGGCGTCCACGGCTTCGTCGTGAAGTTCCTCCGCGTCCAGCCGGAGGCGCACGAGGGGCGAAGGTGAAGCTGACGCTCCCGAGCGGCAAGCGCGTCGAGCTCACCCTCGAAGCGCCGAAGCCGCAGCGACGCGACATCCTCTTCGCGGAGGGGCTCGGCCTCACGATCGCCCCCGGCAACGTGCGCGACCTCTCCCTCGCCGACTTCCACGTCGTGCGCGCGGTCGCGACGAAGAAGGGCCTCCTCCCGGAGGAGGAGATCGAGATCGAGTGCCTGAACTGCGCGGAGCCGATCGCGGTGAAGCCGTGCGCGCTGCTCGAGACGGGACCGTGGGAGGACGGCGAGGTGAGCGATCCCGAGCTCGATCGCCTCGTCCCCGACGAGCGCTTCGAGCCGCGCACGGTGCGCGAGGCGATCCCGCTCTGGAAGGCGCTCGCGCGGCGCCGCTTCGACATCGACGACGGCGTCGTTAAGGCGATGGGCCTCCGCGGGATCTCGGCGGAGACGCTGGCGAGCTGCGACGACGCGACCTTCGAGGAGATCACCGACGCGTGGCTCGACGCGTGGTACGTCCCGCGCCTCGCGGCGGAGGTGTTCTGCCCGAAGTGCAAGGCGCGCAACACGGTCGACGCGCCGTACGAGCGCGAGTTCGAGCGCGGCCTGATCCGCGAGGGCGGCGCGTCGTCGAGCGAGTCGGGCAAGTCGGGCGAGTCCAGGACGCCGCTCGCGCCGCTCGAGGACTTCGTCGATCTCGCGCACGCGATCGCGGAGCCGCTCCTCGCCGAGGTGCCGGAGCCGCCGGAGCTCATCGTCGAGGACGGCACGCCCGCGGTCGACGACGGCGGCGTCCCGCTCCTCGGCAGCTACGTCCCGCCGCCGCCGAAGGACGCGCCGGTGCCGGCGCGGCCGGGCACGATCACGGTCTACTACCGCACCTTCCAGGCCGCCCATCGCGACGAGCCCGACTTCGACTGGGAGGACGAGCTCCGCGAGACGATCGAGCACGAGCTCGAGCACCACGTCTACTTCCTGCGCGGCGACGATCCGATGGATGAAGAGGAGCGCGCCGAGATCGCGGCGGAGGCGGTGCGCGTCGTCGGCAAGCGCGAGGCGGCGCGCCGCGAGCTCGCCGGCTTCGGATCGAGCCTCCGCGATTTCTTCCGCCGCGCGTGGCCGCTCGTGCTCATCGCGGCGGTCGTCTTCGCGGTCACCGTCCTCGAGGCGCGTTGCTCGCTTTGATTGTGCGTTTGTTACGCCGAAGAAACACGCGTTGACACGCTCGTTTGAGGCTCGTACCGTCGGGGGCGATGGGCGCGAAACCTCGCACTGCCGCGGGCGGGAGAACCGCGAAAGAGCGCGACAAGGCGGAGGAGGCGCCGAACCGCCGCGGCTCGCCGGAGGCGATCGAGAAGCGCCGCGTCGCCCGCGTCTTCAACGACATCCTCGGCGGCAGCGGCTCCGCGTCGAGCAAGCTCGACGGCCGCACCGAGAAGCGGCGGCAGCGGCTCTTGAAGGAGCTCGAGGTGGGCAAGGCGCGGGGGACGCGCGAGCTCAAGCCGCTCGACGTGCTCCAGCGCGTGCAGGAGCTGATGGACCTCGGCGAGCCGCTCGGATCGATCCGCAAGGTCGCGAAGGTGAAGAAGAACGCGGTGCCGTCGGAGTCGATCGTCGGCGTCGTGGAGCGCCTCCACAAGGCCTACAACTTCCGGCCCGAGGTCTACCGCTTCGTCGGCATCGACGAGGACGTGCTGCGCGACGCGGGGGTGCTCGACGACGGTACGACCGCGCCGGCGTCCCTCGGGAAGAAGCCCGCCCCGCGGCGGCCGCGTCCATGAAGGCGCGCGCGGCCGCCTTCGTCCTCCTCGCCGGCAGCGCCGCGCTCGCGGACGACGACGCCGCCCGCCGCGCGAAGATCGCGCTCGAGGCGGGGAGCTTCTCCGCGTCGGTGGGCGAGATCGAAGATCGGATCGCCGAGCTCCCCTCCTTCCAGGTGAAGGAGTACGGCGCGACGCGCGAGGAGCTCGTGAAGGCCTACGTCGATCAGGTCATCGGGCGCGAGCTCCTCCTCGTCGCCGGCGCCGAGAAGCGGGGGCTCGCCGAAAAGTACCCGACCAAGCAGGTGCGGGAGCGCACGCTGAGCACGGCCACGCTCCGCGCGCTGCGGAAGGACCTGAAGTCGCCGGAGGCGATCCCCCTCGCCGACGTGCAGAAGTTCTACGACGACAACCGGACGCGCTTCGAGCAGCCGGAGCGCGTGAACCTCTGGCGCATCCTCTGCAAGACGAGAGAGGAGGCGACCACCGTCCTCGCCGCCGCGAAGAAGGACCTCACGATCCCGAAGTACAACGACCTCGCGCGCGATCACAGCGTCGACAAGGCGACCGCGTTCCGCGGCGGCAACCTCGGCTTCGTCGCGCCCGATGGGCAGAGCAACGAAGCCGGGGTGAGGGTCGACCCCGGGCTCGTGAAGGCGGTCGCGAACGTGAAGGACGGCGAGCTCGCGCCGGAGCCGATCCCGGAGGGCCCGAGCTGGGCGGTCGTGTGGCGGCGCACGACCGTCGCGGCGACGAAGCGCTCGCTCGAAGACGCGACCGCCCAGATCCGGACCACGATCTACCGCGAGCGCACCGAGGCGCTCGAGAAGAAGCACATCGAGGAGCTGCGGAAGGCGAAGGTGACCGGCTACGACCCGGAGCCGCTCAAGACGATCGAGCTGCCGCCGTTCGACGCCGGTCTCGCGCCGCGCGTGATCCCCTCCGCGACGAAGCGCTGACCGATCCGGTCAGGGGTTGCTGGTGCAGAGGGCGGGGCCCATCTTCGTGCACGTGCAGTTGCCCTTGCCGCCGCATGACACCGTCGAGCTGCCCGACGACTCGGACGTCACCGCGCACGCGCCGCCGGCGCACTCGAGGGTGAGCGAGCCCGCGCCGGTGTTGCGCGCGCTGCAGTTGCCGCCCGGGCACGAGAGCTTGCAGCCGCCGGGCCCCTTGCACTCGAAGGCGCAGCCCGAGCCGTCGCACGCGAGATCGCACGCGTTGACGCCGACGCAGACGCACGCGCCTCCGTTGCACGTCGAGCCGCCGCCGCCGGAGGTCGACGACGAGCTGGACGACGCCCCGCCCGAGCTGCTCGTCGACGAGGTCGACGACGAGCTGGACGACGACTCGACGCAGCTCGCTTGGATGTCGCGATCGTCGAGGCCGTTCTGACAGGAGGCGGAGTCGCTCGTCTTCACCGCGGCCTCGCAGGTCTGCTTGAGGTTGGCCTCGGTGCAGAAGGGGCACTTGCGCGCGAGCGTGCTGCAGGGATCGGAGCCCGACGGACCGTCGCTGGTGTTGTTGACCGTGCACGCGGCGAGGAGCGCGATGACGACGGCAGGAGCGAAGAGGAGGCTTTGAAGACGCATGCTGGCTAGGCTCGCACGCCGCAGGCCAGGCGCCAAACATGTAAAAGCCAAACAATTCCGGCGCGAGGGTGCGTCAGTCGCGGCCGGAGAGGGAGCGCTCGGCGCCCTGCGCCGCGTCATCGGTGACGCGGCCCGCCAGCGCCGCCGCCGCCGCCGCCTGCTCCGCCGCGCGCTTCGAGCGTCCGCTGCCAGTGCCGGCGACGGCGCCTTCGACGACGACCTCGACCTCGAAGCTCGGCTCGGGCGGTCCGAGCGTGGCGATGACGCGGTACGTCGGCGGCGGCAGGCCCCGCGCCTGCAGCTCCTCTTGCAGGCGGCTCTTCGGATCGCGGCTCGAGAGCGTCGCTGCCTCTTGAAGCGATCCTCGCACGACCTCGGCGACGAGCTTGCGCGCGCCGTCGAGCCCGTGCGCCTCGTACACGCACGCGATGAGCGCCTCGACCGCGTCGGCGAGCACGTTGGTGCGTTCGCGCTCGCTCCGCGCGCCTTTGCCGAACGCGATCGCGTCGCCGACGTCCTCCGCGCGCGCCCACAGCGCGAGCGGCTCCGCGCTGACGAGCGCGCTCCACATCCGCGTGAGCGCGCCTTCGTCCGCGGCCGGATGCGCGTTCATGAGCATCTCGCTCACGCACAGATCGAGGACCGCGTCGCCGAGGAACTCGAGGCGCTGGTTGTCGGGGAGCTTCGCCTCGTTCTCGGGCGGCTTCGTCTCGTTCGCGTGCGAGCGATGGGTGAGTGCCTCCTCGAAGCGCGGCATCGGCCCCGCGCCGACGATCGCCTCGAGGCGCGCGCGGAGGCGGGCGCGCGCGAGAGCGAGCTCGTCGTCGCGCGCCGTCATCCGGCGAGGCTGTCGCTCGCGGCGGCGAGATCGAGATCGAGCTGCGAGATCCCGCCCGCGTCGTGCGTCGTCCAGAAGACGCTCGCCTTGCCCCACGAGAGCGTGACGTCGGGGTGGTGATCGCGCTTCTCCGCGACGAGCCCGACGCGCACGACGAAGCCGAGCGCCGCCGAGAAGTCGGGGAAGGAGTACGTGCGCGCGAGCCCGTCACGCTCACGCGCCCACCCGGGGTGCGCGCCGAGCCACGAGTCCACCACCACCGCGTCGAGCTTCGTCGGCCGAGCCATGTCCGATCGTTACCACGCCTGCGGTCGCGGGCGGGAACCCCGCGGCAGGTGCGCTGTCGCTCGAGGGTCGATGCTCTCCGCCGTCCGCTATTCTCGTCGGGTGGGACTCCTCGCCTGCCCTTTTTGCCGTGAGATGTACGAGGAGGGCGAGGCCACCGCGTGCCCCGTCTGCCAGATGCCGCTCGCGCAGCTCCACAAGCTGCCGCCCTCGCACGACGCGCTCCACGACGAGGCCGGCGTCCCCACCGCGCCGGAGATGGAGCGGATGCCGCTCACCTATCTCGGTCGAGGGAAGGCGCCGCTCGCGGCGCTCGGCCTCGTCGGGCTCGTCCTCTTCTTCTTGCCGTGGGTCCAGCTCACGCTCCCCGTGATCGAGGGCCGCTCCGGCTTCGTGCTCGCGAAGAACATCGGATGGCTCTGGGGCTGCTGTGCGGCCTGGTGTGTCCTCGTGCCGACGGTGCTGAGCCGCCGCTCGATCTTCCAGATGCGGGGGGCGCGCGTCGCGGCGGCGTTTCTCAGCGCATTTCCCGCGGTCTCGGTCGCGGTGCTCCTCGCGAGGCCTCCGCACGGCGCGCGTCACATGCCCGTGCGCTTTACATGGGACTGGCCGCTCTGGGCGACGCTCGCGGTGTCCCTCGCCTGCGTCCTCCTCTCCTTCCGCCTCGGCGGCTCCGTCCGCGACATCAAGGTCACGAAGGGATCGTCGGCGGGGCAGCAGCTGCATTAGCGCGCGGCATGTGGGACCTGTGAGCGTGGCGTCCCCGCGCCGATGGAGGCATGCTGAGCGTCGGGGAACATGGCAGCGGCGCGTCGAAGGAATCCCGAGCTCGAGGAGTCGCTCGAAGAGCGGCTCGATCGCGACGCGTCCGGCGATCTCGTCGACGTCCCCGCCGCCGTCGTCTGCGCGCTCTGCGGTGACGCCGACTGCGCGGGGTGCGAGGAGAGCGCTCTCTCCCGCTCCGGCATCGTGTCGATCATCGCGTGGGAGCGCCCGCACGCGCCGACGCTCTCGCGCCTGTGGTCCACCGCGCGCTCGAGCACGCGCGACGCGGAGGCGTTCTTCGAGCTGCTCCCCGACGGACCGATCGCCCCCGCGCTGCGCTTCGCCGCGACGTGCGAGCTGCTCGCGTCGACGGCGGCGTTCCTCGCGTTCGTCGGCGTCGCCGCCGTCGTCGCGCCGAGCTGGCTGCACCACGTCGCCTTCGATCCCTCCGCGCGATCGATCGCGCTCCGCGCCCTCGTGCTCGGGCTCCCCGCGTTCGCGGGCATGCTCGTCGTCGCGCACGCCGCGCACGGCCTCTCGATCGACCTCGGCGCGCGCAGGAACGGCGGCGCGCGCGTCGCTCGTTCGCGCGCGCTCCGCTTCGGCCTCTACGCCTGCGGGTGGGACCTCGTGATGGGTCCGATCGGCGCGATCGTCGTCGCGATCAAGGAGGGGATCCGCCCCGCGCTCGATCTCGCGGGCTCGCTCTCCGGCCTCCCGACCCGCGCGACGAAGGCCTTCCTCCGCGGCTGCTACCGCCTCGAAGGCGAGCGCGCGAACAAGGCGCTCGGCACCTCGTACGTCGGCGCGACCGTCGCGACGATCGTCTTCGCGTTCCTCGTCCTCGCCGCCGTCATCGCGCTCGCGCTCTCCTGACGCGCTCGACTCACTCGACGATCGGGAAGAGCCCGTCCATCGGCGCGTCGTCGTGGCAGCCGGCGCACGACTCGATCACGCCGTCCTGCACGAGCTGACCTTGCGAGCCGACGACGGCCCAGCGCCAGTCGCCGTGCTCCTTCGCGAAGCCGGGCGCGCGCTTCTCCATCACCATCACCGGGCCCGGCGTCCGCTCGGGCGAGGAGCGCTCGAAGTGCTCCTGTACGACGATCGCGCCGACCGGGACCTCGCGCGATCGCGCCGCGAGCGCCTTCTGCGCGAGCTCGTTCGCCCAGACGTCGACCTCCCAGCGACCCGACGCGTGGCCGGTCGAGACGAAGCGCGCCTTGTTCACCTTCGCGAACGTCGCGCGGTACGAGGCGGGGAGCGACGCCGCGCCGTCGACGGGGCCGGGCGCGCCGCCGTCGGCGGTCGTGCGCCCGCCGCTCGGTTTGTCGCTCACACCGACCGCGGGGCCGCTTCCTTCGCGGCCGAAGCAGGCCACCACGAAGAGCGCCGCCCCCGCGATCAGAAGTGGACGCCGGCCTCGAGCGAGAGCGTCCACTGCCGCTTCCCCACCACGCCGGGGTTCTCGTCCTTCGGATCGCTGAGGTCGAACGCGACCTGCGAGCCGAGCCACAACATCTCGAACCGGTAGTTGAGGGCGAGCATGCCGCGGTTGCGGTGGATGCGGACCTCGTTGAACGTGAAGTTGTTGGCGTAGTCGCCGTTGTTGTCGTTCCCGTTCGCGAGCTTGTTCCGGCAGATCGGCTGCCCGGTCGTCTCCTCGAGGCCCTGGTGACCGCACTGCGCGACGGCGTCGACGTTGGGCGTCGCGTCGAGCACGTTCGAGTTGCCGAAGATGATGAGGCGCTGGAAGCCGATCGACGGGATGATCTGGGACGAGTCCTGGAGCGAGATCGGCTTCGAGATGCGCGCGTCGATGCCGACGGTGGTGAGGTAGAAGCGCGAGGTGCCGGTGACGGTGCGGAGGCCGCCGCCGACGGAGACGTCGGGGAGGTAGCCGAGCGGGCCGGTGCGGAACCCTTCGAAGACCGACCAGCGGACGTCGCCGCCGCCGATCCACATCGAGGTGTTCGAGATCGTGCCGATCGACGCGGCGAGCTCGAAGCCGAGCGGGAGGCCCTTCCGCGCCTTGAGGGCGTAGACCTGGATGATGCCGTCGGGCGAGCTGTTCGCGACGGAGAACTGGCGCGAGCTCGGGTCCTGCGTGCCGCGCGTGCCGAGGCGCCAGTACTGCTGGTAGTTGCCGCGCGACACCTCGACCGCGCGATCGGCGGAGATGCCGGTGTAGCTCGCCTCGATCGAGACCTGGAAGCCGCCGATGCCGGTCGTCCGCGCGGGATAGAAGGCGGACGGCGCGAGCGCGAACCCGAGCTCGGAGACGAAGTTCGTGAACGCGGCCTGGTTGGGGCGGCACGCGAAGTCCTGCGGGCGGAGGCCGGCCGCGACCGCGACGTTCGGCGTCGCCGCGATCGACTGGCAGGTCTGTCCCGGCGGCAGGCCGGGCGGCTGGATGACGAGCCGCTCCGGCGTCGGGTCCATGTCGCCCGCGGCGGCCGTTCGCGTCGCCGTCACGCCGAGCGCGCAGATAGCAATGAAGGCAAACGTGGCGCCGAAGCCGATGCGCACGACGCGAGCGAGGCTACTTTCCAAGCGCCGCGGTTGCAACAACGGTCGGCGGCGCGCTCGTCACGGCGCGTCGATCGCGAACGTGATCCCGTTGAAGTCGTCGGGGTTGGGGAGGCCCTCCGCGAGCGGGCCAGCGCCCTCGGTGTCGCTCCAGCTCGTGCCGTCGAAGCGCTTCGCCCAGAGCTTCCCGGAGAGCTCCTCGATCAGGAGCACGAGGTCGCTCCCGGAGCGGAACGTGACGAAGCTCGCCTTCGGGCCGATCGGGTCGCGCGGTACGAACGGCGGCTGGAGGACCCACTTGCCGTCGCGCCAGCGGCCCCAGCGGAAGCCGTCCGCGTCGCGGAAGTAGACCGCGACGGCCTGGCCGCCGGCCCAGCCCACCGCGATCGGCGCGTTGGCCTCGAGCCCCGCGTACGACTGCGTGATGTCCCCGTCGAGCGTGGCCAGCCCGTCGAGCCCGGCGCCGTTCCACATGTCGAGGCTCCAGTCGTCGCAGTCTTTCATCCCGCACACGGACTCGAGGAGCGCGAGCGCGATCCGATCGCTCGACGGATCCGCCGCCACCGCCATCACGCCGGTCTGGGAGACGTCGGGGTGAGGCTCCGACATGGCGGGAGGGATCGCCGCCGCGCCGGGAGGGACCGTGTTCCAGTTGAACGTGCCTTCGGCCGCCCACGTCACGAAGAGGTCGCCGCTCTTGCTCTCGTACGCGCCGGCGAACGCCTTGTGCTCCGTCACGCTGATGGTGCCCGCGAGGCGCGCCGGCGGCTCGAAGCCGTTCCCGGCGAGGCGCGCCGCGGCGAAGTGGCGGGAGCCGTCGACGTAGAGGAGCGTCATGTCGTCGGTGCCGGGCCGCGTGACGAGCTCGGTGAACGTGAGCGTCTCGCCGATCGAGTCGGCGAACGCGCCGCGCTCTTCCGTCCATCCGCGATCGTCGCGCGAGCGGAGGCGCGGGCTCCCCGTCGTCGCGTTGCTGTAGACGACATACGTGTTGCCGCTCTTGCCGTCGCAGGCGAGATCGAACGTGCGCCACTCCGGGCGCGCGCCGAAGTCGCGCGCCCGGAACGCCTCGCGGAACGAGCCGCCGATCCAGTCGTACACCGCGAGCTCCGCGTCGGAGACGCCGCCGGCCACCGTGTACACCGCGAGCGTGCGGCGGCCGTTGACGGTCGACCGCTTCAGCGCGACGCCGCGCACGTCGCGGCCGCTCGCGATCGCGGGTCCGTCGGCGGGCGCGCTCCACGAGCTCGTCGCGGCGTTCCAGCGGCGATAGCGGATCGCGGCGCCGCTCGCGTACGCGAGCATCGGCGAAGGATCGGGATCGTTCTCCGTCGCGGCGGCGTCGCCGTCGGGCGGCGCGGCCTCGCCGCCGTCCTCGATCGCGTTCGCGTCGAGACCAGCGTCGGCGGCCGCTTGCGCTCCGTCGTCGTAGCCGCCGAGCGGGTACGCGAGCGTGCACGCGAGCGGCATGAGGACGAGCGCGGCGCCGAGGGGGAAGCGAGACTTGAAGCTCAAGGTTTTCAGCTTATTCCAAATCGAGTCGGCACGCGGCGGGCGCCGTGCTACGTGGGGCGGCGTCATGCCGGACTTCTTCAACATCGCCCGCCATCTCACCGACGAAGAACGCTCGATCCAGAAGTCGGTCCGCGCCTTCGTCGACGCGAAGATCCTCCCCACCATCTCGGAGCACTACGAGAAGGGGACCTTCCCGATGGAGCTCATCCCCGAGATCGCGGGGCTCGGCCTCCTCGGGTGCAACCTGCAAGGGTACGGCTGCGCCGGCCTCTCGCAGGCGGGCTACGGCGTCGCGATGCAGGAGCTCGAGCGCGGCGACTCCGGCATCCGCTCGTTCGCGAGCGTGCAGGGCTCGCTCGCGATGTACCCGATCCACTCCTACGGCTCGGAGGCGCAGAAGGAGCGCTACCTGCCGAAGATGGCGAAGGGCGAGATCATCGGCTGCTTCGGCCTCACCGAGCCGGACGCGGGCTCGAACCCGGCCGGCATGCGCACGACCGCGGTCGACGACGGCGACTCGTGGGTCCTGAACGGCACGAAGCGCTGGATCACGAACGGGAACCTCGCGCAAATCGCGATCGTCTGGGCGAAGGTCGGCGGGCAGGACGGCGTCGTCCACGGCTTCATCGTCCCGACCGAGGCGAAGGGCTTCGAGGCGCAGCTGATCCACAAGAAGGCGTCGCTGCGCGCGAGCGTGACGAGCGAGCTCATCATGGAGGACTGCCGCATCCCGAAGGACGCGATCCTCCCGAACGTGAAGGGGATGAAGGGCCCCCTCTCGTGCCTCACCCAGGCGCGCTACGGCATCGCGTGGGGCGTCATCGGCGCCGCGATCGCGTGCTTCGACAGCGCGCTCGACTACGCCAAGAACCGCGTGCAGTTCGCAGGCAAGCCGATCGCGAGCCACCAGCTCGTGCAGGCGAAGTTCGCGGAGATGCTCACGCAGATCACGGCCGCGCAGCTCATGGCGCTCGAGGTCTCGAAGCACAAGGAGGAGAAGACCCTCCGCCCGCAGCACGTCTCGATGATCAAGCGCAACAACGTGCGGATGGCGCTCGAGTGCGCGCGCGTCTGCCGCGACATCCTCGGCGGCAACGGCATCACGCTCGAGTACCCGGTCATGCGCCACCTCTGCAACCTCGAGACGGTCTACACCTACGAGGGCACGCACGACATCCACACCCTCATCCTCGGCCAGGACGTCACCGGCATCGCCGCCTACGAGTGATCGCGCATGGGCGACCGCGCGACGCCAGACTTCGTTCCCTACGACGAGCTCTTGCGCGCGGAGGAGACGCGCGAGCAGAACCACGAGTGGGTCGACGGCGTCGTCTACGCGATGGGCGGTAGCTCGCCGGAGCACAGCCGACTCATGTCGCGCTTCAACGGTCGCGTGCTCACTCCGCTCACCGAATCGAGCAGTACGTCCTCGTCTCGCAGGACGAGCGGCGGATCGAGGTGCGAACGCACGACGGCGAACGTCTACGGACCGCTCGCGCTCAGTCGCGGAGCTTCAGCGTGAAGGCGGAGCCGGCGCACGGGTAGGCGACGCCGTTCTTCGTGTTCTTTCCGTCGACGCAGCCGCTGCGGTCGTCGTCGACGTAGACGTCGGCGCGCTTCAGGCCCTTGTTCACGTAGTCGAGGACGGCGCCGTTCGACTTGTCGGCGCGCGGGATGAACGCGTCGCCGAGGGCGAGGAAGTAGATGCCGTCGTCGTCGTACGCGTCGAAGACGACCTTCACGATGTCGTCAGCCTCCACGCCTTCGGGGAGCGGGATCGCGATCCGCTTCACGCCGCTGCCGCCCGCGAAGTAGCTCGCCGTCATCTGCGGCCCCCGCGCGACCTTGCCGTCGCGCGTCTCGACGTTCAGGCGGAAGCCGCCCGTCACGCGCGAGACGCCGGGCACGAACGGGATCGGGCCGCACGTCTCGTCGCCCGAGCCGCCGACGTCGTCGGCGTAGACGTCGGCGAAGAGGTAGCGCTCCATCGAGAACGTGAGCGCGCCGTCGACGCGCCCCTCGCGCTTCAGCTCGGAGTCGACGAGGCGATAGAGCCACGGCGCGTACGTATCGACGAGGCCTTCGCGCCGCCCGCCGAGCTCGGCCATGCCGATCGCGTCGCCGTCGACCGGGATCGGACGGAGCACGATCGTGAACGGGTCGTCGTTCGCGGCGTCGTTGCCGGGGTTGTTCTTGTTCCACCCGTCGAGGTCGCCGTTCGTCTTGTTGTCCCGCGACGTCCCGCACTTCTGCCCGTAGCCGCCGCGGCTCTCGAAGAGCCGGTTGTGACCGTCGCCGTAATAGAGGACAGGGTGCTCCGACTCCATGCGCGGCGCGCCGGGCGAAGGCGCCACGCCGCCGGTGCAGCGCCCGAACTTGCCGGCGCCGCCGTAGGACCAGCCACCTTCCATGTCGAGGCCGCGGCCCCAGCGCGCGATCTCGGAGCGCATCCCGCGCGCGCCGCCGCCGCAGAGCTCCACCGTGCCGCCGTCCTCGTGCGTGTACGTCAGCTGGTAGCTCTTGCCCTTGCGCGACCAGCCGGTGAGGACGGGGAGATCGTTGAACGACTTCTGCGCGGGCCACTTCAGGATCGGCGCGTGCGCGACGCCCTCGGCCATGTCCGGCGCCGGCGCGGCGAGCTTCGCGTTCGAGATGCAGGCGCCGCGCGCGGCGCGCGGGGCGCTGAGGCTCGAGACCTTGATCGTGAGGGCGTCGCCCTTCTTCAGCGCGCCGACGTGCATGCCGTAGCCGAACGCGTCCGCGCCCTGATGGAGCACGAGGTGACCGACGCGCGCGCCGCCGCCGCGGACCTCGAGGACGACCGCCTCGTTGCCCTTCTCCGCCCACGACGTCCTGCTGAGCGCCTGCGCGTCGAGCGTGAGGACCATCTCGCCGTCCGCGCGCGCGGTCGCGAGCGGCACCTCGGCTTCGCCGATCGTGGTGCAGCCCGCGATGTTCGCGACGTCGACGGCCGGAGCGTCTTCGTCTTCGTCGTAGGCCGGCGCGCAGGCGGCGAGGGCGACGAAGAAGAGAGGAAGGAGCGCGCGCATGGCCGAGGGGTGAGCAATGGTCGTACCTTCGCGCCACGCCGTAATTCCGCGTAGTTAGGGCGGGCGCGCGTCGCCCGGCGGGGGCCGGACGCGGATCTCGAGCATCCCTGCGCCAAGCGCGCGTTGCGCAGCGGCCTGCTCAACCGAGGAAGGTCGGCGCGAGCGCCCCGCTCTTCCGGAGCGCCTCGAAGAGCGCGATGCCGACCGCGTTCGCGAGGTTCAGCGATCGCACCGCGCCGAGGGTCGGGATCCCGACGAGGCGATCGTTGTATTGTGCAGTCAGCTCGTCGGAGAGGCCGACGCTCTCTCTCCCGAACACGAGCGCGTCGCCGGGCGCGAAGTCGGCGTCGAGGTAGCTCTTCGTCGCGAGCGCGCTGAAGAGGTGGAGCTTCCCGCCGGGGGAGGCCTGCGCGAACGCGTGCACGAACTGCGGGAAGTCGACGTGCTGCCGCACGTCGACGAGGTGCCAGTAGTCGACGCCGGCGCGCCGCACGCTGTGCTCGTCGATGCGGAAGCCGAGCCGGCCGACGAGGTGGAGCGGCGAGCCCGTCGCCGCGCCGAGGCGCGCGACGTTCCCGGTGTTCGGCGGGATCTCCGGCTCGACGAGCACGAGGTGAAATGGATTCGCCGGCTTCGCGGCGCGCAGACGAGGCGACGGAGGCGTGGTCACGCGCGCGGAATCCTACGACGGGATCACGTTCGCGATCGACGCGCCGGAAGCGACGGTCTAAAAATGAGGGCGCATGAGAACGGTCGTGCGACTTCCCGTCGTAGACGGGTTGGGGCAGACGCTCCGCCGGGACAACTGGTGGGTGGCGCCGCTCGTCACGTTCCTGGCGCTCACCGTCTTCGTCGTCTACGCCGCGTTCCGCGCGCTCGAAGGGAGCGCGTACACGTGGGGCCCGTACGTGTCGCCGCTCGCGTCGCCGTACTTCGAGACGAAGGGCTTCGGCGTCCCGCTCCTCACGCCGGCGACGCTCGTGCTCCCGATCCCCGCGCTCTTCCGCCTCACCTGCTACGCGCACCGGCAGGCGTACTACCGCGCGTTCTTCATGTCGCCGCCGGCGTGCAGCGTCGGCGCGGCCCCGAGCGCGCGCTACGAAGGAGAGCGCAAGCTCGCCTTCCTCCAGGTCCTGCACCGCTGGACGCTCTACCTCGCGCTCGTCTTCCTCGTCATGCTCTGGCTCGACTTCGCGCGCTCGCTCTCCTGGGAAGACCGCTTCGGCGCCGGGGTCGGGTCCTTCGTGATCCTCGTGAACTGCACGCTGCTCTCCGCGTTCACGTTCTCGTGTCACTCGTTCCGTCACCTCGTCGGTCGCTTCACCGGCGCGCGCCTCGGCTTCGTGTGGCGAGGGGTGTCGAAGCTCACGGAGCACCACGCCCTCCTCGGCTGGGCGTCCCTCGCGAGCGTGTGCCTCACCGACGTCTACGTCCGCTCGATCGCGACCGGCGCATGGATGGACTTTCGTCTCTTCTAGTCCACGCGCACGACGTGCTCGTGATCGGCGCCGGCGCCGCCGGCCTCCGCGCCGCGCTCGAGGCGCGCACCGCGGGCCTCGACGTCGCGATCGTGTGCAAGACGCTCCTCGGCAAGGCGCACACCGTGACCGCGCGCGGACCGCTCGACGCGCGCGCCGACTGGAAGGCGCACTTCCGCGACGTGATGCGCGCGGGCCGCTACCTCGCCGACTGGCGCATGGTGAAGACGCTCGCGACGGAGGCAGAGGACCGCGTCGCCGAGCTCGAGCGCTGGGGCGCGGTGCTCGATCCGACCGGCGAGCGCAACGGCCTCGAGGTGCTGCGCACGCTGCAGCAACACGCGTCCCACACCGGCATCCACGTCTACATGGAGCACACGATCACGCGGCTCCTCGGCGATCGCAACGGCGTGACCGGCGCGTTCGGGATCCGGCGCGACAACGGCGGCTTCGTCGCGTTCGAGGCGAAGGCGGTGGTGCTCGCGACCGGCGGCGCCGGGCGCGCGTTCGAGATCAGCTCGAGCTCGTGGGAGTGCACCGGCGACGGGCAGGCGCTCGCGTACCGCCTCGGCGCCGCGCTCGTCGATCCGGAGCTCGTGCAGTTCCATCCCCTCGGCGTCGTGTGGCCGCCGAGCACGCGCGGCCGCTGCGTCGCGGGCGACGTCGCCGCGCTCCGCAACGCGAACGGCGAGCGCTTCGTCGCGGACGCGCCCGACTACGTCGTCGCGCGCGCGATCAAGGGCGAGGTAGACGCCGGTCGCGGCTCGCCGCACGGCGGCGTCTACCTCGGCGAGATGGAGGTCGGGCCCACCGCGCACGCCGTGCTCGGCGGCATCCGCGTGGACCCCGAGACGCAGGAGTCGCGCGTGCGCGGGCTCTTCGCCGCCGGCGAGTGCATGGGCGGCCTCCACGGCAGCCACCGCTTCGGCGAGAACGAGCTCGTCGCGTCGCTCGTGTTCGGCCGCCGCGCCGGGCTCCACGCCGGCGAGCACGCGAAGAAGAAGACGAAGAAGAAGACCGCCGAGCGCGAAGAGCTCGCCGCGCTCGCGCGCGAGGCGCTCGCGCCGTTCGATCGCGACGAGGGCGAGAACCCGTTCGAGGTCCGCGAGGACCTCGGCGCGGTGATGCAGGCATACTGCGGCGTCGTGCGGGACGAGGCCGGGCTCCACGCGTGCATCGAGGACATCGCGCGGCTCCGCGAGGCGCTCGCGAACGTGAAGGTCACCGGCACGCGCGCGTACAACGCCGGCTGGCAGGAGGCGTTCGACCTCGAGAGCCTCCTCCTCGTCGCGGAGGCGACCACGCGCGGCGCGCTCGCGCGGAGGGAGAGCCGCGGCGGCCACGCCCGCGCGGAGGCGCCGGAGGAGGACCCCGAGCTCGCGAAGGTGAGCTGGATCGCGCGGCTCGGCGAGGGCGGCCGGATGGAGCTCGAGGCGGTGCCGCTCCCCGCGCTGCCGGAGGACATCCAGGCGGTGCTGCTGGAGGAGGAGCTCGAATGAGGCTCCGCATCTGGCGCTCCGATCCGACGACCGACGAGCCCGGCTCGTTCGGCGAATACGAGATCGACACGTTCCCGGACATGGTCGTGCTCGACGCGGTGCTCGCGATCCAGCGCTCGCTCGTGCCGGACCTCGCCGTGCGCTGGAACTGCAAGGCCGGCCGCTGCGGATCGTGCAGCGCGGAGGTGAACGGCCGCCCCGTCCTCATGTGCACGACGCCGCTCTCGCTCTACGAGAACGAGGAGGCGCTCACGATCACGCCGCTCCGCACCTTCCCGCTCGTGAAGGACATCGTCACCGATCCGAGCCGCGCGTACGAGGCGGCGCGGCGCGTCCCGCCGTTCCAGCCCGATCCGAACGGCGCGCTCGGCGCGGCGGAGGTGGAGCGGCAGCGCGAGCTCAGGAAGTGCATCGAGTGCTTCCTCTGCCAGGACGTGTGCCACGTGCTGCGCGATCAGAAGCTCTACCGGCAGTTCGTGGGGCCGCGCCACCTCTTGCATGCGGCGAGCCTCGAGCTCCACCCGCTCGACGCGCTCGATCGGCGTAAGCCGGTGCAGGAGACCTTGGGGCTCGGATACTGCAACGTGACGCGCTGCTGCACCGACGTGTGCCCGGAGGGGATCCGGATCACGGACGACGCGATCATCCCGCTGAAGGAGCGCCTCGCCGATCGGAGCGACCCGCTGCGCTGGGTGTGGGACCGTCTCTCTCCTCCGCGCAAGCGTCGCGCGCTGCCGGTGCTCCCGAGCGACGACCCCGACGAGTAATCCGCTATCATCGGTCCCTCATGATCGCGGCCGAGCAACGCGTCGATCGCTACGAGCTCATCGGAGAGCTCGCGACCGGCGGCATGGCGACGGTCTACCTCGGGCGCCAGCACGGCCCGTTCGGGTTCGCGCGCACGGTCGCGATCAAGAGCATGCACCCGCAGTACGCGAAGGACGAAGGGTTCCGCGCGATGTTCCTCGACGAGGCGACGCTCACCTCGCGCATCCGTCATCCCAACGTCGTCCCCACCCTCGACATCGTGTGCGCCGAGGCGAACGTGCTCCTCGTCATGGAGTACATCGAGGGCATCTCGCTCGCGACGCTGCTCCGCCGCGCCTTCACCGGCGGCTCGCCGAAGCGCTCGGCGATCAGCCACGCGATCGTCTCCGCGATCATCTGCGACACGCTCCATGGTCTCCACGCCGCGCACGAGCTGAGGGACGACAACGGCGCGCCGCTGCACGTCGTCCATCGCGACGTGTCCCCGCAGAACATCCACGTCGGGAGCGACGGGCTCGGGCGCGTGCTCGATTTCGGCGTCGCGAAGGCGGCGTCGCGCCGGTACGTCACGCAGAGCGGCGAGGTCAAAGGCAAGCTCGCGTACATGTCGAAGGAGCAGATCTGCGGGGAGGAGGTCGATCATCGGAGCGACGTCTACGCCGTCGGCGTCGTCCTCTGGGAGATGCTCGCGCGGCGCCGCCTCGTGACCGCGCAGAACGAAGGGGCGATCATCAAGCAGGTGCTCGACACGAAGGTCGAGCCGCCGAGCCTCTTCACCGACGAGCCGTTCGGTCCCGCGCTCGACGCGGTCGTGATGAAGGCGCTCGCGGCGGAGAAGGAGGACCGCTGGAGCAGCGCGGCCGAGATGGCGACCGCGCTCGCGGAGGTGATGCCGCCCGCTCCGCGTCACGTCGTCGCCGCGCTCGTGCGCGACTTCGCGGCGGAGGAGATCGAGTCGCGGCAAACGCGGCTTCGACAGAGCCGCACCTCGTTCGCGGGCGAGTCGAGCCCGGCGGAGGTGAGCGCGCTCGCCGAGATCCTCACCGTGCACGCGACGATCACGGCCGGCCCCACCGTGAGCAACCGCTCGATCGTCCCGGAGACGCCGGCGCGCGGACGCGGACGCTCGATCGCGCTCGTCGCCGGAGGCGCGGTGCTCGTGCTCGGCCTCGTCGGCGGAGCCTTCGTGATCGGGAGCAGGTCGGGGCGAACCGCGCCGAGCGCGCCGCCGCCCGAGCCCCCGCCCGCGGTCACCTCCGCCGCCGCGCCGCCGTCCGCGCCTCCACCGGAGCCGGAGCCGGAGCCCGAGCCGGGGCCCGAACCGCCGCCGTCGGCGTCGGCGCGTCCGCCGGCGAAGCCGGGCGCGCCGAAGATCAAGCCGACCAAGAAGCCGGACTGCCGCGTCCCGTATACCATCGACGCCAACGGAGATCGGCACTACCGCTCCGAATGCGTCAATGACTAGAGGCGTCCTCCTTCTCCTCCTCCTGCTCGCCGGCGTCCTCGCGAGCCCCCCCGCGCTCGCCGCGCCGAAGAAGGACGAGTGCATCGCCGCGTTCGACAAGGGACAGCGCGCGCGGCGCGAGGGTCACTTCAAGGAGTCGACCGAGTCGCTCCTCGTCTGCTCGCAGCAGGAGTGCCCCGCGGTGGTGCGCGTCGACTGCGCCGAGGTGCTGCGCCAGGTCGAAGCCGCGCAGCCGACGATCGTGCTCAAGGCGACCGACGCGAAGGGCGCCGACCTCACCGACGTGAGCGTCGAGCTGAACGGCGACCTCGTCGCGTCGTCGCTCGACGGACGCGCGATCGCGGTCGACCCCGGCAAGCTCACCCTCGTCTTCAAGCGCGCGCCTTGGGACCCCGTCACCGTGAACGTCATGCTCGCGGAGGCGGAGAAGAACCGCATCGTCGCGGTGACGCTCGGCCCGCCCGCCGAGCCGCCGCCCGCGATGCCGCCGGTCCGCGCGATCGAGCCCGAGCCGAAGCGGGACCTCGTCGGCTGGATCGTCCCCGGCACGTTCGCGGCGGTGGGCGCGGGCGCGCTCGCCTTCGCCGGGATCGTGCGGCTCGGCGCCGGGAGCGAGGCCGACGATCTCAAGGCGCGCTGCGGCCCCACCTGCCCCGAGAGCGATCGCGATCGCCTCTCGGGCGAGCTCGTGAAAGCGAACGTGCTCCTCGGCGTCGGCATCGGCGGCCTCGTGCTCGCCGCGGCGACGTGGTTCATCCTCGCGCCGCGCCGTCCGCAGCTCGCGATGCGGGGGCTCACGTGGTGAAGCGCTGGCGCGCGACGTTCGCGATCGGATGCGCGGCGGTGGCCGGCGTCGCGATCGCGTGCGGGCCCGGCTTCCTCGACGGCATCTCGGGCGGGCACGTCGACGGCGGCGACGAGGCCGCTCCTCCGCCGCCGAGCGACGCGGGAGACGACGCCCCGCTCGGTTGCGTCTCCGCCGTCCCGCCCGAGCGGCCGGACGCGGCCGACAACGTCGAGAACGTCACGATGCTCCTCGCGTTCGAGTACATACGCGCGGACACGCAAGTCGATCCCGACGCGAGCGGCCCTCCGCCGAAGGGGCTCGATCTCGATCGCACGTGCACCTGCACCGCGCCGCAGGACTCGTGCGTACGCAGCAAGCCGGAGCCGATCTGCGACGGCCCCAACGGCGCCGACAACGCGGTGGCGAGGCTGCTCCAAGTGGCCAGCGCCGCCCAGGTCTTCAGCCCCACGTTCGTGACCGACGCCATCCGCGAGGGCCGCTTCACGATCCTCGCCGAGCTGCGCGGCTGGAACGGCTTGCCCGACGATCCGAGCGTGACCGTCAACATTCGTCTCGCCGGCGAGATGGACCGGCTCGACGGCGGCCGCGAGAGGCCGCGGTTCGACGGCCGCGATCTCTGGGCCGTCGATCCGCAGAGCATCTTCGGCGGCGACGACGCCGGCGGGCTGGACTGCCGCAACGCCGCGGTGCAGTGCCAGGCGCTCGTCTTCGACACGAAGGCGTACGTGACGGGCGGGCAGCTCGTGGCGCGTCCCGATCCGAGCCGGCCGGTCCGGCTCACGATCCCCACCACGTCGGGACCGATCCGGTTCGACCTCGCCGACTTCGTCCTCACCGGCGCCCTCAGCGCTCAGGACGGAGGCTCCTACCGCCTCGACGGCGAGATCGCAGGGCGCATCTCGGCCGAGCAATACCTCACCATGGTCGCGAACCTCCGGATCGGAACCCTGCCGATCTGCAAGAGCCCGTTGTTCGAGGGCGGCTTCCGCCCGGAGGTGTGCGACGCGCGCGACATCGCCGCGGCCGGCAAGGACGGGATCGGCGCGCCGTGCGATCACCTGAGCGGCGCGTTCTCCTTCGGCGCGAGCCCCGCCAAGGCCGGGCGGGTCGTGCTCCAGGACGCCGAGCCTCCCCCCTGCGGCGACGAGACGTTCCGCTGTCCGTGACGGCGGCGAGCGCGAGCGTTAGCATCCGGCGCGATGTCGATGAAACCGCCGCAGCCCGGAGTCGGTCCCACCGTTCGTCGTTCTCGCGTCGCTGCGCCCGACGAGACGGACGCGTCATATGTCCTCTCGGTCATCGAAGGGCCGGACGTCGGAAAGACGTTCACCCTCGACGCCTCGTCGCCGACGCGCGCGCTCGTCGGGTCGAGCCCGGTCTGCACGCTGCGCCTCACCGATCCCGAGATCTCGCGCCGCCACGCCGCGCTCACGATCACGGCGGCGAGCGTGCAGCTCATCGACCTCGACTCCACGAACGGCACGACCGTCAACGGCGTCACGGTCAAGGAGGTGTCGCTCCACGGCGGCGAGGCGATCCGCATGGGGCGCACGGTGCTCGGCATCCAGCGCGGGCAAGCGGTGCCTTCGTCGCGTCAGATCGAGACGACCTCGTTCGGCCGCATCCTCGGCTCGAGCCTCGCGATGCGCCGGCTCTACCCCGCGTTCGACACGATCGCGAAGGGCGACGGCCCGATCCTGATCGAGGGCGAGGCCGGCACCGGCAAGGAGCTCCTCGCGGAGGAGCTCCATCGCGCGAGCAAGCGCGCGGAGGGCCCCTTCATCGTGCTCGAGGCGAGCGCGATCCCGTCCGATCAGATCGCGACGCGCCTCTTCGGCACGCCGGAGGAGCCGGGCGGCCTCGTCGAGCGCGCGAAGGGCGGCGTGCTCTTCGTCGACGAGATCGGCGACGTCCCGCGTCACGCGCAGAAGAAGCTGCGCGACGCGCTGCCGAGCGGTGACTTCCGCCTCTTCGCCGCGACGAAGCGCGATCTCGATCGCGACGTCACCGCGGGCCGCTTCGACGACGCGTTCTTCTTCGAGCTCTCGAGCGGCCGCGTCGAGCTCCCGCGCCTCTCCGATCGCCACGGCGACGTCGCGCTCCTCGCCAAGCACTTCTGGAAGGAGCACGCGCCCGAAGCTGGGTCGGAGGACCTGCCGGTCGATCTCCTCCCGCGCTTCGAGAACTACCCGTGGCCCGGCAACGTGCGCGAGCTCGCCGCGGTCGTGAAGCAGCGCGCGACGTTCGGCGAGCTCTCGAAGACGTACCTCTCCGATCGCGCCGGCGAGCAGGGGCACGACATCGTGACCGCGGTCATCCAGGAGGGCCTCGCCTTCCCCGCCGCGCGCGATCGCGTCGTCTGGGAGTTCGAGCGTCGCTACATCGAGGCCGTCCTCGCGAAGCACAACGGCAACGTCGGCGCCGCCGCGCGCGCGAGCGGCGTCGCGCATCGCTACTTCCAGCTCGTTCGCGCGCGTGTGCGCTGATCCTTGCGCGATGCGCGGATCGGCCGCGAGCTCGCTCCGAACCGCGGGGTGATGCGCGCGCGATCCACACGGGAGCCCTGAAATCGCGGGGTTTCGTCACTGACGACATCGGACTACATTGGTCCCATCCTTGCTCGCGGGAGGGCCATGCGGTTCGCCTTCCTTTCGCTCTCGCTCCTCCTCGCCGCCTGCGCCGTCCCCACCGAGCCGGAGGAAGGGACGTCGACCGACGACCTCACCACCGTGCCGGCGTGCCTGCCGACGATCGCGTGCGAGGCGCCGAAGCTCTCGTACCAGACGCGGGGGTGGAGGCGCTGGTCCTCCACGCTCGTCTCTCGCATCGGCGATCCGCATCACCGCGGGCGCGACATGTTCGTGAACCCCGGCGCGCCGCAGTGGGTGCTCGGGAAGATCACGTACGGCCTCACCGACAAGGACCTCCGCGGCGAGGAGGTCGACGTCTTCGTGCAGCGCGACTGCGCGAGCGGCTGGGAGAAGGTCGGCACCGCGGTGACGACACACGACGGCGAGCACGCGGCAATGGAGGGCGTCGCAGACAACGGCGGCCGCGTCTACTTCGAGATCCCGCGCGACAAGCGGCTCGGGCCGGGGCGTCACCGCGTGCGCCTCGTCGTCGCGGGCGACGGCACCTTCACCGACTCGTTCATCGACGTCGTTCCGCGTGACACGAAGATCTTCGTGAGCGACGTCGACGGCACGCTCACCGAGTCGGAGAACGCGGAGTACCTCGCGATCGCGAAGGGCGTCCAGCCCGGCACCCACCCCGGCGCGCCCGAGGCGCTGCGCGCGCTCGTCGCGAAGGGCTACCGCCCGATGTACCTCACCGCGCGGCCGGAGATCCTGACCTCGCGCACGCGCGAGTTCCTCGAAAAACACGGGTTCCCGCCCGGGATCATCCACACCTCGTCGCAGACGACGGGCGCCGGCGTCGGCAGCACCGCGTCCTCGTTCAAGTCCGACGAGATGAAGCTCCTCGCGGAGAAGGGCCTCACCCCGACCTTCGCGTTCGGCAACAAGTCGACCGACTCGGAGGCGTACACGAGCGTGACCGGCGTGGAGCACCGGGTCTTCTACAAGATCGAGGGCGCGTTCGACGGCCGCCGCATCGAGTCGTACGAGGAGCTCGTCCCCGGCTACGAGGCGCTGCCGGAGGTCTGCAAGTAACCGTCACGACGGAGAGACAACGGCGCGCCTGCGCGATCCAGGCGGCGCTCTTCGGGGCCTGAAATTGGCGGGGCGAGCGGATGGACCTCCGCTTGCTTGAGCACGCCGCGATGCGTCTCGCCTTCCTCGCCGCCTTCGCCGTGGGATGCTCGGCCGCCGCGGCGCCTCCGTCGGAGCAGGTGGACCCGGCGCGCGAGGCGGCGCCGGCGGGCGCGGACGCGGACGACGACGACGACGCGCCGGGTGGTGGCGGCGGCGGCGCGTGTTTGCCGCTCCGCGACTGCGAGGCCGCGCCGTTCTCGTTCACGCCGCGCGGCTGGCGTCACACGATCACGTCGAACGCCGTGACCGCGCTCGGCTCGCCGCGCCACCGCGGTCGCGACTTCTTCGCGAACCCCGGCGCGCCGCAGACGATCATCGGCAAGTTCACGTACGGCGCGAACGACAAGGACCTCGTCGACGAGGAGGTCGACGTCTTCGCGCAGGCGGAGTGCGACGGCGACTGGACCAAGCTCGGCACCGCGATCACGACGAAGGACGGCGCGCACGCGACGGTCGACGGCGTCGAGGACGACGGCGGCCGGATCTACTTCGATATCCCGGCGGACAAACGCCTCGGCCCCGGCCGCCATCGGCTCCGCCTCGTCGTCGCGGGCGACGGGACGTTCGCCGACACGTTCATCGACGTCGTCCCCGAAGGCACGAAGGTCTTCGTCAGCGACGTCGACGGCACCCTCACCTCGTCGGAGGAGGTCGAGGCCGCGGCGCTCCTCGGCGGCTTCACGCCGGAGACGCACGCGAGCGCGCCCGAGGCGCTGCGCGCGCTCGCGGCGAAGGGCTATCGCCCGCTCTACCTCACCGCGCGGCCGGAGATGCTCACCGAGCGGACGCGCGCGTTCGTCGCCGAGCGCGGCTTCCCGCCCGGCCTCGTCCGCACGTCGCCGTTCACGACCGGCGCGTTCCAGAGCGAAAAGGCAGCGCGCTTCAAGACGGCGGAGATGGATCTCCTCGCCGCGAAGGGGCTCACGCCCGCGTTCGGGTTCGGCAACAAGACGAGCGACTCGAACGCGTACGCGAAGATCCCCGGCGAGCAGAACCGCATCTTCTACAAGATCGAAGGCGAGTTCTCGGGGCGCCGCATCGAGTCGTACGCCGAGCTCCTGCCGGCGTTCGCGGAGCTCGCCGCGGTGTGCACGCCGTGATCACCTCTCCGTCAGGGTGAGGTTCCCGCGGACGGCGACGCTCGCGACGACGTCGCCGCCGCGGAGGACCACGACCTTCGGCTTCACCGCGGAGACCTTCGCGCTCACCGCGACGCCGGGCTCGGTCGCGGCCGCGGCGAGCGCGGGGACGACGGAGGGGAGCGCGCTCGGATCGATCGCCGGCGCGAACGTCTGCTTCGTCACGACCTCGGGCGCGTCGAAGTGGAGCGAGCGCCGATCGTCGGCCCACGCCACGTTCGCGAGCGCGGCCGCGTCGCCGCACGACTCGCCGCGCACGGTGACGTCGACCTGCGCCTGCGCGCCCGACTGCACGACGGCGGCGCGGGTGACGGGTCCGTTCTGGATCGCGCCCGCCGCGCTCGCGAGCGGTGACACGAGGCCGAGGAGCACGTCGTCCTCCTCCGGCATCGCCGGCTCCTGCGCGAGCGGCGGGAGCGGCGGCGCGGGCGCCGCGGGCTCGCACGGCTGCGAGCGCACCTCCGGATACGCGCTCACGCCGATGCGGACCGCGAGGAGCTCGGGCGTCCCCGCGATCGGGCCTTGCGCGAGGCCGCGCGGGTTCACGATCGCGCAGCCGCCGAGCGGGAGCGGCCGCGGCTTCGCGAGCTCCGCCCAGAGCTTCTCCGCGCGCGGCTTCAGCGGCGGGAGGCTCGCGTCGATCTGCTGCTCGACGCGGCGGAGCGCGGACTGCACCTCCGCCGCGATGGTGGGCGTGACGTCGATGCGGAGGAAGCCGCCGAGGACCTTGACCTCGCATCCCTTCGTGAACGCGAAGGCGACCTTCGACGGGGCGAAGCGGTAGTCGGGGCCGAGCCGGAGCGACACCGTCGCGGTCGCGCGGCCCTCCGGCGCGCAGCTCGCGTAGCAGCTGCTGCCTTTGCACGCCTCGGCGCGCGCGCGGACGTCGGTGCGCACGACGAGCGCGTCGTTCTCGACCGCGGCGGAGAACGGACCGCGATCGACGACAACGTTGAGCTGCCCCGCGGCGCCGATCGGGCGCCCGCGCTGCTCCGCGATGCGCGGCGCGACCTTGCCCTCGAGCTCCTTCACGATCGACGCGAGCTTCAGCTCCGCCTGCGCGACGACCCGCGACGGACCCGCGGGCGGCGGCACCGGCGCAGGCGGGAGCGGCGCCGCGAGCGGCGGCTTCGGCGGCAGCGTCGTCCTGCAGAGCACGGGCTCGCTCGCCTTCGGCGACTCGCCTCCACACGCGGTCCCGACGAGGAAGAGAAGAGCCGCCCAGCGCATGGCGGCCCATGATACCGCTGCCCCGTGGTGAGCGGCGCGTCAGCGCTGAACGCGGATCGTCGGCGTCGCGCCGGTGAACTCGGAGCGCACGACGACGCGCTCGCCGCTCTTCAACGTGACGGCGTCGCTCTTGCTCTCCTTCGTCGGGTCGAAGGTGAACTTCACGTCGTGACGACCGGGATCGAGCTCGAGCCGCACCGGGCACGCGCCGCGCGCGACGCCGTCGACCGACACGCGCGTCCCGGGCTCGCCGAGGAAGGAGACGCTCGCCTTCTGCTGCTGCGGCGTGACCGGCGGCGCGGGCGCGGTGGGAGGGGGCGGCGCCGAAGGAGGGGGCGGCGCGCTGAGCGGCGGCGGCGCGGAGACGATCGGCGCGACGGAGACGGGCGCGGCCGTCACCGACGACGAGGTGACCGGCGGCGCGATCGGCGGAGGGACGGTCGAGGCCGGCTCGCCGCGCGTCCGCCAGAGGACGAGACCGATCGCGGCGACGGCCCCGATCGCGATCGCCGCGTTCTTTCGCGACGCCGGCGCGGTCGTCCCCTTCTCCGGCCGCTCCACCTTCTGGCGACGCACGGTGGGGACGTCGGGGGCTCCGCCCCCGACACCCCCGCCCCAGACACGGCCCTCGCGCGATGCGCTCGGGTCGCTTCGCGACCGCTGTGGCGGCCCTTTCTCAGCGTCGGGGGCTCCGCCCCCGACACCCCCGCCCCAGACACGGCCCTCGCGCGATGCGCTCGGGTCGCTTCGCGACCGCTGTGGCGGCCGCGTCTGGGGCCCCTTCTCAGCGTCGGGGGGCTCGGCGATGGGTGCGGGCTCGATGCGCGGGTTGCTGTCGTCGAGCTTCCGCGTGCTCGGGACCGGCACGTCGTCCGGATCGATCGGCATCGCCGCGGGCGGCCGCGACCAGGAGAGGGCCTCATCGCGCGCGGCGAACGTGCGCGTGCTGAGCTCGCCCTGGCTCGCGGTCGACGGACGCGGCGCGTGGCGCAGCGACGGCGGCGCGAGCGAGTGCGCCTGCTCGCGGAGCTCGCGGACGCGCGCGCCGAGCGAGCGCGCGACGTCCTCGACGTCGATGCCCTGGAGGAAGCTGCGCAGCGAGCGCCCGAGCTCGTTCGCCTCCTGCTGCCGCGCGTGGCGATCGACGCTCATCGCGCGGGCGATCGGCGCGTCGACCGGGAGCAAGCGCGGGTCGAAGGCGCTCGGCCTCGGGTGCTCCTCGCGCACCGCCGCCGCGCACTCCTCCGGCGTCGCGCGACGGAAGGGCGCGGCGCCGGTCCACGCCTCCATGAGGAGGACCGCGACCGCGAAGATGTCCGTCGGCGGGCCGAGCTCGCCGCCGTCGACCTGCTCCGGCGCCATGTGCCCCGGCGAGCCGAGGATCTCGTGACCGGCGACGAGCGCGGGCGCGGCGATGCCGAAGTCGATCAGCTTCACCTGTCCTTCCTCGTCGATCATCACGTTGCGCGGGGTGATGTCGCGATGGACGACCTTCATCCGGCGGTGCGCGTAGTCGAGCGCGCGACAGACCTCGACGCCGACGTACGCCCCCTCCTCCGGGGAGAGGACGCGCCGCGAGCCGTCTTCGTTCCGCTCGGCGATGAGGTCGCTGATGCTCACGCCCTCGACGAGCTCCATCGCGAGGAAGTACGTGCCCTGCTCCACGCCGAGCTCGTAGACGGGGACGATGTTCGGATGGCTGAGCGCGACGGTGGTCTTCGCCTCTTCCACGAAGCGGCGGACGAACTGCTGGTCGAACGCGAGCTCGTCGCGGATCTGCTTCACGACGAGGCGCTTCTCGAACCCGCCCGCGCCGCGCAACGTCGCGAGGATGACGCGGGCCATGCCGCCGCGAGAGAGCTCCTTCTCGAGGACGTATTTACCGAAGACCTGCGGATACACGGTCGCGCCGCCGCGCTCGAGAATATCACCGGTCGCCGCCGAGCCTGTACGATGTCGCCGTGAAAGGCCGCGCGCTCGCCGTCGTCTCGCTGGCGCTGTGCGCCGGGTCGGCCTGCGAGCGTGACGCGGCGATCGAGTCGCGCTCGGTCGTCGTGTACTCGCTCCGCTCGTGCCCCGTCGCGGAGAGCCAGGCGTTCTCGGTCGTGTACGCCGCGGGCGACTTCGAGCCGACGCCGGAGGAGCCGCCGATCGCTTCGCAGTGGCTGCGCGAGGTCGGCAAGACGATGCCGCTCCCGCTCGGCACGCGCGCGATCGTCGTCGACGTCTCGGAGCGCGAGCTCGGCTGGCGCGGCGTCGCGGAGGTGCCGTCGTCGGGTCCGACGAACGTGCTCGTGTGGCGCGGCTCCGAGGCGTGCCGGCTCACGCGCGACGTCGAGCGGCGCGAGGCGAGCGGCTTCGGCGTCTTCGGCCGCCACTTCCTCGTGACGGGCGGACGCGCGCTCGGAGGCGACGCGGTCCCGCACGCGTTCGTCGGCGACCTCTCGACCGGGATCATCGAGCGCCTCGCGATCGGCCCCGCGACGCGCCGCATGCACCCGAGCGTGACCTCGTTCCGCGCGCCGAGCGATCCGCCGGGCCCGGAGCGCGCGCTCATCGCGGGCGGCAGCGATCCCGACTCCGACTTCCCGATCGCGAGCGCGGAGGTCTACGCGCCGAAGCCCGGCGCCCCGAGCGACGTCGGCGACTTCGAGCCTCAACGCATCGATCTCTCGGAGCCGCGCGCGGAGCACGGCGCGGCGGTGCTGGTGACGGGCGAGACGCTGCTCGTCGGCGGGCGCGGCCCCGCCGGTCCGCTGCGCACGATGGAGGTCGTCGATCCCACGACGCGGCGCGCGCGCACCTCGGGCGTCGCGCTGCTCGCGGTCGCCCGCGTCGCCCCCACCGTGCTCCGCCTCGCGAACGGCGAGATCCTCGTCGCGGGCGGCACCGACGCGACGGGCGCGAGGGTCCCCACCCTCGAGTGGTTCTCGCCCGACGCGACGCGCGCGGCGCGACGGCCGACCGATCTCGTCACCGGACGCGAGCGCGGCATCGTCCCGCTCGAGGCCGGCGGCGCGCTCGCGGTGGTGATGCCGGAGGCGCCCGCGCCCTCCGACTTCAAGACGGTCTGGGTCATCTCGGCGGACGGCACCCTCGAAGCGGCGGCGCCGATCGCGCCCGCGAGCATCTCGCGCGTGCGTCTCTATCCGGGGGCGGAGGGCGCGCCGCTCTTGTGGACGGGGCAAGCGTGGATGCGGTGGCACCCCTGGCGCGGGCAGTTCCAGGCGCTGGTCGAGAAGATCGAGGCGCCGGCGACGGGCCCCACGCTCGAGGCGATCGCGAACGGCGACACGGGGCTCGCGCTGTGGCTCGAAGACCGCGACGTGGCGGGCTTCAACGTGCTCGGCTTCCGCTTCGCGGCGCGCACGCGCTACGCGGCGCTTCCGAACACGCTGCTCGCCGACTCGACGAGCGGCTTCGCGCCCGATCGCCTCGCGAGCCTCGCGTCGAGCCCGCTCCGCTTCGATCCCGCGCGCGGCCTCACGCTCGGCGCGGGCGCGAGCGCGTTCCTCACCGACGCGTCGTTCGCCGACTTCGATCTCGCGCTCGAGGTCACCGCGAGCGCGCCCGTCATCGTCCTTCGCGACGAGCTCGGCGCGGAGCTCGAGGTCGGCGGCGCGAGCTGCGCGTTCGCGCAGAGCGCGCTCACGTCGCTCGCGATCGCGCGACGCGGCCCTCGCGTCGACGTCGTCGTCGACAGCGCGGCGGCGCGCGCGTGCCCCACCGATCTCGCGCCCGACGCCCGCATCTCGATCGGCCTCCGCGGCCCGCAAGCGCCAACCGCCGGCGCCGCGAGGGCCCTCCGCGTCACGCGCCGCTGAGCGCCGGCCTTCTTCGCTCGTGATAGAAGAGGAGGAAACGATGCGTCCCGTTCTGCTCTTCGTCTTCGTCGCTCTCCTCGCGGGGGCTGGTTGCAAGAGCAAGACGATGAGCACGAGCGCGAAGGAAGAGTTCGGCAAGCGCTACAGCTGCCCCGACGACCGGGTCGCCATCAAGGAGCGCAGCGATCTCGATCCGTACAAGCTGCTCGTCCGGCAAGGAGACGAGGCGCCGAGCGACGAGGTGAAGAAGGATCCCGCGCGTCTCGCGAAGTGGACGGCCGACAAGAAGGCGCAGGACGACAAGCTGTCGGCGGACTACCGGCGCACCTATACGATCTTCCAGGCGACTGGCTGCGAACACGACGTGCTGCTCGCGTGCAAGAACGCGACGGTCATGCGGTCGGGCGACGTCGGAGGGACCGTCGTCTCGTGTGACGAGCTGAAGTAGCGCTCGGGCTGTCCTCCTCTTCGTCGTTCTCTTCATCCTCTTCGTCCTCTTCGTCGTCGCGCCGAGGTGGGCTGTGGGGGCGGTGCACGGGCGATCCAGGAAGCCGGCCGCGAAGTTTCCACACGGCGGAATTATCGGCTGTTCCTGGAATGCCGCGCTGGCATTCGGAGTGCATTGTGAACCCATCGATGGGCCGGCACGACCTGTACGAGGAGTACGCGGAGAGCGAGCTCACGCGCTGCGCCCGTCCGGTCGACTCGGTCGCGCCTTCCTATGAGGACGACCTCGAGGACCGCACGCGTTCGGCGCGGGAGGCGTACGCGGAGCTCTCGCCGTTCGTCGCGCCGCCGGAGATCGAGGGCGACCGTTCGCCGGCGATCCGCGCGCGCCGTGCGTCGCGTCTCGACTACTCCGAGGTGGCGAGCAGCGCGCCGGAGATCGAGGAGGTCACGTCGTTCGTGCAGCGCCCGGAGCCGCCGCGTTCGGCGCCTCCGCCGCGTTCGGCTCCGCCGCCGCGTTCGGCGCCGCGCGCGCAGAAGCTGACGGAGAAGCCGCTCGACTACGAGGCGCTGAAGCGCTTCCTCTTCGAGGACGGCCCCGACCCGGGCGCGCCGGACTACGAAGAGCAGGTCGAGTCGATGCGCACGATCGCGCGCGGCACCGGCGCCGTGCCGTCGACCGAGACCGCCCTGTCGCCGGGCATCTCGCGTGCGGAGGTCCCGCCCCCGCCGCCGGTGCCTTCTCCGCCGCGTCCTTCGGCGCGCCCGCCGATGATGTCGGCCCACCCGGACTTCGAGGGCCCGCGCGGCCACCGCGGCGTCGCGTCCGTCCCGCCCCCCTCCCCGCGCGGCCGCATGATGTCCTCGCACCCGGACTTCGAGGGCCCCCGCGGCAGCGCACGCGCCCCGATGGTCTCCTCGCACCCCGACTTCGAGGGCCCGCGCGGTGCGCGCGGCGGGCGCCCGCAGATGTTCTCCTCGCACCCCGACTTCGAGGGCCCGCACGGCAGCGCACGCGCCCCGATGGTCTCCGCGCACCCCGACTTCGAGGGCCCGCGCGGTGCGCGTGGCGGCCGCCCGCAGATGTTCTCCTCGCACCCCGACTTCGAGGGCCCGCGCGGCGCGCGTGGCGGGCGCCCGCAGATGTTCTCCTCGCATCCCGACTTCGAGGGCCCGCGCGGCGGCCGTGGACCGATGCTCTCCGCGCACCCCGACTTCGAGGGCCCGCGCGCGAAGCGCCCGCAGCCGAGGCCGCAGCCGCAGATGGCGGAGCTCGGCGAGACCCACGAGCGCCTCCCGCAGACGCCAATTCCGGCGATGTCAGTAATTTCGGGGATGCCGGCAATTGTCGCCGCGGACTCCGCGCTCCGTCACCGTCCGGCCGCGGTCGACGCGTTCGACCAGCGGCTGCGCCAAGACTCGGTTCCGTCGGTCGACGGCTCGTGGGTCGTCTCCACGCCGTCGCCGTCGCTGCCCTCGGCCATCGCCACGCACCGCCGCATCGACGTGGCCCCGAGCGGCCCGAAGCTCACGGCGTCCACCATCGCGGCGGCGATCACGGCGCTCGCGGCGCTCATGGTGATGGTCGGCGCGCTCCTCTTCGTCCGCAACGGCGCGGCCCCGCCGCCTGCGTTCACGGTCGACCCAACGTCGCTCGACGACGCGACCGAGTCACTCCCGAACACGCTCTCCGTCACGGAGCCGACGGTCACGCAGCCCCAGCCGCCAATGCCTGCGGTCGCGCCCCCGATGGGCGTCGCGCCGACGGGAGTCGCTCCGACGGCGGTCACGCCGGTGGCGGCGGTCGCGCCCACGGCGGTCGCGCCGGCGTCGATGCCGGTGGTCGCGCCGGTGCCGGCGGTCGCGCCGACTCCGACGCCGGTCGTCGCCGGCACGCAGCAGGTGATCGAGAACGCGAACGCGCGCGCCGATCAGACGCCGGCGCTTCCGCCGACCCAGATGGCCGCGCCGCCTCCGCCGGAGTCGGGCGCAAGCGCAAAGACCGACAAGGCGGCAACACCGAAGAAGCCGCGCAAGCCCGCCGTCGCGACGAGGTCCGCGCAGAACGACGACGACGAGGAGAAGCCGGCCCCGAAGAAGCCGGCAAAGAAGCCCGCGGGCAAGCAGCTCGACAAGGCCGTCGAGCAAGCCCTCGCCGACCTCCAGGACGCACAGCTCCGCTAAGACGACAACCCCAAGTCGAGCCGAACCATCCGAGAGCGGGCCTCTCGGATGGCCTTCGGTTGCGCTGGCCCCTCGGATGGCTTCGCCTTGGGCCTGGCCCTCGGGTGGTTCGCCCTTGGGCCTCCGGCTGTTGGCCTCGGATGGTTTCGCCCTCGGGCCTTCGGCTACCTCTCGGGAGGTTCGGCCTTTCGGCCTGCGGTGGTTCCGGCTCCTTGGCGCGGCGGGCAGCGTGGCCGCGACAGGAGTGTGGCCGCCGCCGCCAGTCGCGAGCTGCGTGGCTGCGTGGCCGCAACGGGCGGAGTCGCGAGCAGCGAGCAGCGTGGCCGTGGCGGGTAGCGTGACTGCGGCGGGCAGTGTGGTCGCACGCAGCGGGGCCGCGGGTCGCGGCGGTCTGTTTATTTAGTAAAAAGTACATTCTCGGGCTTGACGCGGTCGTTTATTTACTAAAAAGTAAACTCATGGCCGCGATCGTCAGCACGCCCGTCACGTCGTTGGGGACTGTTACGTCTGCGAGGGATGTCTTGCCTGGCGGGGTCGATACCTCGGCTGCGGCCGGCGCCGCGGCCAGGGGCGACGCCGCGTCGGCTACGTTTGCGCGGGCGCGGGAGCTGCGTGGGGGGGATAGCGGCGGCGCGCCCGAGAGTCAGGTCGTGCTCGCGGAGCGGGCGGCGCCGGTCGTCTATGACTTCGCGTATGCGCGGGAGCGGCCGGAGCTGCGGACGCTGTACGAGAAGTCCAAGGACCTGAACTGGAACGCGCGGACCGATCTGCCTTGGGACACCAACGTGGATCCGGAGAGCGAGCTGCTCGCGGACTCGTTCAATCCGATCTTCGGGACCGACGTGTGGAACAAGCTCGATCCGAAGACCGAGATCCCGCGGCTGCGGCGGCACATGGCGAGCTACATGCTCTCGAACTTCCTCCACGGCGAACAAGGCGCCCTCCTCGCGACCTCGCAGATCGTCACCCAGGCGCCGACCACCGACGCGAAGATGTACGCGGCCGCGCAGGTGTTCGACGAGGCGCGGCACGTCGAGGCGTACGACCGGTACCTCCGCGACAAGATCGAGCTCGTCTACCCGCCGAGCCCGCACCTCAAGACGCTCCTCGACACCGTGCTCGCCGACTCACGATGGGACTTCAAGTTCCTCGGGATGCAGATCCTCATCGAAGGCGTCGCCCTCGGCGCCTTCGGGCTCATCCACCAGACCGCGCAAGAGCCGCTCATCAAGCAGATCACGCAGATGATCATGCAAGACGAGGCTCGGCACGTCGCCTTCGGCGTCATGTCGCTCAAGGGGTTCTACGAAGACATGCCCGAGAACGAGCTCCGCGACCGGGAGGACTTCGTGATCGAGAGCTCGCGCCTCCTACGCGATCGGTTCCTCGGCCAAGAGGTCTGGGCCAACCTCGGGTTGCCGCAGAAGGAGTGCGAGGCGGCCGCGGCGTCGTCGGACCTCCTCAAGATGTTCGCGAAGCTCCTCTTCAGCAAGATCGTCCCGAACGTGAAGCGGCTCGGGCTCTTGACGCCCCGCGTTCGCCGCGGGTTCGAGGAGCTCGACGTCATCGAGTACGAATCCTGGGAGCCTAGCGCATAGCTGATCTACCTTCGCTCTCAGAGCGAATGGCCGGCCTAGAGAACGAGGTCCCCGAGAGCGAACGGCCGATCGAGCCGCCGCCAGGCCCCAAGGCGAAGCGGAGCCGCGACGCCGCCGAGACCAAGCGACGGATCCTCTGGGCCGCCGAGTACGAGTTCTCGCAGAAGGGCTTCGACGGCGCGCGCCTCTCCTCGATCGCGAAGCGCGCGCGCGTCCCCGGTCCCCTCATCCATCACTACTTCAACGACAAGGAAGGCCTCCACGCGGAGGTCCTCCGCATCGGCGTGGAGGGCATGACGTCGAGCGCGTGGGTCGTCGTCAAGCAGATGGACACCTCCTCGCACAAGGGCAAGCGGCTCCGCAGCCGCGAGGAGATCCGCGAGATCTGCTCCGCGTTCGTGAGCATCGTCCTCCGCTTCTTCGCGAGCAACGGACACTTCCTCGCCATCCTCCGACACGAAGGCGGCCGCGCGCAGAGCGAGGGCCTCAAGGCCACGAAGATCGTCACCGACACGATCCTGCCCATCTTCAACGCGGTCGTGGAGCGCCTCGACGAAATGAAGAAACGCGGCGAGATCCGGAAGGACGTCGACTCGAAGCACCTCGTCCTCTCGTGCGTCGCGATGGCCGCGTTCCCCTTCCAGGAGGAGCTCTTCGTCCGCGCGATCTGGCCGGTCGAGTGGGACCACTCCGAACAAGTCGACGACCGCCACCGCGAGATCGTCGACATGGTCCTCGCCCGCATCCTCCCGTAGCGCGCCCGACGCCGGCCGCGCGCCCGACGCGTACCATCCGATATCTTCGCGGACGAGAGCGACGAGCTCGCCGCCTCCTGCGTGATGCGCTCGGCGCGCTTGCCCGAATGGGGTAGGTCTCTTGCCGATGAAGCTCTACGACGCCGATCCTTCTCCGAACTGTTTCCGCGTGCGCACGGTGATCCACGAGCTCGGCTTGGAGGTCGAGCTCGTCGCCGTGGACCTCTCCTCCAAGGCGCCGAAGCCGGCGGGGCTGCTCGACGCGAGCCCGAGCGGCAAGGTCCCGGCCTTCGTCGACGACGACGGCTTCGCGCTCTTCGAGTCGCGCGCGATCAACACCTACCTCGCGAGCAAGCGCCCCGCGCGAGGGCTCTACCCGGACGATCCGAAGCGGCGCGCGATCGTCGATCAGTGGTCGTACTGGCAGGCGATCCACCTCGGGCCCGCCATGCAGGCGGTCGCGTTCGAGCGTGTCTTCAAGCCCAAGTTCGGGCTCGGGACGGCGGACGAAGCGCTCGTCGTGGCGAAGCTCGCCGAGGTCGAGCGCCTCCTTCCGATCCTCGAGCGCGGCCTCGAAGGAAAGGAGTGGCTCGCCGGTGCGCTCACCCTCGCCGACTTCGCCGTCGCGTCGACCTTTCCGCTGCGCGCGCCCGCCGGCATCTCGCTCGCGAAGGTCCCGAACGTCGAGGCATGGATCGCGCGCGTCGAGGCGCTTCCGTCCTGGAAGCGCGCGCTCCCGAAGCTCTTCGCCGAGCTCACGAAGTGACGCGAGCGCCGTCACCGCTCGCCCGGCGACGTCGCCTCGAGCGCCGCGTCGAGGATCGTGTCGTCGGTCTCGGGATCCGCGGCGCGCTCGAGGGCGACGCGGAGGCGCGGCGAAGCGGCGGTGTCGGCGGCGACGCGGAGGCGCTCGGCGGCGCCCTCCTCGGTTCGTAGCGCGACCGCCGCGCCCGCGCGGGCGTCCTCCGGTGCGCCCGCGTCTTCGACGACGCGCCAGAGGTCTTCGCTGCGCGCGGCCGCGTCGCGGTAGCCGCCGTCGGCGTCGCGCAGGCGCGCGAGGTCCGCGCGCCACTCGCCGATCGCGCGGCGGCCGCGGCCGACCCGCGCCACGAAGTCGCCCGCGCCCGCGCGCGCCTCGAAGGCGGCGCGCGCCTCCTCGATGCGCGCGACGAAGGCGTCTTGCACGAGCGCCGCGTCGGCGGGGCCGCCCGGGCTCTGCGGCGTGACGCGAAGCGGCGGCCCCTCGGCGAGCGTGATGACCACGTCGACGCCGGTCGTCGCGACGGAGCGGACCTGGTCGTAGCGCACGAAGCGCGACCCCACGAGCCAGCGCAGATGGAGACCGTCGACGCCGACCTCGACGCGCTGCCTCATCGCGAGCGCCGCGATGAGGAGCGCGAACGCCGCGACCACGACGTAGATCAGCCGCGGGACCGCGTGCCCCCACACCGCGACCGCGAGGAGCGCGGGGAACGCGAGGATCACCGCGACGCGGCGCGCGGGGGTGGAGAAGAACGGCGACGAGAGGGAGAAGGTCGCGCGCCCGTGGGTGACGTCGCGCCCGAGCGCGAGGAGGATCTCCTTCCGCTCCTCCTCGCTCTTCGCCTCGAGATCGAAGAGCACGTCGCCCGCCGCGTCGAGCGCGCGCACGGTGCCGAGCCCCATCCGCCGCGGCTGGTGGTACGCCTGCGCGATCTCCTCGCGCGGGACGAACGCCTCGTCCGCGATCGCGACGCCCTCGCTCGAGATGCGGACGCGGGCAGGACGCGTCACCGTCTCGCGCACGAGGCCGGGGCGTACGCCGAACCCGATCCGCATGAAGATGAGCCCGACGCCGACGAGGATCGAAGCGACGACCGCACCGAAGTACGACCACGCCATCACTCCGACGAGCGCCGCCACCGTACCGAAGCCGCCCGCGCGATTGAGCTCGACCGGACGCTGGCGCGTGCGCTCCCGCATCACGACGTGGAGCGTGCGATCGAACGGTTTTTGTGGCCCCTCGGTCACCATCCTCGAGTTTATCAGCTACGATGTAGAGACGTGTTTCCTCGCCCGGTAGTCGCGGCCTTCTTCAGGCTCCTCACCGTGCTCGCCATGCTCGGCGTGCACGCGACGCCGGCGTACGCGTACTCGCACACGCTCGGCCGCGCGGGCGTCGACACCGTCGAGGCCGCGCCCACCGCGCCGGCCGGCGAGCGCGAGGCCGTCACCGCGCGCAGGTCGGGCGACACCCCGGACGCGCGGAAGCTCGAACGCTCGCCGCGGACGAGCCACCACGCGCCGCCGCTGCCGCTCGGGCCGTTCGCCACGACGCCGGCTGCGTTTCATCTCTCGGCCGAGCTCGCCGAGGTCCTCCCGCCGACGACGTGGATCGGCTGGGAGAGCGCGGCGCGCGCGCGCGCACGCTTGATGGTCTTCCTGAACTGAGCCGCCTCGTCCGCGGACACCGATAGGCCGCCGCCGAGCTCCATCGCTCGAGCGGCATCCCTCCATTTTTCGTTTCGGACGAGGTCTTCATGAACGCACGTGATTCGATCGGCTATTTCCTCCTTCTCCTCGGCGTTGGCGGCGCGCTCGCCGGCCTCGGCGCCGGGCTCCGCAACATGCCCGTCGGCTGGGCGGTGCTCCTCGTAGGGCTGGCCCTCCTCTTCGCGTCTTACCGCGTCGTGCGTCGCGAGGTGAGCTGACATGACCGGCCGCTCTTTCGTGCGCGCGGGGAGCGCGATCGCGCTGGTCAGCCTCATCGCGATCGCCGCGATCCTCCTCGGCTCGGGCTCGAGCTCCACCCGGCGATGGACGTTCGACAGCGGCGGCGTGCCGTCGGATCTCGTCGCGCGCGCGGGGCCGTGGGCGATCGAGTCGAACACGCTCGTGAGCCGCGAGGGGCCGGGCCCGGCCGTCCTCCTCGCGGAGAAGAGCACGCTGCGGGACTTCACCGCCGTCACGCGGTGCAAAGACGAGTGCGGCATCGTCTTTCGCTACCGCGATGACCGTCACTACGAGATCGTCCGCCTCGATCCCGTCACGCAACGGGCGATCCTCGCCTCGGTGAGCGACGGGCAGGAGCACCTCCTCGCGAGCGCTCCGATCGAGGTCGTCCCCGGCTCGTGGCACGAGCTCCGGATCGACACGAACGCCGGCGTCCTTCGCGTCGCGCTCGATCGCCGGCTGCTCATCGCCACGAGCGAAGGCCTCTACGCGAGCGGCGGCGCGATCGGGCTCTGGGCGCCGCCCGGCGTCGCCTACTTCGACGAGCTGTCGATCGCGGCGCTCACCGACTCGCCGCGCACGCTCGGGCTGCTCCCGGCCGCCGCGCGCCCGCGCGGATGACCGACCACGTCCGCGAGGCCCGCTCCGCTCTCCGCCGCGATCGCGTTCAGCATGCCGCGGGCGATCGCGCGCGGAAGGAACGGGCCCTCGTAGACGAAGCTCGTATAGACCTGGATCAGATCGGCCCCCGCCTGCAGCATCGCGAGCGCGCTGTCGGTCCCGTGGATGCCGCCGACGCCGATGACGCACGCGTCGGGGCCGAGCTGCGTGCGCGCGCGCTTCACCACCGCGAGCGCGCGCGGGAAGAGCGGGACGCCGCTGAGGCCGCCCGCGCCGATGCGCTCGATCTCCTCCGCCGGCGTCGCGAGCCCCGTCCGCGCGACGGTGGTGTTCGTCGCGACGACGCCGGCGAGGCCGGCGCGATCCGCTTCCATGCAGATCGCGTCGATCGCGTCGTCGGCGAGGTCGGGCGCGATCTTCACGAGGAGCGGACGCCCCGCCGTCTCCTTCATCAGCGCGGCGAAGAGCACGCGCGCGACGTCCGCGGCCTGGAGCGCGCGGAGGTCCTTCGTGTTCGGAGACGAGACGTTAACGACGAGGAAGTCGGCCGCGTCGCGGACCGCGCGGATGCTCGTCACGTAGTCGGGGAGCGCGGCTTCGATCTCGACCGGCACGCTGCGCGACTTCCCGATCGAGACGCCGACCGGCACGCCGACGCCGCCGCGGCGCGCGAGGATGCGCGGGCCGACCACGCTCGCGCCTTCGTTCGGGAAGCCGAGGCGGTTCACGAGCGCGCGATCGGCGGGGAGCCGGAACAGGTTCGGCGGCGGGTTCGGTCCCTGCGCCTCCGCGGTGACGGTGCCGAGCTCGACGTGGCCGAAGCCGAGCGCCGCGAGCGCCCGCGCGCGCTCGCCGTTCTTGTCGAGCCCCGCCGCGACGCCGAGCGGGCTCGGGAACACGAGCCCCATCTTGCGGACCTCGAGCCGCGGATCGCGCGTCACGGTCGAGAGACCACGAAGCGCAGCGCGGAGCGGCGCGAGGTGCTCGAGCGGCGCGAGCGCCAGCATCGCGGCGGCGTGGGCCGTCGTCGGATCGAGCGCGAACAGGAAGGGTCGCAGGAGCGCGTACATCGAAGGGCCGATGCGATGCACATACCGCGTTGGACGCGCGACGCGAAGGGCCTACGGTGAAGAGATGCGTTGGCCGCTGCTCGCGTCGCCTTCCATCGGCGCCGTCCTCGTCGCGAGCGCCTGCTCCGCCGGCGAGAGCGCGTCCCCCGAGACGCCGGTGCCGCCTCCGCCCGACGCGAGCGCGAGCGGCGGTCCGACGTTCGCGAAGGACGTCGAGCCGCTCGTCCAGGAGAAGTGCCAGCGCTGCCATCGGCCGGGAGGGATCGCGCCGTTCTCGCTCGTCTCCTACGAGGAGGTCCGCGCGATGGGGAACATCGCGCGGGTGAAGGTCGAAGCGCGCGAGATGCCGCCCTGGGGCGCGTTCGACGACGATGATTGCAAAGTACAGCATTCGTTCAAGGACGACCTGAGCCTCTCCGACGAACAGATCGCGACGTTCGGCCGCTGGGTCGAGGGCGGCATGCCGCTCGGCGATCCGGCGCAGCGCCCGCCGCCGAAGACGGACTTCGGCGCGACGGACCTCGGCGAAGGCGCCGAGTCGTTCGGCCTCGCGAAGCCGCACACCGTCGCGCCCGGCCCCGACGACATCCGCTGCTTCGCGGTCGATCCCGGCTTCACGAGCGACACCTGGATCAACGCGACGAACGTGGTGCCGGGCGATCCGCGCGTCGTGCACCACGTCATCGTGTACCTCGATCCGAACAAGGAGGGACCGGCGAAGGCGGGCGCAGAGGGGAGCTACAAGTGCTTCGGCGGCCCCGGCCTCCAGGCGACGCCGACGATCCTGCTCGCGTGGGCGCCGGGCGTTCCGCCGAGCGACTACGGCGCCGACGCCGCGCTCAAGGTCCCGAAGGACTCGGGCCTCGTGCTGCAGGTCCACTACCACCCGACGCAGGAGAAGACGACGGACCAGACGAAGTTCGAGCTGAAGCGCCTGACCGAGCCGCCGAAGCAGGTCGCGCAGGTCGTCCTCGCGGGCAACGCGCGCGACGCGGAGGGCTCGAACAACGGCGGACGGATCAAGCTCCTCCCCGGCACCGACGATCCGCCTTCGGGCCCGGCCTTCTTCATCCCGGCGGGACGCGCCGCGCACAAGGAGTCGATGGTCCTCGAGGTCCCGAAGGTCGGAGGGTTCCCGTTCACGGTGAACATCGCCGCGGTCGGGGCGCACATGCACTGGGCCGGCGTCGACCTGAAGATGGACATCGAGCGGAAGGACCCGAAGAACGGCCCGAAGAACGAGTGCCTCCTCGGCGTGCCGAAGTACGACTTCAACTGGCAGCGCGGCTACGTCTACGACGCGCCGCCCGAGGAGCTGCCGACCTTGAGCGACGGCGACAAGGTCACCTTCACCTGCACGTACGACAACACGATGCAGAACCGTCACGTCGCGAACGCGCTCCTCACGATCCCCGGCGCGACGCAGCCGGTCGACCTCGGGCTCGGCGAGTCGACCGACGAGGAGATGTGCCTAGGCGTGCTCGTCACGCTTCGCCCCTTCATCGCCGGCTTCGATTAGCGCGTCGGCGACGAGCGCCTCGAAGCGCTCGGCCTCGGCCGCGATCTTGCGCCGTCGCACCCGCATCCCCACCGCGACCGCCGCCAAGATGACGTAGATCCCGCCGAAGCCGACGACGCCGCGCCACGGCTCCGCCCGGTAGAAGCTCCACCCCGCGACGAGCGTCCAGATCGCCCACGCGGTGGCGGCGACGCCGACCACGAACGTCGCGCGCCACGAGAACGCGTTCCAGCGCATGTCGTCGGCGAGGCGCTTGCGCGTGAGCGCGACGAACCCCTCGAGCCCCTCCGCCATCCGCGCGCCTTCACGCAGCGTGAAGAGGCGCGTGAGCCACACCCCGCTGAAGAGGAAGATCCCTGCGCAGAGCACGACCGCGCCGGGACGGCCGTTCGAGGCGATCGCCATCCAGAGCGAGAACGACGCTGCGAGCATCGCCGCCGCGACCTCCCCCGCCACCCCGCGCTTGATCCGCCGCCCGTCCTTCACGACGCGCGCGGCGAGGGTCTTCGCGAGATCGTCGCGACCGCCGAGCGCGGCCCACTCCGCGCGCCATACCTCCAGCTCTCTCTCCTCCGTCATGACGTGCCTCCTTCCTCCATCAGCGCCCGCATCGCCGCCCGCGCGCGGTTCGCGCGGACGGCCACGTTGTTCTCCGTCGTCCCGAGCACCTCCGCGATCTCGCGATGCGAGAGCCCCTCGAGGAGGAGCATCACGACCTGACGATGCCCGAGCGGGAGCGCGCGCGTCGCCGCGAGGAGCTTGCTCCCGCGCTCCTTCCGCTCGTACGCCACGGCCGGGTTCTTCCCCGTCGTCGCGACGACGTCGTCGACGTGGTCGTCGATGTCGAGGGCGGGCCGCCCTCGCTTCGCGAGGAACGTCAGCGCGCGGTTGTGCGCGACGCGGAGGACGAAGGTCCGCTCGCTCGCCTCGCCGCGGAACGACGGCAGCGCGCGAAAGAGCGCCATGGCGATCTCCTGCAGCAGATCGTCGCGATCCGCGGCAGAGCGCGCGTAGCTCGCTGCGACTCGTTCGAGCGGCCGCGCGTGCTCGGCCAGCACGCGGGCGAGCCGTGCCTCCGGGCGTTCGAGCGGCGCTCCTTCCATCGTCATTTCGGGGCTCACAGTCGGATAGTCCGACCGCGCGGGAGAACCTTACACACGCCGCGTCGCGTCATGTAGAGAGCGCTCGGCGCTGCTCGACGCGATGAAATCCCTCGACTATGGTGCGCGCAAATCACCAAAGGAGCCCGCCGTGATCATCGGAGTGCCGAAAGAGATCAAGACTCGTGAGTACCGCGTCGGTATGACGCCCGCCGGCGTCCGCAGCCTCACCTCGCGCGGGCACAAGGTCCTCGTCGAGAAGAGCGCCGGCGAAGGCGCGGGCATCAAGGACGCCGACTTCGTCGCGGCCGGCGCGCAGATCGTCGCGAGCGCGGCCGACGCGTGGGGCGCGGAGATGGTCGTGAAGGTCAAGGAGCCGCTCCCGCAGGAGTTCGGCTTCTTCCGCGAGAACCTGATCCTCTACACGTATCTCCACCTCGCGCCGGAGCCGGAGCTCACGAAGAAGCTCGCCGAGACGAAGGTGTGCGGCATCGCCTACGAGACGATCGAGCTCGCCGACGGATCGCTCCCGCTCCTCCGCCCGATGAGCGAGGTCGCCGGCCGCATGGCGGTGCAGGTCGGCGCGAGCTGCCTCGAGAAGGAGCACGGCGGCAAGGGCGTGCTCCTCGGCGGCGTGCCCGGCACGCGCCGCGGCCGCGTCGTCATCCTCGGCGGCGGCGTCGTCGGCCGCAACGCGGCGACGATCGCGATCGGCATGGGCGCGCAGGTCACCGTCCTCGACGTCCAGTCGTCGACGATGGCGTACCTCGAGGACATCTTCGGCGGCGCGGTCGAGACGCTCTACTCGAACCCGATCAACATCGAGAACGCGGTCCGCCGCGCGGACCTCGTCGTCGGCGGCGTCCTCGTCACCGGCGCGCGCGCGCCGAAGCTCGTCACCGAGAAGCTCATCGGCGAGATGGAGCCGGGCTCCGTCGTCGTCGACGTCGCGGTCGATCAGGGCGGCTGCATCGAGACGTGCCGCCCCACGACGCACGACAACCCGACCTACGAGGTGAAGGGCGTCGTGCACTACTGCGTCGCGAACATGCCGGGCGCGGTCCCGCAGACGTCGACGTGGGCGCTCACGAACACGACGATGAGCTACGCGCTGAAGATCGCGGACCTCGGCGCGGCCGCGGCCTGCAAGGCGGACCCCGCGCTGATGAAGGGCGTCAACACGTACGGCGGTCACGTCACGTGCGAGCCCGTCGCGCAGGCGCACAAGATGGAGTACGTCGCGACCTCCAAGCTGATGGCCTGATGGACGACCTCGTTGCCGGCGTAGAGCTGCTCTGCCTCGACGCCGGCAACACCGTCATCTTCCTCGATCACGAACGGCTCGGTGCGCTGTGCGGCATCGAGCCGTCCGTTTTGGTGCGCACCGAGGGCGAAGCGAAGCGCCTCGCGGAGGAGGACGCGCTCCACGACTGCGCGTGGGGCGGCAAGCACCTCCCCGGCGCGGCGGGATGGGGGAAGATGGTCGGCACGATCGCGCTCCGCGGCGGGCTCGCGGAGGAGCGCGTCCCGGCGTTCCTCGACGCGGCGTGGGCGGATCACGTCGCGAAGAACCTGTGGTGCAAGGTGCCGGAGGGCCTCGGCGCGGCGCTCGACGGTCTCCGCGCCACCGGCGTGCACGTCGCGATCATCTCGAACTCGGAGGGCATGCTCGAGCGGCTCTTCACCGAGCTCGGCGTCCTCGGGCATTTCGACCTCGTCGTCGACAGCGGCAAGGCGGGGGTCGAGAAGCCGGACCCGCGCATCTTCCGCATCGCGTTCGATCGCTTCGGCGTGAGGCCCGAGCACGCGCTCCACCTCGGCGACGTGTACGCGACCGACGTCCTCGGCGCGCGCGCCGCCGGGTGCCGCGTCGGCCTCGTCGATCCGTTCGGCCACTACGAAGGCCGCCACCTCGACGTGCCGCGCGTCCCGGGCGCGCCCGAGGTCGCGCGCGCGATCGTCAGTTCTGGGGGACCTCGGGGAGACAGATGAGGGGAGGCTGGCAGCACGGCTCGCAGATGATCTGCTCGCAGCCGTTCGAGAGCGACTCCCCGCAGTGCAGCTGACAGTCCACGACCGCGGGACGGCAGCACTTGTTCTCGGCCGCCACGCCGCAGCGGGACGGAGCGCCATCGCAGTCGCCGCAGTCGACGTCCTGCCCGCAGTTGTTCGTCACGACCCCGCACTCCGCGGAGGCGCGCTTGCACGCGTCGTCCTTCGACTCGGGCGTGCAGCACGTCTTGTTCACGCACGTGTCGCCGGTCGCGCACGTGCACGTGACGGTCTGCCCGCAGTTCGACCTGTCGACGTCGCACTGTCCGTTACAGAGCGCCGCGATCGACTTGGCGGTGCACGACCCCGCGTCGCTCGCGTCGCCCGACCCCGCGTCGCTCAAGACGATGCCGCCGCTGCTCGAACCGGCGTCCTCCTCCTTCGGCTTCGCTGCGTCCGCCGCGCCGACGCTTCCGCCGTACACCTCCGCGTCGACGCCGCCGTCGGCGCTCGGGGCGAGCGCGCTCGGGCCGCTCGTGGCTTCGGCGCCGTCTTCGCCGGACGAGTCGATGCTCAGGAACGTCCCGCATCCTGCGAGCACCAGCGCGACGAGCGCGTACGGAGCGGAGCGTCCTGACATCGCTCCAACGATACAGGATCGGCGGGCGCGCGTGGTATAGCCGCCGTCTCTCATGTCTCTCATTGCGATCCTCCCCGGCGACGGAATCGGGCCCGAGGTCATGGCCCACGCGACGCGGCTCCTCGAGCACTACAAGAGCGACCGCAAGCTGCCGCTCGATCTATGGCAGCTCGATCTCGGCGCCGAGCGCTTCCTCCGGGACGGGACGACGTTCCCGAAGGAGATCGCGGAGCGGATCGAGAACGAGGCGAGCGCGGTGCTGCTCGGCGCGCTCGGCGATCCGCGCGTCCCGAGCCTCGAGTACGCGCGCGACATCCTCTTCGGTCTCCGCTTCGGGCTCGACCTCTACGCCAACGTGCGCCCGGTGAAGGCGCTCGCCGATCGGCTCGTCCCGCTGAAGGACCGGACCGCGAAGGACGTCGACCTCGTCGTGTTCCGCGAGAACACGGAGGGCATCTACGTCGGCGTCGGCGGGCAGTTCAAGAAGGGCACCGCCGACGAGATCGCGATCAACGAGGACATCAACACGCGGAAGGGCGTCGAGCGCCTGATCCGCGCGGGCTTCGAGTACGCGAAGGCGCACGGGAAGAAGACCGTGCACATGGCGGACAAGTCGAACGCGATGAAGCACGCGCACGAGCTCTGGTACCGCTGCTTCTTCGAGGTCGCGAAGGAGTACCCCGGCATCGACGCGAAGCACGTCTACGTCGACGCGCTGTGCCTCTACCTCGTGCAGGACCCGACGCCCTTCGAGGTGATCGTCACGAACAACCTGTTCGGCGACATCGTCACCGACCTCGGCGCCGGTCTCCAGGGCGGCCTCGGCATGGCCGCGAGCGCGAACCTCCACTACGCCGACCCGAAGCGCGTCGCGATGTTCGAGCCGGTCCACGGCTCCGCCCCTCCCCTCGTCGGCAAGGACCTCGCGAACCCGATCGCGGGCTTCCTCACGGTCGGAATGATGCTGGCCCACCTCGGCTACGCAGAAGAAGAGGAGCGGATCGAGAAGGCCTGCGCCGAGGCGATCGCGAGTGGGAACTGCACGCCCGATGTAGGTGGCGACAAGGGAACGAAGGCGGTCGCGGACTGGGTGCTGGATCGAATTCGCGGGGGTCGCTAATTTTTCTCCCAAGCGCGGCGAGCTCCGACGTGTTTCCCCCAAACGGATGACATTTCGGCTCGGGCGCGGGAACTTCCGCGTTTTCCCGCTGTCCGCGTGATTCATCCGAGCCGTGTCAGATTGATCCGGTCTCGAGCGTTGTTCGTCCAATACGCCGCGCTCGGGAAGGCCGAGCCGGACAAAGCGGAGAATCTCGAAGAAACATGGGCGTCAAGGGCTGGAACGTGGCGGTGCTGGTGGCGATCGGGGCTCTCTGGTTCTGCGGCACGACGCAGCGCGAGAAGCCTGTCGTCAGTGACGCGTCGCGGACGACGACCCTCTCCGCCCTCGAGAGCAAGGCCGCCGCGACCCCGAACGACGCGGCGACGCTGCGGAACCTCGCGCAGGCCTACCTCGACTCCAACCAGCCCGGCATGGCGGTGGGCGCGATCGAGCGCGCGCCGGCGGCCCTCCGCAACGAGCCCGCGGTCGACCACGTGTACGCCCGCGCGCTGCTGGAGCAGGGGCGCTCCGCCGACGCCCTCGCGGCGGAGAAGCGCGTGCTCGCGCGCTGCGCCGACCCCTCCGTCGAGGTCCCCGCGTGCTCGACGTGGCTCATCGCCTCCGCCACGCGCCGCGCGGAGATCATCGAGCAGCTCGTCCAGCTCGGCGTCGAAGACGCGAACGCGCACCCGGAGGCGTCGAGCCTCGCTTACCACAACGCCACCCGCCAGGTGTCTGTCTCTTATTAACGTCGGGGCTTCGCCCCGACACCCCACCCCAGACACGGCCCTCGCGCGGAGCGCTCGGGGCGCTTCGCGCCCGCTTTCGCGGCCGCTTCTGGGGCCCCGGTTCGCTTGATGGGTGTGTGCAGTTTGCATGTAATTTCGAACGAGTCTCTTGCGTGAGTTGTCGTGGCGGTGGGGGCGGCGGTCACGTATCGTGAAGGGCGGAGTCGAATGGCAAGCTGGGCGAAAGCATGCACGGTGACGACTCTGGCTCTCGCGAGCACGGGATGCTCGCTCATCCAGGGTCCGGGGATGTCGCCGAAACATGCGCTCCATCCCTCGGCGAAGGAAGAGACGGAGATCGAGATCCGCTGGCTCGCCGAGACGCCGAACGTCGGCGCGGTGCCGGACGACGCGATCTTGCGCGTCGTCGGCCCGACGATGACGTGCACCGGCACGCTGATCGCGGACGACCTCGTGCTGACCGCGCATCACTGCCTCGTCGAGCGCGGGGCGCACGGTGAGTTCGAGAAGAAGCTCGTCGCGCCGTCGACGCTGAACGTCGAGATCGGCGGCGACTACTTCGCGTGGACGGAGGTCGGGGTCCGTCACATCGTCGCGCCGCCGTGCGGCGAGGGCGGCGGGAGCGGCGACATCGCGGTGCTCGTGCTGCAGCGCAAGCTCGTCGGCATGGAGAAGATGACGCCGCGGCTCGAGGCGCCGCCGAAGCTCGGCGAAGAGGCGGTCTCGATGGGCTTCGGCCGCTGCGCGCTCTCCGGCGACGCGATCCGCCGAAAGACGCGCGAGGGCGGGCCGATCCGCGCGATGCAGCCGGAGACGATCTCGCTCGACGCCGCGATCTGCCCGGGCGACTCCGGCGGACCGGTCTTCGCGAAGGGCACGCGCGAGGTCATCGGGGTGGTGAGCCTCTCGGCGATGGATCACGACGAGCGCACGCGCGGCGCGTCGGTGATGGCGCGCATCGACGCCTACCGCTCCGTCTTCTCGAACGCCCACGCGATCGCGGACGGGGCCTCGCCGCAAGAGCTGCCGCCGCTCGAGTGCAACACCGGCGCGACGACCATCGCCCGCCCGCGAGGATCCGCGCAGAAGCCGTGATAGCCTCCCGTGCATGTGCGGGATCGTCGCCTACGTCGGAACGAAAGATTGCGCCCCCATCCTCGTCGAGGGGCTCCGCCGCCTCGAGTATCGCGGCTACGACTCGGCCGGCCTCGCGGTCCACGCCGGACGCGGCGTCGAGATCGTCCGCGCGGTAGGCAAGCTCGCCAACCTCGACGCGGCGCTCGCGAAGAACCCGCTCTCCGGCACGACCGGCATCGGCCACACGCGCTGGGCGACGCACGGGCGCCCGAACGAGGCGAACGCGCACCCGCACGTCGCGGGCAAGGTCGCGGTCGTGCACAACGGCATCATCGAGAACCACGTCGAGCTGCGGCGCGAGCTCGAGGGCCGCGGGGTCAAGTTCGCGAGCGACACCGACACCGAGATCGTGGCGCACCTCGTCGACGAGAACATGAAGGGCGGCGCGAACCTCGTCGCGGCGGTGCGGAAGGCGCTCAACGTCGTGCGCGGCGCGTACGCGATCGCGGTCGTCGACGGAGACTCCCCCGACGAGATCGTCGTCGCGAAGAACGACTCGCCGCTCGTCCTCGGGGTCGGGGACGGCGAGAGCTTCGCCGCGAGCGACATCCCCGCGCTCCTCGCGCACACGCGCGACGTCATCCTCCTCTCCGACGGCGAGATGGCGGTCGTGAAGAAGTCCGGCTTCGAGATCACGAACATCGCGACGGGGGACAAGGTCGAGCGCGCGCCGAAGCGCATCGACTGGTCGCCGACGCAGGCGGAGAAGGGCGGCTACAAGCACTTCATGCTCAAGGAGATCTTCGAGCAGCCGCGCGCGATCGAGGACACGCTCCGCGGGCGCGTCGACCTCCAGGCCGCGGACGTCATCGCGTCGGAGATCGGCGTCACCGAGGAGCTCGCGAAGAAGCTCGGGCGCGTCTACTTCGTCGCTTGCGGCACGAGCGCCCACGCCGCGATGGCGGGGCGCTACTGGGTCGAGTCGCTCGCCCGCGTCCCGGCGATGGTCGAGATCGGGAGCGAGGTCCGCTACCGCGACCCCGTCTTCCTCCCGAACGACCTCGTCGTCGCGGTGAGCCAGAGCGGCGAGACGCTCGACACGATCGCGGCGGTGAAGACCGCGCGCGCGGCGGGCGCGACCGTCGTCGCGATCGCGAACGTCCTCGACAGCGCGATCCCGCGCGCCTCGAACGGTGCACTCTACACGCACGCGGGCCCCGAGATCGGCGTCGCGTCGACGAAGTGCTTCACGACGCAGCTCGCGGCGCTCCTCATGCTCGCGGTCTACCTCGGCCGCCGCCGCGGGACGCTCCCGGAGAAGGAGGCGAGCCGGGTCCTCCACGCGCTCTTCCACGTCCCCGCGCAGATGCGCGAGGTGCTGCAGCAGTCGGAGCACATCAAGCACATCGCGCGGAAGCACCTCCGCGCGCGCGACATGCTGTTCCTCGGCCGCGGCACGCAGTTCCCGATCGCGCTCGAGGGCGCGCTGAAGCTGAAGGAGATCTCGTACATCCACGCGGAGGGCTACGCCGCGGGCGAGATGAAGCACGGTCCGATCGCGCTCATCGACGAGGACATGCCGGTCGTCGTCGTGTGCCCGAAGGACAACCAGTACGAGAAGGTCGTCTCGAACATGCAGGAGGTGAAGGCGCGCGAGGGCCAGCTCATCGCGGTCTGCTCCGCCGGCGACATGGACGTGCCGATGCTCTGCATCCCGGAGAGCCAGATCCCGCCGTCGCGCCCGCTCCACTCGATCCCGCCGGTGATCCCGGACGTGGTGACGGTCCCGATCGCGGAGCACGAGGTGCTGCCGCTCCTCACCGTCATCCCGCTCCAGCTGCTCTCCTACCACATGGCCGATCTCAAGGGCACCGACGTCGACCAGCCCCGCAACCTCGCCAAGACCGTCACGGTGGAGTGACGAGGGCGAGGGCGCCTGCCCCGCACACGAAATGACGAAGCTCGCCCGCTCGCTCGTGTCGTGCTCTCTCCTCAGCCTGCTGGGCCTCATGGGGTGCTCGAAATCGCGCGTGCGGCCGACGCCGGCGGGGAGCGCCTCGGTGGCGCTCGAGTCTCCTCCGCCACACGATCCTCCGGCGCGCGATCCGACGTTCTTCGAGCGCTCGGCGCGCGCCGGCGCGCTGATCGAACACTGCTCTGCTCCTCCGCCGACCGAGTGCGACGTGGACGCCGATTGCGCCATCTTCGACATTCCGACGTTCGACGGCGGGGACTGCGCATCGACGATGCGCCTGGGCATCACGGCCGCCGGCAAAGACGCCTATCTCAGGTCAAAGCCTTGCCCCGGCGAGCGCGAAGTCCGGCACGCCGACTGCGTCGTCCACTGGGTGCGCGCCGAGTCGGACACCGCCGACCCGCCGCCGAACACCGAGATCCGGGCTCGCTGCGTGAAGACCGCGCTCAACTACGGCCTCTGCCGCGCCTCTCACGCGTACTGAGTGCGTCACGGCGCGGTCCTCCGCCACCACGCTGAGTCGCCGGCAGCGCGACGGCGCTCCTTCGGCGGCGGAGCGATCGGAGGATGCACGCGGCGGCGACGAGCCCGCCTCCAAAGAGCGACGCGGGGCGAAGCGATTCCGCGGGGACGACGCTGCAGCCGGAGCCGGAGTCGGCCGCGCCGACGGTGATGACGCCGGGGTTGAGCCCACCGCTCGAGCCCGGAGGGGCCGTCGCGCCGCTGTCCGCAGCCGGAACGACGGGCTCCGGTGTCGTGGAATCGGGGGCTCCCGCGTCGGTGACGCCGCTGTCCTCGTCGCCGGCGCCGGCGTCTTCAGGACCCGCGTCGACACCGCTGTCGGAGCCGGCGTCCGTGGGCACGAGACCGCAGGTCATGTCGAGGTTCGTCACGTCGCCGCCCGCGACGACCACCGTCCCCGTCGCCGCGAAGGAGCAGTGCTGGCCCGCCGGCTGGGACTTCACCGTCACGTCGTAGGTCCCGTCGGGCAGCCCTTCGAAGCGATACGGACCGGACGCCGCGATCGGGAGATCCGTCGCGTCGTCGATCCGGAGCACCAGCCCGTCGTTCGTGAGGCCCGAGATGGCTCCGCCGGCGGCGTGGCCCTCGTACCGAAAGCCGGGACCGAACACGCCCTGGGCCACCTTGGCGTCGATCGTCGGTCGCGCGAAGCTGCCGCCGCCCAAGATGAGCGACGTTTGCCGTGATCCGCCGAAGGTCAGGTGAGGGACGGTGGAGTCGCTCGCGACGACGAGGATCCGTTCCGTGCTCATGCCCGGAAAGAAGGCGCCGACCGTGTACGTCTGGTTCTTCGCCAGGGTCACCGTCAACGACTCGTAGCGATACTCGCCGTCCAGCGTGCTCTCGGCGCCGGCCTTGACCGTGACGCTGCCCAAGAGCGTCCCGGCGTCGTCCCAGATCCCGACCTCGTGGGAGCCCGTGAGCCCGGTGCCTTGAAAGACGCCGAGCGACGTGACGGCCAGATCGCGTTTCCCCACGGTGAAGGTGAAGCCCACCGTCGCGCCCGCGTTGGCACCCGAGAACTCGACCCACGAAGCGTCCCGCGCGCCCTTGGGCGCGATGGCGGGGGTCGGAGCCGCCATCACCGTCGACGAGACGGTCACGGCGGAGACGATCGAGGCAAGCTTCGCGGGGAGGCGGCGGGCAACGCGCATCCCGCCACGATATCCCACGAGCCGTGGCGAGGAGCACGCGGCGACGCCGTCACGGTGGCGTGAGCTTCGCGGCGTCGAAGTGGGCCTTCACGCGATCGGCGGTCAGCGGCGCGTCGTAGATCGCGAGCTCGTCGAGGCCGCCCTCGAAGTCGAAGCCCCACGAGATCGTGGCGTCGGGGTTCCCGGCGGGCTCGGGCGCGCCTCCTGCCGTCGCGACGACCATCGCGTCGGCGTACATCTTCGAGCGCACGCCGTCGTAGACGATGACGAGATGCGTGAAGCGGTCGGCTGGCAAGCGCGTGTCCCAGTACAGGCCGTCCACCACCGCCCTCTCGCGCCAGCGCTCGAAGCCGACGACTCCCCGTCCGGCGTTGAGCCACGCGTACGTCCCGTCGAGCGGCCCGCCCCCGCCGATCGTGATCTTCGAGAACAAGCGCCGGTAGTCGTCGCCGCTCGAGGTCGGCCGGACCCAGGCCTCGAGCGTGAACGTCTTGTCGGGAGAGAGGTCGATCTCGCCGCCGACGCGGAGCTCCGTGTTGCCATTGAGCGTGATCGAGGCTCCGCTCAGCGCGCCCTTCTGCCCGCGCTGCACCCGCGAGGGATGGATGATCGTGAGCGGACGGCGGCCCATCTCGTCGGCGAGGATGTTGCCGGCCGGCTCCTCGAGCCGCCAGTACGACGCGGGCGCGTCCGCCATCACCGCCGCGACGTAGGCATGCGCGGGCGGCGCGTCGACCGGCGCGTCGTCGGCGGTCGTCGCGTCGTCGGGCGACGCCTCGATCGCCGCCGCCCCCTCGGCCGCGGCGTCTCCCTGCGGCGGGCTCCCGTCGCCGTCGCCGTCCGTAAAGCCACTCCCGAGGAAGAAGAGCGTGCAGCCCGGCGCGGCGAGGACGAAGAGGAGTGCGGCGGCGCGGGAAGTCATGCTCACGTGCTCCCCTTGTCTCGGTCGCGCGACGACGACGAGATCCTCAGCGCAGGCGGAAGGTGGAGAGCGCGCTCGTGAGCTGGCGGAGCGCGGCCTCCTGCGCGCGCGCGCTCTCCTCGACCTTCGTGATCATCGCGACGAGCTGCTTCGCGCCCTCGGACTGGGATTTGTGGCCGGTGTTGAGGTCCGTCACCATCCCCGAGATGTTCTCGATCGCGGTCGTGATCTGGCGGCCGCCCTTCGCCTGCTCGTTGGCGCTGCGCTCGACCTGCTGCGTGATGATGCGCATCTTGTCGGCGCTCTTCGTGATGTGCTCGGCGCCCTTCGCCTGCTGCCCCGTCGCGACCGCGATCTGCTGCACCGCGTCCGAGATGCGCCCGATCGCGTCGGTGACCTGACGCGAGCCCTTCGACTGCTCCACCGTCGCGCGCGCGATCGCGCGGACCATGGTCGTCGACTTCTGGCTCGACTCGAGGATCTTCTTGAGCGCGCGCTCGGCCTCGTTCGAGACCTCGACGCCGCGGTCGACGTTGTGCGCGCCGCGCTCGACCGCCGTGATCGCGTTCTTGCTCTCGCCCTGGACCGTCTTGATGAGGTCCGTGATCTCGCGCGTGCTCGCGCCGGCGCGCTCGGCGAGATCCTTGATCTCGTCCGCGACGACGGCGAAGCCCTTGCCCTGCTCGCCGGCCTGGGCGGCGATGATCGCGGCGTTGAGCGCGAGGAGGTTCGTCTGCTCGGCGACGTCGTCGATGACGTTGACGATCTGGCCGATCGCGTCGATGCGCGCTCCGAGCGTGCCGATCGCGGTGACGGCCTCCTGCGAGCTCTCCTTGATGCGGTAGATCTCGCTGATCGTCTTCAGGATCGCCTCCGCGCCCTTCTCCGCGTCGAGCGTCACTTCCTCCGAGAGGCGCGCGGTCTCGTTCGCGTTCGACTGCACCTGATCGATCGAGACGTCCATCTCGTTCATCGACGAGCTCGTCTCCTCCGCCGTGAGCGCGAGGGCGTCGATGTTCTTGTTCACCTCCTTGATCGAGGCCGCCATCTCCTCGATCGAGCTCACGCTCTCGCGCACGCTGTTCGCGAGGTCGCCGATGTTGGTCGCGACCTCCGCGCTCGTCGCCGTCATCTCGAGGATCGACGACGACGACTCCTCCGCGTTGTGGGTGAGCGACTCGACGCTGGTCGAGAACGCGCGCATAGCGCCGGCGATGTCCTTCACCAGGCGCGACGTGTCCTCCGAGGCCGTGACCTGCGCCTGCACGCTCTCCTGGAGCTTGCGCGTCAGCGTCTCGATCTCGGCCTGCGCTTCGCGCGCCTCCCGCGCGCGCTTGCTCTCGTCCTCCGCGAGGCGGCCGAGCTCGTCGAACACGCGCGCGAGCTCGGGCGACGCGCCGAGCGGCGGCGACGGGCGCTCCCCGCGGCGCGCGCGGTTGACGCCGTCGGTGACGGAGCTGACGTCCTGCGCGCCTCCACCTTGCCCCATGAGGAAGAAGACGATCACGGCGCCGGTGCCGGCGATGATCAGGAGCACGGTCGGCATCACCTGCGACGGATCCTTCGCGTCCTTCAGGAGGAAGTACGTCGCGGCCGCGGCGAAACCAACGAGGAAGAGCCCGGCGAAGTGCCTGGTGCTGAATTGGTTGGGGTTCACAGGAATGGCTGAGGGTACTCGGTTAAACCGGCGGCGTCACAGATCGACGACGCCGATGGTGAGGCCGCCGTAGAAGGATCGGACGTCGCGGTCGAACCGCTGGCCGGGGAACAGCGGCAGCGTGAAATACCCGTCGCCGCGCGTGTACATCCCGTCGGCGCAGATGCCGAGCCGCCCGAGGTAGACGCAGCCGTTCCCGCGCAGCACGGCGACGGCGCCGCCGGGGAGGTTGTCGTCCGCCTCGATCCGCGTGTAGCCCATGTCGAAGCGGAGGAGGCGCGAGTGGAGCGCGAAGTAGCCGCCCCACTCCAGGCTGCCGCCGCCGAGCTCGCGCCGCGTGCGATGGCCCGTGTTGTAGCGCCCCGTGATCAGCGGCGCCGCGCGGACGCCGGCCTCGATGACGTTGCGGCCCTTCAGGTACTGGTACGCGACCTCCGCGACCGGGAGCGAGAGGCGCGAGAAGTAGAAGCGCTTGTTGCCGAGGAGCTCGCCGTGGAAGCCGATCCGCGCGAGCGGCCCGTGCTCCTTCCCGAAGGGCGCGCGCGCGCCGAGCGCGATCAGCCCGCCGAGCCCGCCCTCGAAGCCCGCCGAGCCGCCGCCGATCGACGCGTGGCTCGACTCGTGGAGCGTGAGCACGCCCGTCGTCTTGAACTGCTCCGAGTTCCCCGCGACCATCACGCCGCCGAACATCCCGTTCGTCTCGGCGCCCTTCGTCGTGGTCATCGAGGCGCGGACGCCGAACACGCTGCCCTGCTCCCACGGCTTCGACTTCCGCTTCTTGCAGCCGTTCGGCTCGACCTCGAACGGCTCGTCCTCGTCGATCGGCGGACAGACCGGCGGGGGCGGCTGCTGCGGATACGACGGGTACCGTTGCGGGTACGGCGCGTACTGCGGCGGCGGCGGAGGATACGGCGCGTACGGTCCCGGCGGCGGGGGCGGCGGATACTGCTGCGGGTACGGCGCGTACTGCGCGCGGGCGGAGGAAGTGAGGAGGAAGAGGAAGAGCGCCAGCGAAGGGACGAGGCGGCGAAGCATGCTCCATCGTCCCGCGAGCGAGCGCAGGCGTCGAGGGCTCACGCGGACTTCTTCACCCGGCGGGCGGAGTCCTCCTCGAAGGCGACGCCGAGGTCTTCGAGCCGCTTCTGCGTGATGCCGAACGCGACCTCGCTCGCGTCCGCCCCGACGAAGGAGCGCCCGAGCTTCGCCGCCGCCGCGAGCGTCGTGCCGCTGCCCATGTAGGGATCGAGCACGAGGTCGCCGGGATCGGACAGCGCGGAGACGAGGCGCTCGAGCAGGAGCTCCGGCTTCTGCGAGGGATACCCGGTGCGCTCCTTCGACACCGGCGCGATGACGCCGATCTCCCAGACGTCCCCCATCGGCACGCCCTTCGAGGGCTCGTCGAGCGTCGACGATCGCGCGCGGCGCCCGTCGGCCTCGATGACGGCGCGCTGCTTGTTCGTCCCCCACGTCGCGAGGGTCGACGCGGCGAGCGGCTCGTAGGGCTGGTTCCAGCGCGGCGCCGCCTTCGGGTCCTTGCGGTAGCGGAGGAGCACGTCGTGGACGCGCTGGAAGTTGGGCGTCTTGCTCGGCCAGCGCCGGTAGCGCCACACGATCTCGCTCGCGAACGCGTCGTCGCCGAAGATCTCGTCGCAGAGCACCTTCACGTAGTGGCTCGTCTTCGGATCGACGTGCACCACGACCGATCCGTGCGGCGCGAGCAGCTCACGCACGAGCACGAGCCTTTGTCCGAGCGCCTCGAGGTACTCACCGCGCCCCGACCACCGATCGTCGAACGCGAACTTCTTCGGCCGCTTGCTGAGCGGCCCCGACCGCGGCGGCGCGTTCTCCTTCTCGATCGCCTCGAACGCGCGCCCGGTGAGAAACGGCGGATCGAGGTACGCGAGCGTGACCGTGCTCCCGATCTCCTTCCTCATCGCCGCGAGCGACGCCCGGTTGTCCCCGAGCCAGAGCGCCCCACGCCCCGAGCGCAACACCCGCTCCGACGCCAACGCGCCCGGCGCCTCGAACACCGCGTCTTTCCCAGCCCATGAGAGGCGAACCCCGCTCTCGTCGCGCTTCATGGCCCGGCATTGGGGCCTACATTTGCCTACATGGCCAACTTCTCGCCCAAACACGCTGCTAGACTGCCGGCCGTGACTCGACCGCGCGTCTTCTCCGGCATCCAGCCTTCGGGTGAGCTCCATATCGGCAATTACCTCGGGGCGGTGCGCACGTGGCGGAGGCAGATCGAGGAGGACGTCGAGGACACGATGTTCTGCATCGTCGACGCGCACGCGATCACGGTGCCCTACGAGGCGGCGGACCTCCGCGCGCGCATCGACGGGTTCGCGATCGACCTCGTCGCGTGCGGGCTCGACCCCGCGAAGACCACCCTCTTCGTGCAGAGCGACGTGCGGGAGCACACCGAGCTCGCCTGGTACCTCGCGAGCGTCACGCCGATGGGGGACCTCGGGCGCATGACGCAGTTCAAAGAGAAGGGCGAGGGCAAGGACTTCGTCTCGACCGCGCTCTTCACGTACCCCGTCCTCATGAGCGCGGACATCCTCCTCTACAAAGCGACGATCGTCCCCGTTGGCGACGACCAGGTGCAGCACCTCGAGCTCGCGCGCGAGACCGTGCGCCGCTTCAACCACCGCTTCGGCGACGTCTTCGTCGAGCCGAAGCCGCGCCTCTCCACCACGCCGCGCATCATGGGCCTCGACGGCGAGGCCAAGATGTCGAAGTCGAAGGGCAACACGATCTCCCTCTTCGAGGAGCGAGAGCAGTTCTGGTCGAAGCTCCGCACCTCGTTCACCGACCCCGCGCGCAAGCAGCTCAAAGACCCGGGCAACCCCGAGATCTGCAACATCTACACGATGCACAAAGCGGTCTCCTCGAAGGAGACGCAGGCCGAGGTCGTCACCAACTGCACCGGCGCGAAGTGGGGCTGCGTCGACTGCAAGAAGGTGCTCTACGAGAACTTCGACAGGGAGCTCGTCCCGCTGCGCCGGAAGCGCGCGGAGCTACAGCTCCCGCAGATCCGCGAGGCCCTCGGCGACGGCGCCGCCAAGGCGCGCCGCATCGCGCGGGAGACGATGAAAGAGGTCCGCGCCGCGATGGGGCTCGGCTCGCTCGCGAGCGAGCGCGCGTGATCCGCCGCTCGTTCGTCGGCGCGATCGTCGCGGTCGTCGCGGCGCTCCTCGTCGCGTGCTCGCGGCCGCCGCCGGACAGCACGCCCGAAGGCGTCGTGCGGCTGTGGCTCGAGAAGATGGAGAGCGCGTCGGAGGACTCGCGCGCGATGAAGGAGGCGTACGCGCTGCTCGGTCCGCACGCGCGCGCGAACCTCAAGGACCGCGCCGATCGCGCGAGCCGCGGACAGGGGCGACGCTACGAGCCGCACGAGATGCTCGCGGAGGGCCGCTTCGGCCTCCGCTTCCGCCCGCGCACGATGACGGCGCGCATCGACGGCAACGAGGCGTGGGTCGACGTGAACGGCGAAGGCGCCGAAGAGCACGCCGCCGTCCGCTGCACGCGCGAAGGCGCGGCCTGGCGCATCGAGCCGGACCTCCCCGACTCCGTCGTCCCCACGCGCCAGCTCGACGGCGGCCTCTGAATCCGACCGCTAACGAGGCAGCCCCGCGTCGAGCTTGGGCATCGCGAGCACCTTGAGCTTCAGCGCCTGCTTCCGCTCCTCCTTCGAGAGCGCGAAGAACGGGAGGTCGAGCGCGACGCCGTACTCACCCGGCGCGAGCGGCAGCGCCGCCGTCTTCGGGTAGAAGCGATGCCCCGCGTCGTTCTGGAACATCGGCGGCGGCGCGGGGATGCGGAGCGCGAACCACTCCACCACGCGCCGGACCTTCGCGCCCGGACGGAGGCGGACGCCGAGCGGGACCGGCGCCGGCGGCGCGCCGCTCCCGACGGTGGGGACCGCGTCGACGTCGCGATCCCACGGATCCGTCGTCGTGAGGCTGATGAAGAGACGCGGGACGTCGCTCGCGCCGGGGTGCCGGTCCGGGACGCCGACGAGCCGCGCCCAGTCCGTCCGCACGCCGGTCGTGCGCGTCGTCGCCTCGAGCCACACCATCGCCTCGGTCGGCGACGTGTTCTTGATCGTCACCGTGAGGTGCACCGTGCCGCCGGCGTACGTCTCGGTCGTGTCGGGCGTCACCGTGACCGAGAGCTGCTTCATCGACGCGCGCACGGTCTCCTCGCTCGGAGCCTTCACCACACACGCGGGGTCGGTCTCGATCCCTTCGAAGGTCGAGCGCGCGCAGCCCTCGCGCGGCGGGGGCGGCGGCGGAGGCGCGGGCGCGGCCGCGTCGGGCGCGGCAGGCTTGGGCGGATCGTCGCAAGCGACGAGCACACGCGCGAGCGCGATCGACAGAAGGATGGCCACCGCCACACCCCGCATGCCGAACGCACTAGCACTGATAGACTGCGGGCGGTGCCTGCCCTTTCACAACGCGCGCGCGTCGCGATCGTGGGCACGCTCGGCGCGGCCGGAGCGTTCTTCATGTTCGGCGGCCTCGGCCTCTTCTCGAGCGCCCCGACCGATCCCGATCACGCGGTGCCGAAGAGCACGTTCCTCTTCGCCTCGATCAACTACGCCGAGCTGCGCCGCTCTCCCCTCCATGAGGTCCTCTTCGCCGAGAAGAGCGAGTCGTTCGTCGATCGACGCGCGCTCGGGATCACGCGGCTCGCGGACGCATGCGGCTTCGATCCGCTCTCGCGCGTGGAGAAGCTCGCCGTCGCGGTGCCCGAGGACGGCGACAAAGGCGACTTCGGCGTCGCCGCGCGCGTCGTCGTCTCGCGTGAGGAGCTCGGCCGCTGCACCGACGCGCTCACCGCCCAGCGCGGCACGAAGGCCGAGGCCAAGAGCCTTCATGGCTTCTCCGTCATCGACGCCGGCGGCGCGAGCCTCGCGTACGGGCACGACCTCCTCGTCGCCGGAAAAGGCAGCTGGCTCACGACGATGCTCGCGACCGCCGACGCGAAGAACCCGAGCGTGCGCGACGCCGAGCTGCACACGACCGTGCGCCGCGACCTGACGAGCAAGGACGGCTGGGGCGCGCCGACCGTGCTCGTCTCCGCGATCCTCCCGCGCTCGCTCCGCGACCGCATCCGCAACGAAATGGAGGGCGAGGTCGGCGCGCGCGACGCGGCAGAGAGCGCGATGGCCGGCGTCCTCGGCGTGTCCGCGGTCGGCGTCGCGCTCCGCGCCGGCACCGGCGCGACCTCCGCCGAGATCGCGGCCGAGCTCGTCTGCGACGCGGAGGAGGCCTGCGCAGGGGTGGAGAAGCTCCTCGCGAAGAAGCGCTTCGACTGGTCGAAGGAGCTCTCCTACCGCATGGTCGGGCTCGGTCCGCTCCTCGACTCGATCCACATCGAGCGCAGCGGCGCCAAGGTCCGCGTCACCGCCGGCGCCCCCGCGAGCGCGCTCGCCGCCACCCTCGACCGCATCCTCAGGCTCCGCGCCCGCCGCGCCGCGCAGCCCCCGGAGCCGGCGCCTCCGCCGGAGCCGCGGAAACCGGACGAGCGGCTTCCGGCCAAGCCCTGAGCTTGCGTTCGGGATTCTGCGTACCTAGGCTGCGCAACCGTCGGGCGGCTCGCGCCATCCGAAGTGGAAGTACAGACCCTCACGGAACGAACAGGAGGCCAACATGGCCGGCAAGAACGTCATCGAGCTCACCGACGCCAACTTCGAAGCGGAAGTCCTCCAATCGACCGTCCCCGTGCTCGTCGACTTCACCGCCACGTGGTGCGGCCCGTGCAAAGTCCTCGCGCCGATCGTCGAAGGCATGGCCGACGAGTTCGCCGGCAAGTACAAGATCGGCAAGCTCGACATCGACGACGCGCCCGGCATCACGCAGAAGTACGGCGTCCGCGGCGTCCCCACCGTGATGGTCTTCAAGGGCGGAGAGAAGAAGGCGCAGCACGTCGGCGTGACGAACAAGGACACGCTCGTCAAGATGCTCGAGGGCTGAAAACCCCAATTTCGAGCGGGGCGTTTGGGGGTAACCTAGGAACGCCCCTCGATGCAGTCGCCCTCCGACCAGCAGCGCCAACTCTCGCTCCGCGACTCGCTCGTGGGGCGGGTGCTGCAAGGGTCGGGGAACGTCGCGTACCACATCAAGGACTGCATCGGCGAAGGCGGCCAAGGCTGGGTCTTCCGCGCGGGTTACGGTTCCCCGAACGGCAACGTCGTCATCGTCAAGGTGCTGCGGCCGGACGTGTTCGCGACCGAGGCGCTCCGCCGGTTCCAGCGCGAAGCGGAGGTGCTGCGCATGCTCTCCGCGCAAGGGCGGCCGAACCCGTACATCGTGCGGTTCTTCGATCACGCCGTCGCGCAGGTGCCGAGCCCCTTCGGCCGCGACCAGGTGACGCTCCCCTTCACCGTCCTCGAGTACGTCGACGGGTCGACGCTCGAGAAGGTGCTGACCGATCAGACGAAGCTGAAGCGCGGCCTCTCCGCCGAGCGCGTGCGGCGGCTCCTCCGTCAGATCTGCCAGGCGCTCGAGGTCGTGCACAAGCAGAAGGTCGTCCACCGCGACCTCAAGCCGTCGAACATCCTCCTCGCCTACGACAACGGCGTCGAGGTCGCGAAGGTCACCGACTTCGGGCTCGTGAAGCTCGTCGACATGAACCTGCAGAAGACGGCCGCGCTCGCGGGCGCGTCGCTCGGGTACGCGCCGCCGGAGCAGTACGAGCAGGGCAACAAGCGCGTGTCGCCGCGCACGGACGTGTTCTCGCTCGCCGCCGTCGTCTACGAGATGCTCACGACGAAGCCGGCGTTCCCGTTCGTCGACGGCGAGAACCCGCTCATCATCATCACCCGCATCTTGAACGGGCCGCGGCCTTCGTTGATCAAGAACCGAGACCGCCTCGCGCCCGAGCTCGAGGCGTCGCAGCCGATCGTCGAGGCGCTCGATCGCGAGCTCTCGCGCGCCCTCGCCGCCGACCCGACCCTGCGTCACGAGTCGGCGACCGCGCTGTGGAACGCGCTCGAGCCGCCGCTCCGCGCCGCGCTCGAAGACCAGAAGACCGCGCCGCGCGCCGCCGTCTCTCCCTACGAGGCCACCGCGACGCCGAGCCGAGCGCCGGCCGAGCCGGGCGCCGCCGCCGTCATCCGCTCCGCGAACGAAGACATCGCCCTCGCCCCGACCGACGCGCAGAACGCGCTCCCCAAGCTCCCGCCGCAGCCGCCGAACGCGCACGAAAACGAGGCGTGGACGTGGGCGCTGCTCACGCCGCCGATCGGCGAGCGGGTCTTGCGCGCGGTCACCTTCAACAAGACGGCCGACACCGCGATCGCGCTCAACGCGGCGGGCCTCGTCCAGTGGGAGCGCGGCGCCTGGGTCTCGATCCCCTTGCCCGCGCACGTCCCGCGCAACGCGCTGCGCGGCCTCCGCTGGCTCACCGACGGGAGCGTGCTCCTCTACGGCGAGGGCGGCTTCGTCGCGCGCCACGTCATCGGCGGCGGCACCGCGATCTGGCGCGTGCCCGATCCCGAGATCACGTTCCTCGGCGCGCTCATCGAGGCGAACGGGCACACGACCCTCGTCGGCGAGCGCCCGTACCGCGGGAACCAGCCGCGCGCGTTCCCCGGCAACACCTCCGGCGTCGTCACGCAGTGGAGCGGCGACCGCGTCACGGTGGTGGGGGACACGATGAGCTGCTCGCGCCTCCACGCCGTCACGCGGATGCGGAACGGGACCCTCATCGCGTGCGGCGACTGGGGCGCGCTCGTCCGGATCGAGCTCGGCGTCATCGAATACGTCGGATCGATCTGCGGCGGTCACCTCCTCGCGCTCGCGCCGCGCCCCGAGGGCGGCGCCTACGCCGTCGGCGTCGGCGGCCACGCGCTCTCGCTCAGCCCCACGCTCGAGCCCACGCTCGAGGCGGTGCAGACGACGAAGGACCTCCTCAGCATCGGCGTCGCGGACGACGCGCAGGCCTGGGCCGGCTCCGCCGCCGCGCGCATCGTCCGCCGCGGCACGCACGACGGCGCGCCGACCTGGATGCGGATCTCGGGCGACATCGGCGTCACCACGAACATGCTCGCGATCGCCGCCGCCGCTCGCACCGTGCGCGCGATCGGAGACGACGGAATGGTCGTCGAAGGAAGGCTCGCGCCGGCGTGACTCGTCCCAAGCGCGAACGCCTCTCGCGCTTCCGGAAGATCCTCCTCGCCATCACCGCCGCGACGCACCTCCCGTTCGTCGTGGCGGCGAGCGAGCTCGCGCGGCGGCTCGGCGCTCCGCTCGGCGCCGCGATCGCGATCGGCGGCGCGCTCGGAGCGCTCGGCGTCTGGGTCTTCAACGGCCGCGCCGAGAAGATCGCGTGGGACGCGCCGCGTCCGTTCGGCCCGATCCTCCTCTTCGATCTGCCGTACTACGTGCACTGGTCGGCCTGCATCTTCTGCCTCGTGCCGTCGGTGCTCTACCTCCTCGCGTCGCCGCTCTTCGGCGGTCCGTCCGCGAGCTTCTTCCTCGGGTGCTACGCGACCGGGCTCGTCGTCTGCTTCTACGGCGTCATGATCCGGCGCTGGTTCTTCGTCACCCGGCGCGTCGAGATCGCGGTGAAGGGCCTCGACCCGAAGCTCGACGGCTACCGCATCGCGCACCTCTCCGACCTGCACATCGGCGCGCTCACGCCGCCGTGGTGGGCCGAGCGCTGGATCGACCGCGCGAACGCGCTCGCGCCCGACGCGGTCGCGGTCACCGGCGATCTCGTCACGAGCGGGGTCCTCTTCCACGAGGCGATCGCGGAGGTCGTCGGCGGGCTCCGCGCGAAGGACGGCGTCTTCTGCGCGATGGGCAACCACGACTACTTCGGCGAGGGCGAGCCGCTCATCTCGCTCCTCCGCGCGAAGGGACAGAAGGTGCTCCGCAACGAAGGGACGACGATCGAGCGCGACGGAGCGCGCCTCTACCTCACCGCGATCGACGACACGTGGACGCGCCGCGCCGACGTCGACCGCGCCCTCGCCGGCCGGCCCGAGGGCGTCCCGACGGTGATGCTCTCGCACGATCCCGATCGCTTCCCCGAGATGGCGGCGCGCGGCGTCGAGCTCACCCTCGCCGGTCACACCCACGGCGGGCAGATCGCGGTCCCGTTCCTCGGGCGCTGGATCAACGCCTCGAAGCTGGCGCACCAGTTCCACATCGGGCTCTACCGCCGCGGCGACTCCGTCCTCTACGTCCACCCCGGCCTCGGCACGACCGGGCCGCCGATCCGCCTCGGCGTCGCGCCGGCCGTCGTCCTCCTCACGCTCCGCGCCGGGTGAGGGTACGATCGCCGCGTGGACGTCGTCGCGATCGTGGCGCTCGGGCGGCACTCGGACCAGGAGGCCCCCCTCCTCGCCGCGGACCTCGGGCTGACGACCTACGAGACCGGCGTCATGCTCCGCGCGCCGACGCCGATCATCGTCTACCGCAGCGAGGACCGCGCGCGCACCGCCGACCTGGCGTCGAAGCTCCGCGCGCGCGGGCACGACGCGGTCGCGTGCGACCTCGACTCGGTCGTGTCGAGCGACGACATGTTCCGGCCGAAGACGTTCCAGTTCGAGGGCTCCGAGCTCGTCGGCCACGGCAACGGCGAGCAGCGACGCGTCGCGCTCGCGGACGTCTTCGCGCTCGTCCGCGCGACGCATCAGGTCCAGAGCGTGGACACGACGACGACGCACGAGAAGACGCGGAGCCTCTCGCGCGCGTTCGCGACCGGCGGGCTCGTCACGACGAAGACGGTCGAGCGCGAGTCGCAGCGCGTCACGAACGAGCGCGAGCCGGTGCTCTACCTCTTTCGCGGCGACGGCGACCCGTGGCTGCTCGGCGCGCAGTCGCTCCGCTACGGCGGCCTCGCCGGCGAGATGAAGGTCTCGAAGGCGGAGAACTTCGAGGTCCTCATCCGCCTCCTCCGCTCGCTCGCGCCGCAGGCCACCTACGACGCGCGCCTCCTCCAGGTGCGGGTCGGCACGCAGATCATCTCGTCCGGCTCGAAGCACATGACGTCGTCCTCCGCCGGCGCCGTCGACATCCTCGCCCACATCGTCGCCACCGCGCTCAACCGAGCGGTGCGGCCGTACCGTTAGTACGCGAAGGCGTCGTCGTCTTCGACGCCGATCGTGTCCTCGAGGGGGACCCACTCCATGCGGGCGAGCGACTCGCCGTCGCCGTAGAGTGCCATCGGGGCGATGCCGCGTAGGACCTCGCGGACCTGGACCGGGAGCTCGTCGAGCGTGATCGAGGAGCCTGCCTTGAAGCCGGCGAGGGAGAGCGCGTAGTCGAGGAGCGACTGCGGCACGGTCGGGAGCTCGTCGATCGGCGCGTCGGGGGGGAGGTTCGCGAGCGCGCGCGCCTCCTCGAGCGCGTGGCGGAGGCCGCCCATCTTGTCGACGAGCTTCTTCTCGAGCGCCTGCTGGCCCGCCCACACCCGGCCCTGCCCCACCGCGTCGACTTGCTCTTTCGTCATATGGCGGCCCTGCGCGACGCGATCGAGGAACACGTCGTAGAACTGACGGACCTTGTGGTTCAGCTCCGCGCGCTCGTCGTCGGTGAAGCCGCGGAAGATCGACTCCGCGTCCGCGCGCGCGGTCGTGCGGCGCGTCTCGATGTTGACGCCGACCTTGCCGAGCAGCTCGCTGATGTCGGCCTTGCCGTAGAAGATGCCGATCGAGCCGGTGATCGTGAGCGGGAGCGCGTAGATCGTCTTCGCTGGCGAGGCGACGTAGTAGCCGCCGCTCGCCGCGACGGAGCCCATCGAGACGACGAGCGGCTTCTTCTCGGCGAGCTTCTTGAGCTCGCGCCACATCACGTCCGACGCCATCGAGGAGCCGCCGGGCGACTCGATCCGGAGGACGACGGCCTTGATGCTGTCGTTCTCGCGCAGGCTCTTCACCGCCTCCGCGATCGTGTACGAGCCGACCAGCTTCGTGTCGATGAGCGGCACGTTGCGCGAGCGGCCGTCGATGATGTCGCCGTCGACGTAGAGGAGGCCGACGCGCGGCCGCGGCCCGAAGTACGGCGACGCCTTGCGGACGCCGGCGAGCTTCTCGTAGGACACCTTCTTGCCGACGACGTCCTGCGTGACGCGCTCGAGCTCGTCGTCGAACGCGAAGCCGTCGACGAGCTTCGCCTCCCGCGCCTCGCTCGCGACGAAGGGACCCTTCGAGGAGACGACGCGGAACTGATCGGCCGGGATCTTCCGATAGAGCTCCATGTTCCGTGTGAAGACGGCCTCGTGCTGGCGGAGCAGGTCCTCCTGATCGGCGCGCGCGACGTCGCTCGATCGCTCGTTCATGAACTGCTCCGGCGCGGCCTTGTGCGCGCCGATGCGGACGAACTCCGCCTTCACGCCGAGCTTCTTGAGGAGGCCGGCGAGGTACATGTGCTGCGTCTTGAGGCCGGAGTAGCGGACGCCGCCGGCGGGGTTGATGACGACGCGGTCCGCGCTCGCGCACGCGTAGAGCGCCTTCGGCCCCGCGTCCTCGAACGAGCAGATGACCTTCTTCCCGCGCGCCTTGAGCACGCGGAACGCGTCCGCGAGCTCCTCCGCGTGCGCGTAGCTCGTCGCCGGCTCCGAGCGCATGACCATCGTGACCGCCGCGACGTCCTTCTCTTCCGCGAGCTTCCACAGGCTGCGGAGGAGGCGCACGTGGGCGCGGTTGCCGGGCGTGCTCTCCATCCGGATGTAGACCGCGTGCTGCGGGCGCGGGATGCCCGGCTGGAACGTCGTGTTGAACGAGATGGTCGCGTACTGGCCCGCGCTCTGCGCGCTGCCGAGCGCGTTGCCGAAGAGCGCGCCGCCGCCGGCGCTGAGCGCGCTGAAGTAGATCTCCGCGCCCGCGGTCGCGAGGACGCCGCGCGTGGCGTCGTTGCCGAGGTTCATCACCTCGACGTCGCCGCGGATGCGCCCCACGCCCGGGATGTCGATCGCGGCCACCGCGCGCGGGCGGAGCTGATCGACGCCGTCGGGGAGCCACCGTCCCTCGAGCGCGACCTCGATGTTGCGCTTCCCGGTCGGACGGAACGTCGCGGCGGCGACGAGGTTGCGACCGAGCAGGGGGAAGCCGCTCGGCGGCAGCGGCTGCAGCGACGGGCCGTTGAAGTCGTGCGCGACGAGGGCGACGCCGAAGCGCGTGAACATCCGGTACGAGGCGGCGGCGGTGAGGCCGAAGAGGCCGTCGGTGTACGGATTGGACGAATACGACCACTGCACCGATCCGCCGACCTGGAGGCGGTCGGAGACCTTGTGCCCGAAGCCCCACGTGATCCACGTGTAGTCGACGCCGTTGAACGGGAAGCCGACGCCGCTCGGGCCGCTCGGCGGCGTCACGTAGTCGACGCGGAGGCCGGTCGCGAGGCCCCACAAGAGCGGCGCCGCGAGCTCGAACGAGTGACCGCAGCCGACGACCTTCGTGTCGGGGCAGCGCACCCACGTCCAGCGTCCCTCGAGGCCGGTCATGTTCGCGAGGTTCGCGGGGTTGAGGACCAGCGCCTCGGCCGAGTCCTCCGACGCCGTCATGCGCCCCGGCGACATGATCCGGTCCGCGCGCGCGGGGAACGGATCGGCGCTCGCATCGGCGACGACGAGCGTGGAGGCGAAGGCAAGGAGCCCGATCAGCGCGCGTGCGTGGTTCTTCACTTCGGTTCTCCTCAGACGAGTGTCGCGAGCTCGCGCAAGGTCTCTGCCTCGGCGTCGAACGTCTTCCGGACCTCCGCGACGATGAGCTTCTCCGCGACCTGGCGGAGGACCGGGACGCGGAGCTCGATCGAGCCCTTCACGGTCCGCTTCGTGCGGCCGCTGTCGAGCGAGGTCAGCTCGTACGTGCCCGCGGCGTCGAAGTACTTTCGGAACGAAGGCTTCACGTGCGGGAGGATCGTCCACTCCGCCGCGTGCCGCTTGATGTCGTAGACCGAGCGCTCGTCCCACGCCATCATCTCCGGCGTGACGTAGGCCTTCGCGAAGTCCGGGAGGCGGATGTTCGCGCGGTAGCTCCACACGCGCTCGACCTCGTCGGCCGCGACGATGTGCTCCTTCTGCTGGATGCGCTCCATGTTGTCGAGCCGGTGCGCGAGCTTCGAGCAGAGGTTGGGCGAGATCACCGCGAGCTCCAGCGCGTCGAGCGGGATGTCGAATTCGTGAACGATGTCGAAGTGCACGCGCCGGCCAGCCTACATCATGCCGCGTGCGCGGGCGACGGCCTCGATGTCGGCCCTTCGCCGCGCCAGCTCGTCGTGATCCTTCACCGGGAGGAAGCGGGCGGCGATGCCGTCGCGCGGGACGACGAGGAAGATCGACGGGAGGTGCGCGGTCAGCTCCTGGATGAGGCGCTCGAACTGGATCGCGGTGCGGCCGTCGACCGTCTTCTCGACCTCGAAGTACGTCCAGACGAGCTTCGCCTTCGCGAGCGGCTCCGCGCGGACGAGGAACGTGTTCGTGTTGAACACGTCGACGGTGCTCGGGTCGAACCCGGGCGGGAGGCGGAACTCCTCGAGGACCTGCGTCTTGCCTTCGGCGAAGACGGGGATTCCGCCTTTGTCGCCTGCCTTCGGGCAGACCTCGCACAGCACGTCGATCCCCTTCCCTGCGGCCTCGACGAAGAACCCGAGCTCGGCCTCGTCGATCGAGGCGCCGAGGTTGTCGACGTTCGTGATCCACACGTACTTCCCGCCGTTCGCGAGGAACGCGTCGAGCAACCCGGAGCGACGGAGCGCGTCGACGAGATCGCCGTGGCCGGTCGCGTGCGGGCTCGGCGCACCGTCGTCGCCGTAGAAGAGCGCGCCGCTCGGCTCGAGGCGGAGCGAGAGGTCCTGCCGGAAGCACGCGACGTGCGGCGGCGCGTCCGCCTTCGCGAGCGCGGCGACGAGGCCGTCGTGCGTGGCCTCGCTCGTCATGAGCCAGAGCGGGATCGGCCGGCCGGCGCGCGCGCTCGCGGTGGCGTTCTCGGCGAGGCGCATCGAGAGGAACGTGTGCGCGCCGTTCGCGTCGCGCGTCACCTCCGCGAGCGCCTTCACGATGCCGCCCATGCGCGTCGCCATGCCGCCGGCCATCGTGCAGAACGCAAGCTCGCCACGCTCGAGCGCCGCCGCCCCGAGGGCGCGCAGCCGGTCGTGCTCGGGGGAGCCGGACGGCGGGAGCTTCACGAGCGCGGAGGGCTCGGGCGCGCGCACCTCACCTTTGACCGCATTTCGCGCTCTCAACGTCGGGGGCTCTGCCCCCGACACCCCCGCTCTCAACGTCGGGGGCTCTGCCCCCGACACCCCCGCCCCAGACACGGCCCTCGAAGACTCGGGGCGCTGCGCGCCCGCTGTGGCGGCCGCGTCTGGGGCCCCTTCGGGGGGCGCGAGCTCGGTGAGGGACGGCGCGAGATCGGTGAGGGACGACGCGAGATCGAGAAAGCGGGCGCGATCGAAGCCTGTCTCGTCGAGGCGGCGCTTCATTTCGGGGGCGATCGCGGAGAGCTGATGCTCGAGCTCGGGGTGAAGTCGGGCCATGACGCGCGCCATCATCGCATGCCCGGCGTGCGGATTGCTTCCTCCCGCGAAGGAGCTGGCGTTCTGCCGGCAAGAGGGGAAAATGAGACGCATGCGGACGGCGGGGACGATCATGGGGACGATGCTCGTCGCCGCGTGCGTCGTGAACGAGCCGGAGTCTCCGCCGCGCGGGGTCGTCGTGAGCGGTCCGCCGCCGGCGCCGATGCGCGAGGAGCGCGCGCCCGCGCCGAACCCGCAAGCGAGCTGGGTGCCGGGCTACTGGCACTGGACGGGGATGCAATACGCATGGATCCCGGGCCACTGGGAAGCCCCGCCCTCGCAGACGCAGGTGTGGACCGCGCCGAAGATCAGCGTCACGCCCGACGGCCGCTACGTCTACGAGTCCGGCGGCTGGCGCCCGGCGTCGCCGGCGAACAGCCAATCTTTGCGTTGACGAGGTAGTCTAAGGACGTGGTGCCGTTCCGGGCTCGTACCGTCCTCGTCGCGCTCGTCGCGCTCTTGCCGGCGCCGGCGCTCGCGGGGAAGAACGGGCCCACGCTCCACGAGCCGATCCCGGCCGATCCGAAGGAGGACGTCGCGCTCGGCGTCGCGCTCGACGGCGATCTCCCCGCCGCGATCAACACGCCGCGCGGGCTCGTCTCGGCGCCCGATCCCGCGCGCCCGATCGGGACGGGGCAGACGCGGTACAACAGCTCGCCGCCGTCGGACGCGCCCGGCTCCGAGTTCCGGCCCGATCGCAACACCGAGAAGCCCGACGTCCGGCCGTACGACGATCCGTTCACGCCGTCGACCGCGCCCTTCAAGCGCCTCTCCGCGTTCGACACCGTGAGCTCGGATTTCGTCCTCGGCGTGCGCGACACGCACACGACGTCGATCGCGGTGTCGCCGCTCCCTGCGCCGTCGGCGGCGGAGGAGACGTTCTACGCGGACATGGTCATCGACCTCGCGGCGGGCCACAAAGTCCGGATCCCCACCGTGGGTCCGGGCACGCGCGTGCTCCACGCGCGCGCGGGCATCGGCACGCAGGACGTCCGCTTCACGCTCTACAAGGACGGCGCCGAGAACTGGTTCATCGAAGGCGACACGACCGCGCGCGTGCGCCTCGTCATGCAGCTCGCGATCGCGCGGAGCGCCTTCGGCGGCGAGTTCGGCAACCCCACCCGCGCCGAGCTGCGCGCGGTGCCGCCGCTCCCGTCGAACGTGCAGGCCTCCGCCGTCGTCGTGCAGAAGAAGATCGGCGTGAGCCGCTCGATGCCGCCGCGCGACATCGTGACGAAGCTCGTCGCGTACTTCCGCGCGTTCCAGGACTCCGCCGACGAGCCCAAGGGCCAGAGCGACATCTACCTCGACCTCGCGCTCTCGCAGAAGGGCGTCTGCCGCCATCGCTCCTTCGCGTTCCTCATCACCGCGCTCTCGCTCGGCATCCCGGCGCGCGTCGTCATCAACGAAGCGCACGCGTGGGTCGAGGTGAACGACGGCCACGCGTGGCGCCGCATCGACCTCGGCGGCGCGGGCCGCATGCAGCACGATCCTCTCTCGTCGAACGTGAGCTACGAGCCGCCGCCGGATCCGTTCGCGTGGCCGCAGGGCTCCACGCGCGGGCAGGACCAGGCCGATCGCGCGCGGCAGGAATCGCGCACGGCGTCTTCCCCCTCTCCGTCCGGCTCCGGCTCCGCCGCGGGCGGCAACGGCGGGCCTCCCGATCCGAACAAGCCGGGCGGCGTGATGTCGAGCGGCGGCGGCACGGTGTCGAGCGGCGGCACGAGCGGAGGCGGCACGTCGTCGACCGCGCTCGGCTCGCCGACGGCGCCGGGTATGCCGGACGAGCGGCCCGCGTCGTCGTTGACGATGTCGCTCGGCGGCACCGACGCGCGCCGCGGCGCGCCGCTCCCGGTGAAGGGTCAGGTCTCCGCCGACGGCGAGCCGTGCGGCCACGTCACGGTCGAGGTCGTCCTCTCGAGCCGAACCGCGGGCGACATCCCCGTCGGCGTCCTCGCCACCGACGAGCGCGGCGTCTACGAGGGCACGCTCGTCCTCCCCTCCACCGTCCCGCTCGGCGACTACGAGGCCCACGCCCGCACCCTCGGCGACGCCCGCTGCGGCAAGGGCAAGACGCGCTAAGCTCTCGAGGCATGAGCGCGGCGTTCGTTCCGTTTCTGTACGAGCTGCGCTCGCGGAAGGTGAGGGTCGGCGCGCAGGAAGCGACCGCGCTCGCGAAGGCCTTGATGTTGGGCCTCCACGACAGCTCGCTCGACGGGTTCTATCACCTCGCGCGCGCCGTCTGCGTGCATCGCGAGAGCGACCTCGACAAGTTCGATGAGGCGTTCCTCTACCACTTCAAGGGGATCGAGACGCAGAGCCTCGAGCTCGTCGCGGAGCTCGAAGCGTGGCTCGCCGATCCCGCGAACCGGAAGGAGCTCTCGCAAGAGGACCTCGATGCGATGAAGTCGCTCGACATGGAGGAGCTGAAGCGGCTCTTCGAAGAGCGGATGAAAGAGCAGAAGGGCCGCCATCAAGGCGGCAACCGCTGGATCGGCACCGGCGGCACCTCGCCGTTCGGCGCGATGGGGCAGCATCCGTCGGGGCTCCGCGTCGGGCCGCAGGGCGGCGGGCGCAGCGCGATGGGCATCGCCGACGCGCGACGCTTCAAGCCGTACCGATCGGACCTGCTCCTCGACGTGCGTCAGATCGAGGTCGCGCTCCGCAAGCTGAAGGCGTTCCAGCGCGAGGGGCAGCCGGACGAGCTCGACCTCGAAGGCACGATCGACGCGACCGCGAAGAACGCGGGCGAGCTCGAGATCGTGACGCGTCCGCCGCGAAAATCCAACGTGCGCGTCCTCTTGCTCATGGACGTCGGCGGCTCGATGGACCCGCACATCGAGGTCGTCTCACGCCTCTTCTCCGCCGCGAAGCGCGCCTCGAACATCCGCTCGCTCAAGACGTACTACTTCCACAACTGCATCTACGCGCGCGTCTACGAGACGGAGCGCTTCAGCGATCCGGTCCGCGTCGACGATCTGCTCCACGAGCTCGGCGCCGAGTGGAAGCTCGTCGTCGTCGGCGACGCGGCGATGCACCCCGCCGAGCTCCTCGGCATGGGCGACTACGAGTACTACGCGACGGGCCAGCCCGGCGAGCCCACGACCGGACACAAGGTCCTCGCCAAGCTCGCCGATCACTTCCGCCGCTCGGTCTGGCTGAACCCGGACCCGCCCAACTACTGGCGCGGCGGCACCGCGGAGGAGATCGGCAAGCTGTTCACGATGTTCCAGCTCACGCTCGAAGGCCTGAGCGACGCGGTCCGGCACCTCTCGAAGGGCGACGTTTCGAAGAAGCGTTGAGGCGGGCGCTCACTGCCCGTCGTTGCGGATGATGCGGGTCAGCGCGCTCACGGCGCGGGCGCCGCGGACCGCGTTCGAGCGGCTCACGTACATCTCGCTGACGCCGATGACCTCGCCGTTGCCGGCCTTCACGACGAAGTAGAAGCTGCCGTCCTTGGCTTCGCGCTGCTCGATGTTGCGCGCGTCGGGCGCGTTCTCGATCACGGAGGCGATGCCCTTCTCCGCGCTCTGGCGCGTCGTGTAACCCTCCGAGCGGAGGATGATCTCGCCGTTGCCGGCGATGAGGCGGAAGTAGTAGTCGCCGTCCTTCCCCTGAAAGACTTCGAACTTGGCGCTCCGCCCGACCAGCTCCTGGTCGGCCACGTCAGTCACGTCGGCCTCTTCCTCGGTATCGGTCTCGGCCGCGCAGGCGACGGTGGACAACGAGAGGGCAACGCACGCAACGAGCGCGAGGATGTGACGAATCATTTCTACGAGTGCTCCAGACTTCCTTTCTCGGCAATCGACGTCGGAGGGGTGACCTGGAAAGGTCGTTCCGATGGGGCCCCCAGGCTCATCGCCCGGACACCGTTCGCGCGAGGTTCTCTCGCGACGCCCCGCCCATGTGCCACCTCACACAGGTAGGTGCAAGTGGTTCTTTGTCGGCAAAATCTGAAACTGAAACGGTGGGTCGTAACTTATTGAAATCAAAGCGGACGTCGGTAGCGGCCGAGCGCGGCGGGGAGATCGTCGAGCGCCGCGGCGTCGATGAAGGCGTCGAGCTCCGGTGGCCCAAGCGGTTGCGGCTGATAGCCGGGGAGCAGATCGGCGAACGCGACGATGCAGAGGCGGTCGACGAGGCGCTCCTTCTCGTGATGGGTCAGGTCGAAGCGTCGGACGATCGGGCGCTCGATGCCGATGTGCACCATCTCGTGCACGAGGTTGTGGAGCGGCTCCTTCTTGAACCGCCCGTCGGGCGTGGTGAGCACCGTGATCGTCGCGGTGTCGGGATCGTACGAGCCGCCCGGGCCGTAGAGCGTGAGGACGACCTCGTAGCGCGGAGCGGACGTGAAGCCCCAACGCGAAGACCAGCGCGCGAACGTCGCGAGCGCGGGGCGGAGCTCGGGGGCCCGCGCCTCGATCGCCGCGACGCCGGCGGTGAGAGCGCGCGGATCGTAGACCTCGGCGAGGAACACGCGCTGCGCGGCGTCCTTGTCTTCGCCGGCGATGCCGTCTTGCGCCAGACGCTGGAAGAGCGGATGCGACGGCAACCCGACCTCGTAGCGGTTCTGGCGAAAGAACGGCATGTCGCGGAGCTGCCGCCAGAGCCACTCGAACGCCTCGACGTCACGTTGTCCTCGCACGACGACGCTCGGGGCGGGAGCGGCGAGCGGGACGGGAGCGATGCTCGGTGCGAGAGCGGCGCTCGGCGGGGTGAGCGGGCGCGGCGTGCTCTCGCCTGCGCACGCCGCGAGCACGAGCGCGAAGAGCGCCGCGCGGATCAGAGCCTCACGTCGATGTAGACGCCGCGGCGGAGCTCCTGGAGCCAGAGCTTTCGCTGGCGCTCCGTCGCCTCCATGTAGGCGGCGTTCAACATCTCCTCTTTCACCTGCTCGAAGGTCGCGTTCTCGAGCTTCGTCTTCGACACCTGCGCGAGGAGGACGCCGGCCTGCCCGGTCTGGTCGCGGAAGACGATCGGCTTCGAGACCTCGCCCGGCTTCAGCGTCTCGACCTGCGCCAGGAGCTCCGGCGAGAGCTGCTTCATCGCGACGGGGCCGCGCGAGCCGCACGAGTCGCGCGTGCTCGGATCGTCGCTGTAGTCGTGCACGAGCTTGCAGAAGTCCTCGCCCGAGTTGCCGCGGCGCGAGAGCTCCTCGCCGAGCGTGATGCGCGCGGCGGCGGTCTCTTGCGTCGCGCTCGGCGGGATCGCGAGCGCGAGGAGACGCAGGTCGACCGTCTGCTCCTGCGCGAGCTTCTTGATCTCGCGGTTGTAGATCTGGCGCGCGTCCGCCTCGCTCACGCGCACGCGGCTGCGGACGCGGAGCTGAATGAGCTTTCCCTCGAGGACCTGCCGCCGGATCTCGTCGCGGTAGTCCTGCTCCGAGAGGTTGCCTTGCCGCCGCGCCTCCGCGATGAGGATCGCCGGGTCCACGTGCTGCTGCGCCGCGAGCGTGCGGATCGCGTTGTCCACCTCCTCCGGCGGCACGGTGATGTTCGCCTTCGACGCGGTCTGCTCCTCGAGGCGCTCGTCGATCATGCGCGAGAGGAGCTCGCGGAACAGCTCGCTCTCCGCCGCCGCGAGCTGGGTGGGGCTCGGGTTCCGCTCGAGCAGCTTGTAGATGTGCGGGCGCGCGCGCAGGCGCAGCTCCGAGAGGAGGATCGGGCGCTCGCCGACGACGGCGACGATGCGCTCGACGATCGCCGCCTCGGCGGGAGGCGCCTCCGTCATCGCCCCGACGAAGAGCGCCGCGGCTGCGAGAAGCGCCGCTGCTGTCCTACGTGAGCCCATGCCCTTCGGTCTTAGCACTACGAACCGCCTGGGAGTGAGTCTATCCTCCGCGGACGATGTCCAGGAGCTGGTTCTTCGAACGGGTGGTGGTAACGGCCGTGGGGATTTGCCTCGCCCTCACGACGATCAGCTGCAACAAGCTTTTCAAGAAGAAGTCGGACGCAGGCGCGGGCTCGACGACGAGCAACGCGACGGCGCAAGACCTCTCCGACGAGCAGATGAGCATCAAGCTCGACGCGTACATCAAGTGCATCAACACCGTCGGGCATCAGATCTCGCGGTCGACCGATCGCTACTTCGACACGCTGCCGCTGCCGGGAGGCCCCACCGGCAAGGAGACGTTCGCGGCGATCTTCCGCGTGCCCCCCGGCGTGACCGCGAACTGCGCCTCGGGCATATCGCGCGCGAGCACGCTCCCCCCCGACGACCCGAAGCTCGAGATCGCCGGCACCGAGTACGCCAGCGCGGCGCAGGCGCTCGACGTGATCATCAATCAGCTCGCGACGTACTTCGACACGAAGGGCTTCAAGAACGACAAGTGGGCGCGCGGCAAGGCGCTCCATCCGCAGTTCATCTCCGCGCTGAAGCGCTTCAACACCGCCGACCGCGGCATGCACGAGGCGGTCGACGGCATCACGAAACCGCTCGCGCAGCGCGCCCTCGCGCGCATCGAGCGCGAGGACGGCCGGAAGTTCCGCTACGGCCGGCGCAAGGTCCTCATCACCGCGCGTGACCTCATCGAGTCGGCCGATCCAGTGGGCGACGATCGCGACGTCGACTTCAACCTGTTCAACCAGACCTATACCGACTTCGAGAAGGCGCTCGACGAGCTCTCCGCCTACGGCGCCAGCCACCGCGCCGATCTCTCGAACCCCGCGCTCACGACGACGCCGCTCGCCGACTCGAACTTCACCGCGTTCACGCGCGAAGCGACCGACTTCAAGAAGGTGTCGAACCTGTGGTGGCAGTGCCTCCGCGGCGCGCCCGCCTCCTCGAAGACGGCGTCGGGGAAGATCGACAAGGCGAAGATCGGCCGCTGCGCCGACGGCAGCAACCCGATCGACCGCAAGGACAAGACGGTGAAGGAGTACAACGACTTCATCAACACCTCGAACGGCCAGCCGTTCCCGTGATCACGTCGCGCCGGCGGGCCGCGCATGCGGCGCCGGACGTCGGCCAGGCCGTCCCGTGATCACTTCGCGTTCTTCGGGGCGGTGAACATCCAGTTGATGCCGTAGCGGTCCTCGACCACTCCGAAGATGCCGCCCCACGGCGCGTCGAAGAGCTTCTCGTGCACGTTGCCGCCCTCCGCGAGCACGTCGAACGCGCGGCGTGCCTCCGCCTCGTCGTCGAGCTGCAGCGCGACGGACATGCTCGCGTTGGTCGGCGCGACGCCCGGGTGCGGGCGCCCGTCACTGAGGAGGATGAGCGCCTCGCCGACCTCGAGCTCGCAGTGCATGATCTTGTCGGCCCACGTACTGCCCTCCTTCGCCATCGCGCCGAAGGTTTGCTTCGTCTTCGCCTTCGCCCCGAGCGCGCGCTCGTAGTGGCCGATGGCCTCGTTCGCCTTGCCGAAAAAGAAGAGGTACGGGGTCGCGCTCTTGATCATGCTCGTTGGACTCCTTCGCGCGCCGAAATTCATCGGCCGGAAATGCAGAAAGCCGACCACCCGGAGGCGATCGGCTTTCGCGAGCGAGCCGAAGCTCGGATCAGCGCTTGGAGTACTGGAAGCGCTTGCGGGCGCCCGGCTGGCCGTACTTCTTGCGCTCCTTCTTGCGCGCGTCACGCGTGAGGAAGCCGGCGCGCTTGATGAGCGAGCGCTTCTCCGGGTCGAGCGCGATGAGCGCGCGCGAGATGCCGTGGCGCATCGCCTCCGCCTGCGCGGAGTGGCCGCCGCCCTTCACCGTCGCCCAGACGTCGAACTGGTCCTCCGCCTCGATGAGCTCGAGCGCCTGCTTCATGACCATGATCGAGGTCTCGCGCTCGAAGTACTGATCGGCCGGTTTGTCGTTGACGATGACCTGGCCGGAGCCGGCCGAGAGCCAAACGCGAGCGATCGCGGTCTTGCGCTTGCCGGTGGCGTACGTGCGGGTGGAAGTGCTCATTTCGCGCTCTTGCTCTGCTTGATCTCGAGGGCCTTGGGCTTCTGGGCGGTGTGGGGATGATCGGCGGTCGCGTAGACCTTCAGCTTGCCGAACATCTGACGACCGAGGACGTTCTTCGGGAGCATGCCCTTCACGGCCTTCTCGATCGGGAACTCCGGCTTGTCGGCGAGCAGCGTCCGATACGAGACCTGCTTGAAGCCGCCCGGGATGCCGGAGTGATGCGAGTAGAGCTTCTGGTCGAGCTTGTTGCCGGTGAGCTTCACCTTGTCCGCGTTGACGACGATGACGAAATCGCCCGCGTCCTCGTGGGTGGTGAAGGTCGGCTTGTGCTTGCCGCGGAGGACCGTGGCGACCTGGCTCGCGAGGCGGCCGAGCGGCTTGTCGGTCGCGTCGACGACCCACCACTGGCGGTTGGCCTCCGCGTCCTTCGGCGTCGCCTGGTAGGAGCGGTGCAAATTCCTCGGTTTGGCCGGCTTCTCGGCGGCGGACGTTGCCATGATTCTCTTAGCCTCTCGCAAACTTTCCGCGCCCGCTCATGGAGGAGGGGCGAAGGGCGCGGGAACGTACTTGCCGGCCCACCTCCCGTCAAGCGCTGACGTCGCCCTTGCGGGCCGAGATGTTTAGCACGTAAAGCATTCCATCGATGATCAGCTTCCAGCCGACCGACGATCAGAAGCTCATGGTCGACTCCGTGGGCCAGTACGCCCGCACCGTGCTGCGCCCCAAGCTCCGGGAAACCGAAACATCCCGCGGCCTTGCCGACGCCGCGCGGAAGGCCGGGGCAGAGCTCGGCCTGGGCCTCGCCGCGCTGCCGGAGGCCCTCGGCGGGCTGGGGCTCGTGACGGCGGTGCTACTAGAGGAGGAGCTCGGGTGGGGCGACCCTGGTGCCGCATTCGCGCTGCCGGGGCCCGGCGCGCTGGGGTTCGCGGTCGCGGAGCTCGGGACCGACGAGCAGGCGAAGGCCGCGCTCGCGCCGTTCGCGAGCGATCTCGATCGCTTCGGCGCGGTGGCGTGGGGCGAAGCGAAGCCGCACCCCGAGCGGCCCGGGTTCGCGACGACGGCGACGAAGAGCGGCGACGGCTGGCGGCTCGACGGCGCGAAGGCGTACGTCCTCAACGCGGACCGCGCGGCGAGCCTCGTCGTGTTCGCGCAGGTCGACGCGAGCAAGGGCTTTCGCGGCGTCGGCGCGTTCCTCGTCGACGCGAAGGCGACCGGCGTCACGATCGCGGAGCGGCAGACGACGCTCGGCCTCGACGCCGCGAGCTTCGGCGGCGTGAAGCTCGACGGCGTGGTGGTGCCCGACTCCGCGCGCCTCTCGCGCCACGAGGTCGGCACGCTCGCGCATGTGCGTGCACTCTGCACGTTCTTCGCGAAGAACGCGCTCGTCGTCGCCGCGCGCGCGGTCGGCCTCTCGCGCTTCGCGTTCGAGGAGACCCGCGCGTACGTCGACACGCGCAAGGCGTTCGGCAAACCGATCGGCCACTTCCAGGCCGTCGCCTTCAACATCGCCGATCGCGCGATGGACGTCGACGCCGCCCGCGGCCTCGTCTGGCGCGCAGCAGCGGCGTGGGACGCCGCGCAGAGCGGCGGCGGCACGCAGGGCGGCGGCGGCGCGCAAGGCGGTGGCGGCGCGCAAGGCGGCGGCGGCGCGCAAGGCGGCGGCGCGCAAGGCGGCGGCGCGCGGGGCGGTGACAAGGCCGTGGACGAGGCGCTCTTGCTCAGCGCGCAGGCGGTCGCGTTTGCGCACGAGGCGGCGATGCGGTGCGGGGACGACGGGGTGCAGCTCCACGGCGGCGCGGGCTTCATGCGCGACTACGCGGTCGAGAAGCTGATGCGCGACGCGAAGCAGATCGGCCTCTGCGGGATGACGGCGGAGCACGCCGATCAGCTCGCCGCCGCGATCGCGCTCGGCGCGCCGCTCGACCCCGGCCTCGTCTTGCCGACGCCCGAGACCCAAAACGCCTTCGTGTGAGCGCTCGAAGACTCGAAGACTCGAAGACTCGAAGACTCGAAGACTCGAAGAGGAGAGACCATGACGATCGAGTTCTCGCTCAGCAGGAAGCAGGAGATGATGCGCGACGCCGTGCGCGACCTCGCGGTGAACGTGATCCGCCCGCAGGCGCTCGCGTGGGACCGCGCCGGCGGCGTGCCGGAGGAGTTCCTCCGCAACATGGCGCGCCTCGCGACGTCGTTCGGCTCGAACGCGCTCCTCGCCGGCGTCGGCGAAGAGGCGAAGAAGCTCGCGACGGAGGGCGACGAGAAACCCGCCGAGGAGAAGAAGAAGCGGAGCGACGGGAACCTCTTCAGCGCGATGGCGGCGGAGATGCTCTCGTGGGGCGATCCCGGCCTCCTCCTCTGCCTGCCCGGCCCCGGCCTCGGCGGTCCTCCCGTGCGCTCGAGCGGCACGCCGGAGCAGCGGAAGCGGTTCATGTCGATCTTCGCCGACATCGAGAAGCCCCTCCAGTGGGGCGCCTACGGCCTCACCGAGCCGGGCGCGGGCAGCGACGTCGCGGGCATCCGCACGAGCTGCCGCAAGGACGGGGCGCACTGGGTCCTCAACGGCCGCAAGTGCTACATCACGAACGGCGCGCGCGCGGCGTGGACGGTGATCTTCGCGACGATCGATCCGTCGCTCGGCCGCGCCGGTCATCGCGCCTTCGTCGTCGAGAAGGGCACGCCCGGCTTCAGCGTCGGGCGCATCGAAGAGAAGATGGGCCTCCGCGCGAGCGAGACGGCGGAGCTCGTCCTCGAGGACTGCCGCGTTCCGGAGGAGAACCTCCTCGGCGGCGAAGAGAAATACACCTCGAAGGAGGGCTTCATGACGGCGATGAAGACCTTCGACAACACGCGTCCGCTCGTCGCCGCGATGGCGCTCGGCATCGGCCGCGCAGCGTACGAGTACGCGCGCGACTTCGTGAAGGACAACTACGTCCTCGCGCGTCCGATCCCGCGCTACGCCGCGATCGTCGAGAAGCTCGCGAAGGTCGGGCGTGGCCTCGAGGCCGCGCGCGTCCTCACGTGGCGCGCGGCGTGGATGGCGGACGAGGGGATCTCGAACGCGAAGGAGGCGAGCATGTCGAAGGCGATGGCCGGCCAGGCCGCGATCCGCGCGTGCATCGACGCGATCGAGATCTGCGGCGCCGAGGGCTCGATCGCGAAGGACCACCAGCTCCTCGAGAAGTGGTTCCGCGACATCAAGGTCTACGACATCTTCGAAGGCACGGGCCAGATCCAGCGCATCGTCATCTCGAAGCGCCTCATCTCGGACCTGAAGTCGTTCTGACCATGTTCAATCGTCGTCGTCGGCCTCGCGGTGCTCGGCGGCCGCCTGCCGCCACGCCTCGTGCGCTTCGGCTGGTGCGCCGAGCCGGCGTAGCTCGCTGGGCACGCGGTCATCGGCTCGCAGCTCGGGGAACGTTCGCAGGAGCCGCGCGAGATCGAGTCGATCCGAGAGCTCCTTCTCCCGACCGACCCGCGCCGCGACGCTCACCGCCTTCATCGCCATGAGCACGGGCGGCGCGACGATCTGCACTCCCTCGATCGTGCGCGTGTCGGGCAGCACGGTCGCCTGCCGAACGTCGACGAGATGCCGGTTCTTCGGCTGACGCAGCTGATACACGCGATAGCCGAGCTCGGACTTGGCCTCGCGCACCCGAACGGCGATATGAAAGCGGGACGCGAGGTGCTCACGTAGCGCCTCGGCGAGCGCCGCGGCGTCGGTCGAGAGGACATCGACGTCCTCGGTCATGCGGGCGGGCTCGCAATAAGCGTTCACCGCCTGGGCTCCGAACAGCACCGCGTCCTCGCGGGTGCTCAGAAACACGAGCAGCTCGCGAAACACCGTGGCGAGAGGGAGCTCGTCGTGGGTCATGAACTCGCGAAAGGTGAGCGGAGCATCGAGGAGCAGCACGCGTAACCTCGAGCCTACCACCGGCGCGCGGACGTCTCGGAGTGTGGACTGTCGTCTCCGAACGGAGAACACGGGCTCGTCGGCGCCTTCGCTGCCCCGTTTTTGCGGCTTTTTGTGGGGTTATTGGACGTGGATGGGCGGCATCGCGCTTGCTCCGGGAGGGAGGCATGATGCTCACCCGCGTGGTCGTCTCGATCTCCGCCATCCTCTTTCGGTCGCCGGTGGCGCGGAGGCGGCGGACGGCCTTCGAAATGCCGCCGATCGGCGAGCAGGGATACGGGAATTCTGCACGGATCGGCCGTTGATCTCCGAGCGGACGATCCAGCCCGTCGGTTCCGATCATGGGCGGGACTACAGGGCCCCACGATCGTCTTTGATCCAGTCTTTCTGCATGGTTAGCGGCGCTTCTTCGAGGAAAAAAGAGAGGCATCCGAGTTGCTTCTGAAAACGGGCATGAGCATCGCGCGCCGCCTCCTCTCGATCGTCCTCGGGCCCCAGCTCCCGGCGACCGCCGGACCGGTCGGGCTCCTCCGGCGCTCGAGCGCCCGGCCCGCCGGCCTCGACGCCATCGGCGTCTACTGAAGCGCGCACCTCAGAACAGGCCGATCGCGAAGTTGATCGCGCCGATGTCTTCGTAGCTTTCCTTGGTCACGTTGAAGCCGTAGTCGACGGCGAGCGGACCGACCGGCGTCTGAACGCGGACGCCGCTGCCCACCGCGACGCGCATCGGGAACGCGCCCTTCGTGAAGGGGTACGTCGGGTCGGTCCATAGGTTGCCGATGTCCCCGAAGATGACCGTCTCGAAGGGGCCGCGGACCGGGATGCGGAGCTCGATGCGCTCGTTCGCCATCAGGTTGCCGCCGCGGATCGGGCGCGTCGCGGGCGTGAACTTGTTCGGGTTCGGGACCAGCGGCGCGTTCGGCGCCGGGTTCGTCGGATCGGGGATCAGGTCGGGCAGGTCCTTCGACGCGAAGATGCGATCGACGTTGTCCTGCGGGATGAAGCTGTTCAGCGTCCAGCCGCGCATCGTGTCGACGCCGCCCATGAAGAAGAGGCGATCGGGGTAGGTCTGCGAGGTCGGCGTGATCTGCAAGTTCACGCCGATGCGCGTGAGCGCGGCGATGCGGAGGCCCTTCGGGAGCGGGATGTAGCCGCCGAACGTCTGCGTGATCTTGAAGAAGTGCGACTCCGGCGGCGAAGGCTTGTTGCGCGCGCGCGCGTTCGCGAGGTTCACGTCGGTGGGGAACGCGTCGACGTGCTCGATGCCGGTGACGACGTAGGTGCCGCGCGTCGCGTTGAACGCGTTGTCGCGCCGGTCCCAGGTCGCGAGGAGGCGCTGCGAGAACGCGTACGTCTCGCCGTCGGGGACGAGCAGCTGGCGCACGAGGTCGGTGATGTTGAAGCCCTGCGCGAGGAGCGAGGCGAGGTAGTCGTTCGCGCTGCCGGCGCGGAAGATGCGCGAGTTGTTGAACTCGAAGCTCTGGAAGAACGTGAGCTGGACCTCGTTGATCGGGCGGAAGTTGATGTTCGGGATCGCGGCGACCTTCGTGAGGAAGAAGTCGCGCTGCAGGTCGTGCACGAGGAGCGTGTCGATGCCGGAGCGCACGAGCGGGCCGAGCCCGATCTCGGGGAACACGAGGCCCGCGGTGGCGCGGACGCCGAGGCGCGCGAGCGTGTTGAGGTTCCGGTAGTTCTCGCGCGCGACGGGATCGATGATGAACGGCGTCGGGATGTACGAGAGCTGGAGGCGCAGCGTGAGCTGCACCGCGTTGCCCCACAGGTTCGTGTGGCCGTATTCGCTCCGGATGCGGAAGCCCTCGCCGGTCGAGAAGCCGGGGCTGATCTCGGTGTATTGCCGCGGTCGCTCCGCCACCGTGATGATGACGGTCTTGATGCGCTGCGGGACGTAGGGGTTCTCGAGCGACACCGTGACGGAAGAGAACGCGCCGAGCGTCGCGATGCGCTCCTCCGTCTTGCGCACGAGCGACGCGCGGTAAGGCTCGCCCACGATCAACGCGATGCGCTTGTTGATCGCGCTGTCGCGCGTGAACCTGTTCCCGCGCAGCACGATGTTGCGGACGATGACCTTGTCGTTCTCCGAGACGCCGAAGCGCACGCGCGTCCGCGTGTGATCGGGCGACTGCTCGAGCGCGTACTTCACGTCCGCGAACGCGTAGCCCTCCTCCTTGTACGCCTCGATGACGCGCCGCCGCGCCTCCTCGAGCTTGATCGTGCTGACGTACTGACCGAGCTTCACGTCCGCGGCGGCGGCGAGCTGCGCCGGCGAGAGCGCGCCCTGGCCGTTGAAGGCGATGTCCCAGAGCTGCGAGCGCGGTCCGAGCTTGACCGGCACGCGGAGCCACACGCGCGGCTCGCACTCGATGCCGTGGGCGGCGTCCGGCAGGCACGTCGCGCCTTGCTCGAGCGGCGGCACCGGGAGCGGGAGGCCGATGCTGTCGTAGGTGCAGATGTCGGCCGAGGCCGAGGTCCGGCCCGGCTCCGCCGTCGTCGGCACCGGCATCGGCGTGCACTCGCCCGGCGGCGAGCGCGGATGGCAGCGCCGGCGCACGACCTGCACCGGACCGACCTGCGCCGAGAGGAAGCCCTCCGAGCGATAGAGCTCCTGCACGTGCGCCACCGCGCGCTCGTAGGTCTCGGGGACGTAGGTGTTGTGCGGCTCGAGGTCGAGCGGCGCGGGGCGCGTGCCGCGGTTCGTGCCGAGCGAGACCGAGATCGTCTCGTCGAGCAGGCCCGGGCGCGGAGCGGCGAAGACGTCGTTCCCCGGCAGCTCCTCCTCGAGGAAGCTGTCGATCTCCTGCCCGATCGCGCGCGCGCTCCTCGGCCCCGCCTCGGTGAGCAGGCGGATGTCGGCTTCGCGCAGGCACGGGTACGAGCGCGCCGCGACCTGCACGCGCTCGCCTTCGCGGACGTGGAACACGAGGTAGCTCGGGCGGCTCCCCTCCCCCGCTCGGTTCTCGAGCGTGACGACGGCGTCGAGGAAGCCGTGCTTCACGTAGAACTCGACCACCTTCTGGACGAGGTGGTTCGGGGTCCGGTCGGTCTCCTCCTCGAGGTCGAGCACGCCGTCGAGCGTGCCGCGGTCGAAGTGGTCGTTGCCCTCGTAGCGCGTCTCGTAGCGCGTCCCGAAGTCGACGCGCACGCGCAGCACGACGAGCCCGCGATGGAGCACGACGTCGTGCGAGACGTCCGCGCGATGATGACCGCGCGCGCGGATGCGGGCCTCGAGCGCCGCGTCGGCGGCGGCGAGGTGCACCTCGTCCGCGCGCGCGCCGGTCTTCAGCCCGTAGAACCGCTCCGCGTCCTCGCGCTCCTCCGGCGTCGCGCCCTCGGTGTAGATGACGCGCCGCTCGATCTTGCGCGGCGCGCCCACCGTCACGCTCACGTCGACGCGGACGCGGAGCGGATCGGTCCTCGAAGGCCTCGTCGTGATCGCGACGCTCGGCCCCGAGAACCCGTGGCGCTGCAGGATCGCCTCGAGCCGCGTGTGCTGCTTCGGGAGCTCGCTCGCGACGACCTCGCCGTCGGTCGCGAGATCGAGCTCGCGCACGATCTCGTCGGCGTCGAGCGGCGCGCCGTGGAGGTCGACGCGGACGGAGTCGATCACCTTCCGCGGCACGACGCGGATCGTGACCTTCACGCCCGCGTCCGTGAGCGTGAGCTCGGAGCGCGCGTCCGCGAACGCGCCGTTCGCGAGCACCTCCGCGAGCGCGTCGCGGAGGCCCTGCCGGCTCAGCGGATCGCCCGGCTTCAGCGTGCCGACGGTGGGCACCGTCACGTCCGGCCACACCCGCGCGTCGTCGGGGTCGATCGTGACCTCCACCCCCTCGACCACCATGTTGAGGTACGGCGTGAGGTCGGGCCCCGCGGTCAGCTCGGGGGTGGGGTTGCCGAGCGGCGGGACCGGCGGCGGCGTGAGGACGGTGACCTCGTCGCCGACGTCCGCGCGCGCGTGGCGCATCGACCCGAGGAGGAACGCGAGCGCGACGAGGATCCAGCCGACGCGCATCGAGGCGCGCATCTTAGTCGCTAGGGAACGGGCTCGTCGAAGTGAATGCACCAGTTGTAGAGCCGTTTCCCCGAGCGGGAGCGGGTCGCGTCCGAGTCGCGCAGGTTGCCGCGGGGCCCCGTCTGCGGGCCGGCGCGCTGCCCGCGGACGCCGGTGAAGGCGTAGCGGATCCGCCGGTCGTCCGCGGTCGGCTCCGCCTCGAGCGTGATCGCGATCGTGTCGGGCCCGGTGACCTCCACCTTCGCGATCGCCGGCGACGAGCTCGCCGCGTCCATGTACTCGAAGCCGAAGTTATTGGGATCGGAGACGAGGGTCGTGTCGAGGACGATCGGCGGCGACGGCACCGCGAGCTTCACCGTGATGACGGCGCCGTCGCGCGTCACCTCGATCGGCCGGAGCGGCTCCCACGGCTGCCCTTCGAGGACGACCCGGCGATAGGCCTTCGCGTAGTCCTCCCCCATGTGGCGATACCCCTCCGCCGTGAGGTGCACGCCGTCCTTCGAGTACGGCAGGTGGTACTTCGGACCGACGAGGACGACTTTGCCGGCGCTCGCGAGGTGCGCCGCGAGCTGCGCCGCTGGGATCGCGCTCGTCGTCGTGCCGCCCATCATCTTCGTCCAGCTCGAGATCTGGGTCTGGAAGAGCGGGACCGGCTCGGTCTGCCCGGTGAGCGCCTGCACGTCGCGCTCGTAGTCGGCCTGCCACGCGAGGAGGTCCGCCTCGTAGCGCGTGCTCTTCTCGGCGTGATCGGACTCGCCGTGCACGGTCGTGACCGCGCGCACGACGTAGCTCTTGCCGAGCGCCTTCGCGATGTCGCGCGCGGCGGTGACCTGCGCCATCCCGTTGTTGTAGAACCTCGTGCCGCGCTTCAGCTGCGCGTAGGTCCGCGCGCCGGACGCGTGGACGCTCATGAGGACGTCGTGCTCGCCGCCCGCTTCCCGCGCGAGCTCGGCGACGAGGTTCGCGAACGACGACGACATCGTCTCGACGATCGCCTTCGAGCCCGGGATGTTGTCGCCCTCGGTGAGGGGCTGGAACGACTCGAGCCCTTCCCCGCCGGCCATGACGCCGGTGTTGAACATCAGGTTGCCGAACGGCTGCGTGAGCGTGAGCGCGGGCGCGCCGGAGACGCCGACGGCGAGGCTCTGCCCGGTGGAGAGCACGTGGTTGACGTCGCGCGGGACGTAGCCGATCGGCGCGGGCGGCCCGGCGTCGACTTCGATAAGCGGCGGCGGAGCGCCCGCGTCGATCGGGGGCTCCGGGACCGCGGGCGGCGGCGTCGCGACGCGAACGGCGGAATGGCAGGCGAAAAGGAGCGCCGCCACCGCTGCTGTCCCGATCGAGCGCATGCGCGCCGATGGTGCCAGGATCGCGCATCTTCACAAGAAACTTCCCTCTCTACCCCGAGCGCGCGACGCTTTGTTCGATGGCCGACGCGCGAAGACCCGAGGGCCGCTTCTGGCTCTTCCTCGCGGTCGGCGTCGCGTGTCTCTTCACCTTGAACCTCGTATTCCTCCCCGACGTCCTGAGCGCGCCCTCCGAGGTCGACGCGGGCGCGCCGATCGCGAGCGTGCCGCCGCTCGAGGTCGAGCCGCCCGCGGTGAGCGTGACCGCGAGCGCGCCGCCGGCGCTCCCGGCCGCCGCGCGTGTCCCCACGATCGTGGCGCGGTTCGAGGCGGAGGCGAAGGCGCCGGTCGACGAGCTCGGCGTCCGCGCGCTCGCGACCGCGATGATCGAGGACCACGAGGCGAAGGTCATCCTCGAAGGGCACAGCGATCAGTTCGGGGCCGACCACTTCAACCACGACCTCAGTCTCGAGCGCGCGAACCTCGTGAAGGCGCGCCTCGTCGAGCTCGGGGTGAGCGAAGAACGGATCGAGACGGTGGGTCTCGGATCGACGCGGCCGCTCCGGCCCGACATCCCGGATGCAGCGTCGGTGAATCGTCGCGTCGAAGTAAGATGGGTCGGGAGGTGAGATGGACGCGGTCCTCGGCGCATGGGTAGTGTCGATCCTCGGTGCGGCGGCCTTCGCCGGCGCCGGCTACGTGCTCGGTCTCTCGAAGGCGCCGGCGCCGGTACCCGTGGCCGCGCCGGTGGAGTCGACGCCAAAGAAGAAAAAGAAGAAGGCGGGTGAGACGCCGTCCGCGCCGTCGCTGCCGGCCGCGCCCGCGGCGGCGGAGGCGGCGGAGGCGGCGGAGGCGGTCACGCCCGTCGCGCCGAAGGTCGAGGACGAGGTCCCGCCCGCGCCCGAGTCGCAGTCGGCGATCAAGACGGTGTTCCCGCCGCCCGCGGAGACGGAGCCGGAGCTGCCGGACGACGACGGCGAGGACCGGCCCACCTTGATGCCCGACGTCGCGACGCACGAGGCGATGGTGCAGAGCTCGGTCGCGACGATCCCGCCGTCGCCGCGCGCGCCGTCGCTCCAGATCGACGGCTTCGATCACGACGCGACGCGCGCGATGATCCGCGACGCGCTCGCGCAGGTGGAGCACGCGGCCGAGCAGACGCGCGCGCTCGAGGCGGTGAAGGTCGAGCTCGAACGCCAGGCGGAGGCGGCGCGCAACGATCTCCGCAACGAGGTCGTCCTCCGCGCCGCGGCGGAGGCGCGAGCGGAGGAGCTCTCCGATCGCCTCGTGCGCGCGTCGGAGGAGGCCTCGAGCCTGCGCCATCGCGTGAACATGCTCGATCGGCAGGCGAAGCTGCTCCGCGAGAGCCTCAAGGGAAAAGGTCCGATCGACGATCCGCGCCGCCGCGACGAAGAAGCGGAGGAGATGCGGCTCAAGCTCCGTGACGTCGTGCAGAAGCTCGAGCGCGCGTCGATGCCGCCGCCCTCGCAGGGCGGACCGCCGGCCTCCAACCGCACCGGCACGACGCTGCCGCCGGACTCGATCCCGCGCGCTGCGCTCGCGACCGCGGGCCTCCCGCGCTCGCTCGTCCCGATGAACGACGACACCGCGATCCTCCGCGAGGAGATCGCGCGGCTCGCGCAGGAGAACCGCGCGCTGCGGGCGCAGACGCTGGGGAGCTTCCCGCCGAAGAAGGCCGGCAGCGCGCGCGAAGACGCGCCGGCCGAGGTCGACCTCGACGTCTACAAGCTCGTGATCGATCGCCTCACGAGCATCGCGGGCCTGAAGGGCGTCTGCCTCGCCGACGAGGTGGGCGCGGTCCTCCTCGGCAACGGAGAGCTCGCCGAGAACCTCGCCGCCTTCGGCGCGTACATCCGCGACGCCGGCGCGCGCACCGATCGCCTGCTCCCGCTCGACGGCGTGGAGGAGGTCGACATCCGCGATCGCAACGGCATGTTCCTCTCGACGCGCGTGGTCCTCCACGATCCCTCGGAGCTCGCGGTCGTCTTCCTCGCCTCCGCCGACGCGTCGCTCGTCGCCGCGAAGAAGGTCATCGACGACACGCTCTGGCTCAAGAAGGGCTGATCAGCGGCACGCCTGCACGCGCTCGCCGCTCACGATGAACGCGCAATTGAGGGCGTTCGCCTGACATTCGTAGAACGTCCCGCTTTCGCCGCAGCCCGGATCGTCTTTGAAGCCGCTCCCCGCACAGCCGAGGCCGACGAGGCTCGTGCAGCTCACGATCCGGAAGCCGAGCTCGATCTGGCCGTCGCAGTTCCAGTCGCCGTCGCTCCCGGAGGTAGGAAGGCGCGTCGAGAAGACCGACACGCCCGGGTGGCGCTCCGGATCGTGGTCGTCGCAGTCGAACGGCCCGGCGTCACCGGAGCACTCCTTCCGCTCGTAGCCGTCTCCGTCGCAGTCGCACGGCTTCACGCACGAGCGCGCGTCGGCGTCCGCGTCCGCGCCGCCGTCGTGACTCGCCGCCTCCGCGCCCGCGTCCTCCGTCACGCCCGCGTCCACGTCCGCGTCCTCTCCCGCGTCCACGTCCGTCGTCGCGGCTTCCGCGCCGGCGTCGAGCGGCGCGTCTCGCTCCTCCGAGTCGTAGTCGCTGCACGCGGCGAAGGCCGCGGCGGCGAGCGTCATGACGACCGTGATCCGGCGGAGCACTCCCCCAGACTAACCCATTGTGGACACCCTGGGTCTTCGCCGCCCCATCCGATCGAATCGATCGTGCTCGAGTCGATCACGGAGGTATGGAGCTCGGATCACGCCGGCGAAAGGGCGGCGCGCGGACCAGCTATCTCCGCGGCATTTCAGATTCCATCACCTGGCACGTCGGCTGCTGAGGACGGAAGCGATGGCCGGCGACGTCTCGCGTTACTCCCTCGGGCGGATCCTCGGACGTGGCGGCAACGCCACCGTCTACGAAGCACTGGACCGAAAGACGCGGCGCCGCGTGGCGCTCAAGGTCCTGCCCGAGACGCACCTCGACTCGATCACGAAGGCCCGCTTCAGCCGCGAGGCGCGCACCGCCGCGTCGATCCGTCACCCGAACGTCTGCGAGGTGTACGAGTCGGGCTTCTTCGACGACGGCCGCCCCTACGTCGCGATGGAGCTCCTCGAGGGCGAGTCGCTCCGCGAGGTACTCATCCGCGAAGGGCGCCTCGAAGAAGAGGAGGCGCTCGAGATCGGCGTTCAGATCCTCGCCGGGCTCCAGGCCGCGCACGAGGCCGGCGTCATCCATCGCGACGTGAAGCCGGAGAACGTGTTCGTCACGCGCGCGCGCGGTCGCGTGACGGTGAAGGTCCTCGACTTCGGGACGTGCCGGCGCATCGATCACAGCCTCGACTCGCAGACGCTCACGCTGACGGGCTTCGTCGTCGGCACGCCCGGCTACCTCTCGCCGGAGCAGGCGTACGGCGAGCGCGACCTCGACGCGCGCGCCGACCTCTTCTCGGTCGGCCTCATCCTCTTCGAGGCCCTCACCGGCCGCCCCGGCTTCCTCGGCCGCACGTGCGCGGAGCTGATGGACGGCGTGTCGATCCGCGTCCCGCGCGTCACGCGCTACCGCTCGATCAACTGGATGTTCGACGCGATCGTCTCGAAGGCGACCGAGCCCAACCTCCGCGAGCGCTACGCGTCGGCGGCGGAGATGCAGCACGACCTCCTCGAGGCGCGCACGGTGATGCGCCGCGAGGGCTCGCACGCGCGCAAGGCCGCGCAGGCCGCCGCGACGCGCCCTGCGCCCGTCGTCGTGAGCGGCTCCGACTGTTGGGACGTCCCGACCCAGCGCTACGTCGCTTGAGCTTCGTATCGTCCGGCTCGTCGGATCACAGCTGCGGCGCGCGCGCTTTGCGTGCATAGTCCACGGCCGGTGAGCCGCACGCGCAGCGTATTGCAGCTTGCAGCAGCGGTCCTGTTCGTCGCGAGCTGCCACGACGCGCAGTTGAAGCCCGACGCGCCGACGGTCACGTGTCGGGCGCCGCTCGCGCCGGCCGCCTTCCGCCTCGTCGATCGGTTCGACGGCGTCCGCTTCTTCGGACCGCTCGCGCTCGCGCGCGCCGGCCGCGACTGGCTCGTCGCCGGACAGGACGGCAAGGTCGTGCGCGTCGTCGAGAGCGAGGGCACCCACACCGCGGTCCCGTTCCTCGATCTCGGCGCCGTGCTCGCCGAGACGACCGGCGAGTCGGGCCTCATCGGGTTCGCGGCCTCGCCCGACTACGTGACGAAGCCCGAGGTCTTCGCCGTGTACACCGGCCGCTCGGACGTGCCCGGCTCCGTCTTCCGCCTCGTCTACTCGCGCTTCACGAGCCGCGACGGCGGCGCGACGATCGACCCGGCGACGGAGGAGATCCTCTTCACGATCGAGCGCGAAGAGAAGGGGCACAACGGCGGGCGGCTCGTGTTCGGTCCCGATCGCCTGCTCTACGTCGGCATCGGCGACGGCTCGTGGGGCGATCCCCTCCGGCGGGCGCAGGATCCCGCGCAGCTCTTCGGCAAGATCGTCCGCCTCGACGTGCTCGGCGCCGCGCGCCCGGAGCCCGAGGTGTTCGCGATCGGCCTCCGCAACCCTTGGAGCTTCTCGTTCGCTCCCGACGGCCGGCTCTGGGTCGGCGACGTCGGTCACGAGCACTACGAAGAGATCAACATCGTCACGAAGGGCGGCAACTACGGCTGGCCGATCCACGAGGGGCGCCACTGCTTCGTGACCGCCCCGGCGCCGTGCGAGGTGCCGGGCGGCGCGATCGATCCCGTGCACGAGTACGCGCACGCGGACGGGTTCTCCGTCACCGGCGGCTACGTGTACCGCGGCTCGCAGCCGGAGCTCGCGGGTCTCTACGTGTTCGGCGACTTCATGACCGGCCGCCTCGCCGCGCTCGACGCCGCGAACCCGAGCGACGACGCGCGCCTGTTGCTCGACAGCGGCCGCTTCATCTCGGCGTTCGGTGAGGACGACGACGGCGAGATCCTCGTCGTCGACTTCGCCGGCCAGGTCCTCCGCCTCGAAGCGAACGCGGCGGGGCAGGAGGAAGCGGCGACGCTCGGCTCGCTCGGCTGCCTCGACGATCCGAGCCTCATCCCCTACGACGTGAACGCCGAGCTCTGGTCCGACGGCCTCGACAAACGGCGCTGGCTCGGGCTCCCGGGCTTCCCCATCCACGTCACCGACGAGGAGACGTTCCACTTTCCGATCGGCACCGTCCTCCTCAAGGAGCTCTCCGCGCACGGGCAGAAGATCGAGACGCGCATGCTCACGAAGTCGGTCGACGAGAGCTGGCTCGCGTACACGTTCGAGTGGAACGAGGGCCAGACCGACGCGGTGCTCCTCCGCGAGGGCAAGTCGGTCGACGTCGACGGCGTTCCGTGGACGGTGCCGAGCCGGAGCCAGTGCTCGGCCTGCCATCGGCGCGGCGCCGGCACGGTCCTCGGCTTCACGCCGCCGCAGCTCGCGCGCGGCGATCGGCTCGACGTCCTCGCCCAACGGGGACTGCTCGACCGCCCCGTCGACGGAGCGCGCGTGACGCCGCTCGTCGATCCGTTCGATCCGCTGGCGGCCCCGCTGGAGTCGCGCGCGCGGAGCTACCTCGCCGCGAACTGCAGCCAGTGCCACAGCGGAATGGGCACCGCGGTCGACCTCCGCTTCACGACCGCGCTCGCCGACACGCTCACGGTGTGTCGAACCGCGAGCGCCTCCTACGACCTCGCGTCGGACACGAAGCCGTTCGTGATCCACCCCGGCGACGCGGCGAGCTCGGTGCTCTACCAGCGAATGAGCCACGCCGAGAGCGGCCTCATGCCCCCGCTCGGCCGCGCCCGCGTCGACACCGCGGCGGTGGACCTGATCTCGTCGTGGATCGACGGCATGAAGCCCTGTCCGTAAGCGACCTGCTCGGGAGTCCTCGCGGACCGCTCGGCAATCCAGACAGACCATTGGTCGAATAGCCTTCTTCGCCGCGGAATTCTGCCTCGCGATCGAGCATCGTATTCGTGCGCAGCCTCGAGATCGAGAGCGACGACGATGACCTCGACCCGCCCGGATGACGACGTCCGCAGAGTCCTTCGCATCGGCCGCTCGAAGAGGCGCACGGTCGCGAAGTGGCTCGTCCTCGCGCTCGCCGTGGTCGTCGTCGCGCTCGTGGGCGTGCACCTCCTGCGCCGGCGGGCGGCGGCCAAGAGCCCGCAGTACGTCACGGAGCGCGCGCTCCGTGCGGACGTTCACGTCACGATCTCGGCGACCGGCAAGATCCAGGGACTGAACACGGTCGAGGTCGGCGCCGAGGTCACCGGCAAGGTCCTTCGTGTCCTCGTCGACTACAACGATCGCGTCAAGAAGGGTCAAGTCCTCGCGGAGATCGATCCCGAGCAGCTCAACGCCGCGCTGGAAGAGACGAACGCACAGGTCCTCTCCGCCGAAGCGAACATCCGCACGGCGCAGGCGAACGTGCTGGAGTCCAAACAGGCCCGCGACCGCGCCGAAGAACAGGCCGCGCAAGGGCTCATCTCGCAGAAGGACCTCGAGGCGGCGCGCGCGGCCGAGGCGCGCGCGCAGGCGAGCTTGTCGAGCGCCACCGCGAGCGCGAGCCTGTCGCGCGCGTCCCTGAAGTCGGCGCAGTCCAGGGTGGGCAAGACGAAGATCCTCGCGCCCATCGACGGGATCGTCCTCGCGCGCGCCGTCGAGCCCGGTCAGACCGTGACCGCCGGATTCCAGACGCCGGTCCTCTTCCGCGTCGCGGAGGATCTGACCAAGCTCGCCCTCCACGTCGACGTCGATGAAGCCGACGTCGGGCGCGTGAAGGAGGGAGGCGCGGCGACGTTCACGGTCGACGCCTATCCTCAGCGCACGTTCTCCTCGAAGGTCGTCTCGCTGCGCAACGAGCCGAAGTCCTCCCAGAGCGTCGTCTCGTACGAGGCGGTCCTCACCGTCGACAACGACGAGCTGCTGCTCCGCCCGGGAATGACCGCGACCGCGACGATCACGTCGGAGACGATCGCGGACACGCTCGTCGTGCCGAACGCCGCGCTTCGGTTCGTGCCTCCCGTCAGCCCGGGCGTGGCCCCTCCCCCACCGCCGAAGGCCGACGAGAAGCGGGTCCATCTCCTGCGCGGCGGAGCACCGGTGTCGATCCCGGTCAAGACGGGCGCAACCGATGGACACGTGACGCAGGTCGTGAGCGGAGAGGTCGCGGTCGGAACCGAGGTGGTCGTCGATGTCGTCGTACCCCGCTGAGCCCCTCATCGAGCTCGCGGACGTGAGCAAGGTCTACGGCTCCGGAGACGCGGAGGTGCGGGCGCTCGACGGCGTCAGCCTCTCGATCGCCCACGGCGAGCTCGTCGCCGTGATCGGGGCGAGCGGCTCGGGCAAATCGACGTGCATGAACGTCCTCGGCTGCCTCGATCGACCGACGTTCGGCTCCTACCGCTTTCGTGGGGTCGAGGTGACCGAGCTCGATCTCGACCAGCTCGCCCTCCTCCGTCGCCACTACATCGGGTTCGTCTTCCAGGGCTTCAACCTGCTCGGCCGTACGAGCGCGCTCGAGAACGTCGAGCTCCCGCTCATCTATCGTCGAGTCGGCGCCGGCGAACGCCGCGAGCGCGCGATCGAGGCGCTGCACTCGGTCGGCCTCGCCGGTCGCGAGCACCACACTCCGGCCGAGCTCTCCGGCGGGCAGCAACAGCGCGTCGCGATCGCGCGGGCGATCGTCACCGAGCCCTCGCTCGTGCTCGCGGACGAGCCCACCGGAAACCTCGACTCGGCGAAGAAGAGCGAGATCATGGTCCTCCTCTCCGAGCTGAATCGAACGCGCGGCATCTCGGTGGTGATGGTCACCCACGAGCCCGACATCGCGTGCTGGGCGAGGCGGATCATCCGGTTCAGGGACGGCCTCGTCGAGAGCGACGTGCCCAACGTCCCCACTCCGCCCCCGTCCGTTCCTCCCCGGTCGAGGACATGATGTGGGTCGCGACGCTGTTCATGGCGATCCGCGAGATCCGGCGCAACGTGATGCGCTCGGTCCTCACGACGCTCGGCATCGTGATCGGCGTCGGCTCGGTCATCGCGATGGTCACGCTCGGCCAGTCCGCGACGTCACGCGTGACGAGCGACATCGCGAGCCTCGGTCAGAACATGCTCATCGTCATGCCCGGCTCGGCCCGGCGCGGTGGTCCTGTCACCGTCGCCGCCTCGCCGTTCCGGCTCGAGGACGTCCGCGCGATGGAGAAAGAGGTCGCCGACCTCGCCGGCGTCGCGCCGACGACGACGAAAGGAGTGCTCGTCGTTTATGGCAATACGAATTATTCGAGCATCGCGTACGGCGCGACGAATGCCTACTTCGCAGTGCGGGGGCTCAAGATCGTCCGCGGTCGAGACTTCTCGGAGGGAGAGCTCGCCGGTGGAACCCCCGCCTGCATCCTCGGCGAGACGGTGAGGACGAAGCTCTTCGCCAACCAGGAGGCGCTCGGCACGACGATTCGTGTCGGCACCGTCGCCTGCAACGTCGTCGGTCTGCTCGAGTCGAAGGGGCAGAATACGTTCGGACAAGATCAGGACGACTTCCTCGTCATGCCGCTGACCACGCTCCAAAGGCGGCTCGCGGGCAACGTGGACATCTCGACGATCTACGTCTCGGTCGCGGACGAGCGCGAGCTCGCGCGGACACGTTCCCGGATCCAGGGAGTGCTCCGCGATCGGCGCCGGATCCAGCCGGGACAAGAGGACGACTTCAACGTCCAGGACACGAAAGAAATCGCGAACACCGTGAGCAGCGTGACGGGAGTGCTCACGGCGCTGCTCGGCGCGATCGCAGCGGTGAGCCTGCTCGTCGGAGGGATCGGAATCATGAACATCATGCTCGTGTCGGTGACCGAGCGGACGCGTGAAATCGGTATTCGACTCGCGATCGGCGCGCTCGCCGAGGAGGTCCTGCTCCAGTTCCTCGTCGAGGCCATATTGCTCTGCGTGCTCGGCGGCGGGATCGGCGTCGCGTTCGGCCTCGGCGGCTCCTACGTCGCGACCCGCGTGCTCTCGATGCCGTTCGTGATGGATCCCTCGATCGTCGTCCTCGCGTTCGCGTTCTCGGCCGCGATCGGCGTCGCGTTCGGCTTCTTCCCCGCGCGCAAGGCCGCTCGTCTCAACCCGATCGAGGCGCTCCGTCATGAATGAGCGACGAGCGCGCGCGACGGTCATGCTCGCCGGCTGCCTCACGGCGCTCCTCGCGCTCGCGCCGGTCGCGCGCGCCGAAGGTGAGGCTCCACGGAGTACGATCGACGACCGGACCGTCATCGAGATGGTGCTCGCGACGAATCCCTCCCTCGCGGCCGCCAGGAGCGACCTTCGCCGGGCGCAGCTCCTCGAAGAAGCCGAGCTGCACCGCTATCCCTTCACGCTCGTCGTCGACGGAAAGGGCCTTCGCAGCGGCGCGCCCCAGCTCGGCGCCGCCGGTCTGACGTTTCCGACGTCGACGACGTTCTCGACCGGGGCCGAGCTGCGCCGAAAGCTCATTTGGGGAACGGACCTCTATGTCCGACTCGAGGCGACGCGGCAGCAGTCGAATACCGTCTTCGCGTTCACACCTCCCGGCGGCGCGCCGGTCCAGCAGATCTTCCAGCTCGGTCCCGGGTATGGCGGGATGATGCGGCTCGGCTTCACGCAGCCGCTCCTCCGCGGCGCAGGTCGTGACGTCGTGCTCGCGAACCTCGACGCCGCGAGGGTGAACCGGAGGACGGCAGACTCCGCGCGCGACCGCACCGGCAGCCAGCTCCTGCTCGACGCGCTCACGGCGTACTGGGAGCTCTACTACGCGAGCCGATCGCTCGACATCCAGCGACGAACCCTCGAATTGGCGCGCGACCAGCGCGAAGAGGCGGCCGCCCGGGTCAAGACCGGGAGCTTGGCGCCGGTCGAGCTGCTCACGTTCGACTCGCGCATCGCCTCGCTCGAGGAGGAGCTGGTCGCGGTAGAGGCCGAGGAGCGCCGTCGCTCCACCGCGCTCGGGCGCCTCGTCGGAGACCCGGACCTCACGCCTCGCCGCGCCGTCGACGAGGAGCCCCGGCATCGCGACTTCGCTCCTTCGAGCGATCTACGCCGGCGCGCGCTCGAGAGCTCTCCCGAGATATCCGAGCAACGAAACACCCTCGCCCTGGCCGAGGTTCAGGCGCGGACGGTGGCGGATCCCTTCCGGCACCGACTCGACGTCGATGGATACGTTCAGGCCAATGGCCTCGGCAACCGCGAGGTCCCCCCGGTCTTCGATCAACTCGGCGCGCTCAAGGCGATCACGGCGCAGGTCACGCTGACGTACGAGGCACCGCTGGACAACACCCGCTATCGCGCGGAGCACGAGCGGGCGCTCGTCGCCGTGACCGCCGCGAAGCAGCGCCTCGATTCGACGATCCAGAAGGTGACCGCCGATCTCGACGACGCGGAGCAACGGCGCGTCTCCGCGACGCTTCGCATCGGTCTCGCCGATCGCACGCTGGCGGTCTCGAAGAGCCAGCTCGACTCCGAAAAGGCTCGGTTCAAGACGGGGACCGGCACCGCGCTACAGGTGCGTGTCGCCGAAGACCAGGTGCGGACCAGCGAGCTGCGAGCCGTTCGAGCCCGCGTCGATCTCGCGATCGCCGACCTCGGCCTTCTCCACGTCAGCGGAGCCCTCGTCCCGCAAGCGGCGCGCTGATCGATCACGACCGCACGCGCTACTGAACCTCGAGCGGCCACTCGAGCCACGTCGTGCCGTTGCGGTTGTCGTGGAGGATCATCCACATTCGCTGTCCGCTCACCGGATCCGGCGGCGGCTCGTATTCGATCTCCGTCTTCGGCGGGCGTCCGAGCGTGCCGTCGAAGATGATCTTGCGGTCGGTGCGGAACTTGCCGGCGCTCGAGAACCAATCGACGTAGAGCGTCTCGTGCTGCACGTTGTTGTTCGAGTCGACGATGTCGGGGTCGAGCTCGGCGGTCGCGTCGTCGAACTGGACGTCGAGCTTCACCGTCTCGCAGAGCCCGGTGGCCTCGTTGCGCTTGCAGCGCGGGGTGACGACGCCCTTCGCGGCGTCGAGCGGCTGCCCCTCGAAGGTCACGCCGCTGAAGGTCGGGAGCGCGTTCCGGCGCTGATCGAAGACGAAGACGCGCGTGAAGGCGAAGACGAAGTCGTCGGGGCCGAGCTCTAGCCCCGTCTCGTCGTCGAAGCAGCCGACCGGGAGCTGGTTGAGGCCGAGGCCGGACTTCGGCGCGACGCGGCGGAGGTGCCCCGCGCACGCGGCGACGAAGTTGTAGGCGGTGACGGTGCGGTCCGCCCCCGCGCCCGGCGGCGCGACGACGCCGTCGAGCGCGTTCGGCGGGATCGTGATCGTCGTCTTCGTGCTCTCGACGAGGACCGGCGACAGGTCCGTGTTCAGCGGGAAGAGCTGGTGCACGAACGCGTAGCAGACGAAGTACTGGTCGCCGGGCGGGTTCACGCACGGAGCGGGGAACCAGAAGACGCGCATCGGCTTCTTGGTCGGGCTCGTGCGACCGTCGAAGGCGAGGACCTCGAGGTTCACGTTCTCCCCCGGACGCGCATAGGGGAGGTCCGACTTCGTCGCGAGGATGCGGATCGTCTGGACCGCGTTCTTCGGCGCGAAGTCGGCGCCGCAAGCGACCATGCCCACGAGGCCGACGAAACCGGCGGCGGCGAGGAGCTGCTTCACAGGAGGTCTCCGCGCAGGCCGAGGATCGGCAGGATGGGCAGGCCGAGGACAGGGGACTTCTCGACGTAGTTGTAATTGTAGGAAATGCCCTCTTGGCTCCGGTGGAAGTAGATGTTTTGGATATCGAGGTAGATGCTGAGCTTCAGCGGCTTGGCGTCGATCTCCTTGTCGACGCGGAAGTCGAGCTGGTGGAACGTGCCGAGGCGCTCGCCGAAGAGCGGCATCGAGCTGACCGGCTGATACACCGCGCGGTCGGCGTCGAGCGCGCCGTAGTTGCTCGGCGTGTACAGGTTGCCCGAGACGAGGCGGAAGCGCCCGCCGACGCGCCAGCCGTGCCCGAGGTTGCGGCTCAAGATGGCGGTCAGGATGTGCGTCTGATCGAAGTCGAAGAGGCGCAGGAGATCGTCCGGCTTCTCGCGCCGCTCGCTCCGCATGAGCGTGTACGCGATCCACCCGAACATCTTCGGGTCCTTCTGCCAGCGGAGCAGCCACTCCGAGCCGTACACGCGGCCGTCGCCGGTGTTGCCGAGCCCCTGCACGACGAGGTTGTCGAGCGCCTTGTAGAAGCCCTCGACCGACACCGTGACGTGCGCGCCGACCTCCTGCTCGAGGCCCGCCGTGTAGTGGATCGCGCGGTTCGACGTCAGGTTCGGGCGCCCGAACACCTTGTCCATCTCGAACGCCTGCGGCGGCTGGTGGAAGACGCCGACGCCGCCTTTCACCGTGGTCTTCGGGCTGCTCGTCGTCAGGTCTTGCCGGACGACGACGCGGGGTGAGAAGTTCCAGCTCGAGTTCCGCGCGTCGGTCTCCGCGAACTTGAAGTAGTCCGCGCGGATGCCGGGCACGATGCGCGTGCCGCGCAGCGGGACGATCTCGAGGTCGGAGTACACGCCCGGCGTGAACAACGTGCCGGACGTGTCCTGCCGCACCGAAGGCGCGTTCAAGCCGCTGTCGGGCACGCCCGGGCGCTGCGGCACCGGGAAGCGCACCGCGATGTTGAACGGCGTGTGGATCGCGTCGATGCCGGCGTTGAGCGTGATCGCGCGCGCGAGGCGGCGGCTCACCTCGGCGCGGAGCGAGATCGGGGTGGTGGTGAGATCGAGGTAGTTCGGACCGAATCCGAAGTTGACGTAGTCCTGCCCGACCGCGGCGACGGCGGTGACGCGGGTGTCGGCGTTGAGCTTGTTCGTGTAGCGCATCTGCGCGCGCCAGAACGTGACGACGGCGCGGATGCCGCCGCCGAGCACGAAGTCGCCGCCGAGGTCCGAGCTGAAGATCTGGAGTCGGTCGTCCGAGCCGAAGAAGAAGAACCGGAGCTCGTGGTCCGGCCCGAGCTCCTTCTTCAGCATCACCTGGTAATCGTAATAGCGCGGCGCGGTGCTGACGCCGGCGGCGCTCGCGAGGATCGGGCCGAGCCACAAATCGAAATACGACCGGCGGCCGCCGAGCATGAAGCTCCAGCCCTTGCCGAGCGAGCGCTCCGCGACGAAGCGCGCGTCGATGAGGTCGACCTGCGCCATGCCGTGCATGCGCCCGTCGTCCTTCGGCCCGCGCACCGCGACGTCGACGATACCGCCCATTCCGCGGCCGTATTGCGCGCCGTAGTTGCCGGGATAAAAGTCGATATGGTCGAGCACCTCGGTCGGGAGGACCGAGGAGAGGCCGCCGAAGTGGTAAATGAGCGGGATGTTCGTCCCGTCGACGAAGTAGTTCGTGTCCTGCGGGGCCGAGCCGCGCACCACGAGCTGACCGCCGAACGGCGGCGGACGCGCGACGCCGGGGAGGTTCTGGAGCGAGCGGAGCGCGTCGCCGTTGGTGCCGGGGATGACGTTGATCTCCTCGCGCGGGATGCTGCGCTTCGTGACCTCCCGCGGCGGCCGCTCGCCTTTGACGCGGACCTCTTCGATCGCCTCCTCCGGCTCGCCCGGTTTCCCCGGCACCGTCGGCGGCGGCGCTTCTTCGAAGACGGCGAGACGGAGCACGACCTCGGCCTCCTCGCCCGCGCCGATCTCCTCGTCGAGGTCCTGCGGCGTGCGCCCCCGCGCCTCGACGTGGATGTGGACCTTCCCCGCCGCGAGGCCCTCGACGCGGTACGCGCCGTCTTTCCCCGTCGTCACGCGATGCTCGCCGGTCGCGTCGGTCACCACCACCGTCGCGCCCTCGATCGGCACGTCGTTCGGGGGACGAAGGACCTTGCCCGTCACGCGCGCGGCGGGCGGATCGAACGTGTACGAGAAGCGGATCTTCGCGGCGATCGGCGCGCCTCCGCGCGTGGCGGGCTCGAACGCGAGGCCCGACGCCGCCGACGCCGCCGCCTCGTCGAAGCCGTGCCCCACCGGCTCCGGGATCGTCGCGGTCTTCACCTTCCCGCTGGGATCGATCTCCAGGATCAGGTTCACGACGACCCGCCCCGCGACCTTCTCCCGGAGCGCTTGCTCCGGATAAAGCGCAGGCGAGTCCTTCGTCAGCTTCGGCGGAACCACCTCGTTCGCCGGCGCGGGCTGCTGCGCAAACGCGATCGCCGGCGAGGACGTGAACGCCAGGGCGGTCGCCGCGAGCGCGAGACGAAGGACCACGCCGCGAGCGAGGAGGAGGAAACAGCGCGGCCTCACGTTGCCGCTCGTATGCACCGAGCTCATTCGACGTTGCGACGCTCCGAGAAGGAGGAGCCACTCTGCCCAAACGCGAGGGCGCGGTCGACACCGAATTCACTCCAGCGGCGAATGACGACTAGCGGTGATTGCCGATCTGCCGCGCCGACGGGGCAATCGGTCCGCTCGTCGATGCCGGCGGACCTCCGGTCGGAATGCGCAGCGGCGCCTGTCTCCCGCTGATATTCGTCGTATTCACGAGCAGCGCATCGCGACAGCCGCCGCGGGCGCGGATTCATGGAAACTGCGATGCGGAAACCAACCTCGAGCCGTCGCACGCCATGATGCAGGCACACTCCTCCCATGGCTTGCGCGCAGCCGTCATCGTGCGCGCCGGGGAAGGACCAGAACGGACGCCGATGTCGTTGCCATCGGCAGTTGGCGCGCGAATGGTGTTTTCCTCCCAGGAGCCATTCACGTCACGATCTCGGCGTCCGACTACTTGCCCGTGAACGTGGCGTGAGACGGGTCGGCGGGCGACCTCATGCCCTCTCGGATTCGGGTGCCGTGGCCGGATGCGCCGGCTCCGAGAGGACCGGATCGCTCATGCTGGCGTCGGCCTGGCGCGCGGCGCGAACGAGTCGGCTCACCGCGGAGACGTTGCCGACTACGCCGATGGCGATGACCGCCGCGAAGACGACCGGCAAGGCGAAGTCGCCGGTGAGTGGAGCGACGGCGGATGCAAGGAGCAAGAACGCGAGACGATGCGCGCGCCGCATCGGCGCGTCTTTGCTCACGACGCCGAGCTCGCGCTCGACCGACGAGGAGTAGCTCACCATGAAGCTGCCGACGATGGCCGCGATCGTGAGCGAGAGCAGCGCGACGTCGCCGTGGACGTAGAGCGCGATCCCACCGAGAAGAATCGCGTCCACGTAGCGGTCGACGGTCGTGTCGAGCACCTGACCGAACCGACTCTGCGTCCCCGTGCGCCGAGCGACGAAGCCGTCGAGCCCGTCCGCGAGCGAAGCGACCGTCGCGATCGCGGCGGCGACGCCGAAATGCCCGGTCGCGAAGGCCGCGCCGGCGCCGAGAGCGATGACGGCCGACGCCACCGTGATCGAGTTGGCGCTGACGCCGAGATGAGCGAGCGCGCTCCCGAGCGGCTCGAGAGCGCGATAGACCGCGTGCATCGGCGCCCGGCCCACGAGCGGCAAGCCCGCCTCACGCTCGACGCGGGACGCGACGAGCGGACGACCGTGGACGAGGCTCGCGAGGAGATGTGCGCCGAGCGCGACGGCGAGAGCGCCGAGCAGGCAGAGCGAGGCCGCGAGATCGCAAGACCAAGCCACGCGCACCTCAGTCGTAGTACTCGCGACCGAGGTGGTGGATCAGGTCCTCCCCCGCCATCCAACGAAGCGTGTTCTCGAGCTTCGCTCGTTGGACGAACAGGTCGTGGATCCCGCGCAGCTCGGCGCGCTTGGCGAGGTCGAGGACGACCGGCGCCGCGAGGATCGAGTCGCGGAGCAACAGACCGAGCTCTCCTCTCGGCGGGCTAATCTCGGTCGGCTTCTTCACGTGGGCTCCTCAACCAAATACGGCTCCTAAGAGGCACTCGACTCATGCACAACTAGGGCGCGCGGCGGGCCGCGCCGATGCATTCTGACCAGTGGTCTGGAGACGACCACGAGAAGTCCGCAATGAGGCGCAGCTCGGCACCGCTCACCGCGCGCACCGTTCGGGTGGGAACCTCCGTTCACACCGTGAACGCGAGCTCCGCGAGGCAGTGCGGCCGAGCGTCGAAAACGCGCTGGACGCCGTCGGACTGCGGGGTAGCTTCTCGCTGGCGTGGCATCATCTCAGGCCTTCCCGAGTACGAATCGGCAGCCCGCGCAGGCGAGCTCGCTAACGTCGTGGATGGAGGACCGACGGCGAAGACGATGGCTCGCTGCAGGTGGCGTGGTCCTCGGCGTCTCCCTCCTCGCCGTCCTTCCGCAGTTGTTCTTCGAGCGCCGAAATGCCGTCCCGAAACTACTGTTCTACGGGATTGAGGCCCCCGTCCTCTTCGTGGGTCTCTCTCTTCACTATGAACGCGCATTGCGTCGCTCGCTGGGCACGATGCGCACGCTCCTCGCGAACCTCGCGCTCGCGGCGGTGCTCGGTACGTTCTCGGCGGCGGTCGTCCTTCTGACCGTCGTCATGCTCGGGCTCAGCCTCGACGTCCAAGGCCGGCACGTGCCGCTCTCCGCCATGCTGTTCTTCGGCATGTTCTGGGGGCTCCTGTTGTGCGCGATCTGGGCGCTCGGCTTCGTCTTCCCCTTCGCCGCGGAGGACGCGCGGCTGCGCGCGCTCGAGGCCGATGCGCATCGACTCGAAGCGGACAAGTTGAAGCTCGAGGCGGATACGCATCGCCTCGAAGCGGACAAGTTGAAGCTCGAAGCCGAGCAGCTGAGGAGCGCCGCCGAGCTCGCTTATCTTCGGTCTCAGCTCGAACCGCACTTTCTCCTCAACACCCTCAACGCCATCGCGGGTCTCGTCACCAAACACCCCAAGGAGGCGCGACGCCTCCTCGGATGCCTCGGCGACCTTCTTCGGGATTCCCTGCGTGAGCCCGAGGAGATGCAGACGATCGGAGAGCAAGTTTCGTGGCTTCGCCGCTACGCCGAGATCCTGGAGTCTCGCCACGTTGGTGCGCTGCAATTTCGGTGGGAGATTGAACGCGCTGCGGAGCGGGTCCTCGTGCCGAGGCTGCTGCTCCAGCCGCTGATGGAGAATGCCGTCAATCACGGAGCCTTGCAGCGCTCCGGCGACGGTGAGGTGACGCTGCGTGTCTCGCTCGAGAGAGGGGACGGCGCCGGACACGTCGTGTGCACGGTGGAGGACAACGGGCCGGGCGTCCCCGCCGTCGAGCCGCGGCCCGGTGCGTTCGGGCTTCACTCCGTGCGCCGCCGGCTGGAGCTCAAGTACGATGACGCGAGCCTCCGGCTCGAGTCGACGGCCCGCGGAACTCAGGCGGTCGTTCGACTCCCGCTCGTCGACGACGAGCCGTCGCGGGTGCACGCGCCATGACGGAGAGACTTCGCGTCATGGTCGTAGAAGACGAGCCTCCCGCTCGCGACTATCTCGTCGAGTTGCTCGAAGACTCGAAGCTCGCCGAGGTGGTCGGTGCGGTCGGCAGCTTGGCGGAGGCCTGGCAAGCGCTGAAGCCGGGCAGCGAGCTGCAGGTGGACGCCGTGTTCGTCGATGTTCGGCTGGCGGGCAGCGGTGACACGAGCGGTCTCGCCGTCGTTCGTAATCTCGCCGGAAAACCCGACGCCCCCATGTTCGTCCTCGCGACGGCCTTCCAGGAGCACGCGGTGGAGGCGTTCAGCCTCGACGTGGTCGACTACTTGCTAAAACCGTTCACCGAAGAGCGCGTACAACAGTGCCTCCTCCGCTTGCTCGGACGGCGTCCATCCCGGGCCGAAGCAGGGTATCGAAAGCGGATCGTTGCACGCCGAGGGAAGACGCTCGTCTTCCTGGAGCCGTCCGAGGTATGGGCGTTCGAGGCGAGGGAGCGCTTGACCTCCGTCCACACGCTGCATGGTGTCTTCGACGTCGACCTCTCGCTGTCCGTCATCGAGGTCTCGCTCGGACGCTCGATGATGCGCGTTCATCGGAACTGGTTGGTCAACACCAGCTTCATCAAGGAGCTCGAGCGCGAAGGCAGGGAGACGCGAATCTTCGTTGGAGAGAGGATGGGATCGGAGCAGCGAGGCGTTCGCGTTCCGGTCGGGCGCGACAGAACGCAAGCCGTGCGCGACATGCTGCTCGGCGGCGCGACCGGCACTCGGCGTGGGAGCTGATTAGTTGAACTCGATGCGCCAGCGGAAATCCAAGCCGAAGTTGCCGACGGAGCCGGACGACACCGTGCTGATGTTGTCGTAGCTCGTTTGCACGCTGAGGGGGCGGGAGAGGCGCCACTCCACGTTCGAGCGTAACTGGCGATCTTCGGTGAGGCCGGTGGAGACGTTGGCGCGGAGGCTCTCGGTGAGCCTCCGCCCGAGCGTGACCTGCGGCTCCGTGCGGCCGGTGCGGGGGGAGTAGGCGCTGCCGAAGCGGAAGTCGTCGATGACGGGGATGACCGTCTTGAGCGCGCGGTCGGCGCCGCTCACGGTGCCGATCGCCTCGAACGCCGCGCTCGCGTAGACGGAGCCCGCGCGGACCTGATCGACCTCCGCGCGCGTGAGGCCGATCGTGAGGAGGAAGAAGATGTCCTCGCGCGACAGCGCCGGATCGCTCGTCATGTCGACGTGGAGGTCCTCGGTGTCGCCGTAGGCGTGGAGCGTGATGCGCCAGAGGCCGCTCCCGCTGCCGCCGCTCGAGATGGATCCGCTGCCGCCGCCCGCCGCCGCGCCGCCGGCGCCGGGGCCGGTCGTGTTCGAGTAGCGGCGGTACTCCGTGACGCCGGTGATGTCGACGCGCGGGACGATGCGCGTCGGATCGTCGAAGCGGATGGTGGCTTTTCGTACTTCGAAGTCGTTCGCGAAGACGCGGAAGCGGCCGCCCTGCACCGCCGCGAGCTCGCCGCGGAGGCCGAGGCGCTGGTTGGTGCCGCTGACGTGGAGGCCGCGCTGATCGATCGCGAGCTGCGCGTCGACGAGGTTGTTGCGGATGCGGAGCGGGCTCCGCGCGCGCACGTCGAAGCCGAAGACGACCGAGTCCTGAGAGGGATCGTAGGCCTCCACCACCGTGCGCTTCGCGCCGCCGCGGAAGCCGGTGAGGTCGAGCGCGACCGGGCGCGTGTACTCGAACTGCGTGATGGTGACGGAGCCGCCGACGAACGGGAGACGCCCCTGCGCCGAGGGGGCGTTGGAGTTCAGGCTCAGCTCGAGGTCCGCGTCGACGACGCCCCGCACGCCCTCGACCGGCGTGAAATAGAGCTGCCGGCCGGTGACCTCCGCGCGCGCGATGCCGAGGTTGCCGTCCTTGATCGGGAGGCGGCCCGTCATGCCGACGTCGCCGCCGAGGAAGTGGCCGCGCGCGTGCGTGATGCGGACCTCGTTCTCGTCCGCCTCGATGTCGACGTTCACGTCGCTGATGCCGCCGGGGAGGCCGCGGAACGCGAACTCGCCGCCGCGGATCGCGAGGCGGCCGTCGAGCGCGGGCTCCTTCGGCGTGCCCTTGACCTTCACCGAGCCCGTGAGCGTGCCGATGCCGCGCGTCATCTTCGGGACGACGCCGACGAGGATGCCGAGATCGATGGGCGAGAGGACCGCCTCGAGGTCGAGCGCGCCGCCGCGGGTGACGCGATCGATCTTGCCGTTCACGGCGACGGCGCCCTTGAGGCCGTTCGGCGCGGCGAGGTCGAACGTGACCTTCGGGATCGTCACCGTGTCGTTCGCGAGCGTGAACACCGCTTGTTTGTCGTGGAGCTCGAGGCGCTGCCCGCCGCGGTCGACGCGGAGCTCGGCGGGGGTGAAGGTCACGTCCGCGTGCGGGAGGTCGTCCGTCGCGACGCGCTTCAGCGCGAGAGCGCCGGAGAGGCGGCCGCCGAGCGGCGTGGCGTCGTCCGTCTCGTCGGGCGTGCGCGCGACGACGATGCGCCCGATCGGGTCGAGGTCGAAGTCCTCGAAGCGGACGTTGCCGGTGATGAGCGGGGCCTTCTGGCGCGTGACGACGACGTCGTCGAGGCGCACCTGATTACCGAATAGCCCGCCCGATATTCGGAATTCACCCTGCGAGGAGGTGTCGCGCCCATAAGCCTCTTTGTCGAGCTCGGCGTAGATGTCGGCGCCGCATTTGGTCTTTCCTTTGACCTTCGAGGGGCGCGGGACCTGGGTCATCGTGAGGTGGACGTCGGAGCTCCCGAACGGCGCGCCGAAGATGCGCATCGGGCTGAGGCTCGCGTCGGCGGTGACCTCGAAGGAGGAGATCGTGCCGCCGATGCGCGCGACGCCGGAGCCGCTGCCCTCGAGGTAGCGCGCGGCGGGACCCATCACGTTGGTGCGCGCGAGGGGGAAGCCCTGGACGACGACGCTGCCGCGGATCGCGCCGCCGCGATGGATCGCGACCGAGCCGAGGACGGAGCCGACCGGGGTGCCGCCCGCTTTCTTCACCTTCGTGAGCGACATCGAGTGGACGTCGATCTCGGCGCCCTCCAGCCCCGCGAGGCGATCCTCCCAGCGGTACTCCATGTCGGCGTGGCCCTCGTCGAAGTGCTCGCCGAGGACGTTGAGGTCGCGCCCGGTCGTCTGCGCCGTCACGGTGAGGAAGCCGCTCTGGCACTTGTCCTCCGGCCCGCCGAGCACGAGCCGCATCCGCGCGTTGGTCTCGAGCGTCCCGTCGAGCTCGAGGAGGCGAGGATCGTCCTCGAGGTGGAACATCGAGAAGAAGTCGCGGACGTTGAGGCTCTTCGAGGAGACCTGCGCCTCCATCCGCATCTTCGCCGGCTTCGAGAAATCGAGGCGCCCGGTCGAGAGCTCGTAGGTGCTCTTCCCCTTCGTCGCCCTCACGTCGGAGAGGTCGACCTTCACGTTCGCGATGTCGGCCTCGATCGTGCCCTGCGTCACGTTGCCGAACGGGATGTCGGCCATGACGAAGTCCTTCACCGACGTCTCGCCCTTCAACATCGGCGCGCCGGCGGTGCCGCTGATGTGGACCTTCGGCTCCGCGACGCCGCTCATCACGAGGTCGCCGAGGGGGGACATCTCGGCGAGGTCGATGCGGGAGCTCGGCACGTCGACGAGGAGCTCCTCGTGATACCCGATCATCACGGTCGTGTTCTGCGCGACGCTCCGCGGCGTCGTGACGGTCATGTTCTCGAAGGAGAAGCCCTTCGGACGGATCGCGAGCTTGCCCGCGAGCGCCGCGTCGGGGACGCCGATGATGCGCTCGCGCGTCGCCGTCTCCTTCGCCGGGCGGTCGTAGACCGCGAAGTTGTAGGTGTGCCCCTTGATCTCGCCGTCGAGGTGGAGGGGATCGGCGGTCCCCTCGACCTTCGAGACGTCCACCTCGCGGATGTCCCACCCGACGAAGGGCCGCGGGTGGACGTGGAAGTCGCGGAGGAGCGACGTGAAGTTGGCATTCCGGACGCTGATGCTCCCGACCTTGATCGGGATTCCGTCGGAGAGCGGGCGGACCTCGATGTCCCGTATTTCGGTCTGGCTCTCGGCGAGGTTCAGCTTCGTCAGCGGGGCGGTGATGACGCCGCGGCGGACGGCGACCTCACTCGACACGTCGCCGAAGATGAAGCGCTCCACGCGGACGCCGTGCACCTCGATCTTGCCCGCGAGATCGGGTATCGCGGTCTCGGGCGTAAATCGGATTTCGGCGTCGACGCCGGCCCACCCCTCCGTCAAGGGCGCGTCCGGCCCTTTGCGGCCGATGAGCGGGAGCGGCGCGCGCACCTTCACGTGGCCTTCGAGGTTCGGGTAGTCCTGCCCCGGCGGCATCGTCACCGCGAAGTGCCCGAGCGCGAGCTCGACGACGCGGTAATCGGTCTTCGGGAGCTCGCAGCCGAGGTGCGTGCCCGGCGCCGGGTCCATGTCCGCCGCGCCGTGGAGCTCGAGCCGGCGCACGAGCACCTTCTTCTGCTCGATGCGCGCGCGGCCGTCGAGCTTGCAGAGCGTGTCGTCGTCCACCGCGCCGCCGCGGACGACCTTGGTGCGCGCCTCGTCGACGCGGAGCGCGACCTCGAAGGCGTCGTCGCCGGCCTCGTCCTCGTCGACCGTGACGTCCGCGTCGATGTGGGTGGCGACGACGTGTTTGTCGTCGAACGTGAAGTCGACGAACGCCTCGGTGGTGGAGACGACCGAGAACGGGGCGCGCGAGCGCTTGTCGGACTTCGGGCCCTCCGGGAGGTCGAGCTTCAGGTTCTGGAGCTTCCCGTCCTTCATCACGACGCGGGCCTTCGGCTCGAGGACCTCGATCTGATCGATGACGAGCTTCCCCGCGAGGAGCCCGAAGATCTTCGGCCGCGCGGTGGCGCGCGTGGCGGTGAGGAACGGCGTGCCCCCGTCGCTCGCGTCGACGTGGATGTTCGTGAGCGTGACGCTGAGCGGCCAGAGGCGGAGGTCGAGCTCGTAGCGCGCCTCGATGCCGAGGTCCTTGACGATCTTCCGCGTCTCGCGCGTCGCGAGCGAGCGCGCCCACTCGGTGCGGACGGCGACGCCGAGCGCGATCGGGAGGAAGCCGGCGACGGCGAAGACGGCGCAGAGGAACCGGCAGACCACGCGCACCCAATCGCGCCGCCGCGACGAGCGCGGGAGCGGCGGGAGCTGGGTGCTCGAGCTCCGATCCATTGGCCCCCTCATCGTACGCCGTGGTAAGGGCGGGGGCGAACATGCGACGGCGGAGCTACGGGGTCGTCACCGGCGATCGCATCGTGCCGGCGCGGATCGCGGTCGCGGAGCAGCACGATCCGGAGCGCGTCATCGCGCTGCTCGAGGGCATGGTCCTCGATCGGCGGCGCGAGCGGCTCCTCGGCGTCATCGAGCAGCGGCTCGCGAGCGTGCAGGTCGTCTTCGACGCGCCGCACGATCCGCACAACGGCGCCGCGGTCGTCCGCTCCTGCGAGGCGTTCGGTGTGCAGTACGTCAACGTCGTCGAGCGCTACGAGGGCTTCCTCCTCGCCTCGACCGTGTCGCGCGGCTCCGAGAAATGGGTCGATCTTCGGCGCTGGAAGAAGGCGGAGGACGCCGTGACGAAGCTCCGCGCCGACGGCTACGAGCTCGTCGGCGCCGCCGCCGACGGCGAGCTCGCGCCCGCCGACCTCGCCCACGTCCCCAAGCTCGCGCTCGTCCTCGGCAACGAGCGCGACGGCATCGCGGGCGACCTCGTCGCCGCGTGCAGCCGGAAGGTCCGCGTGCCGATGCGCGGCTTCGTCGAGAGCCTCAACGTGTCGGTGAGCGCGGCGATCCTCCTCGCCGCCGCGACGGCCGGCCGGAAGGGCGATCTTTCAGAACCCGAACGGCGCCGCCTCTACGCGCGCGGCCTCTACCTGTCGGTCGACCGCGCGGATGACGTGCTTGCCCCCGCACCGCCCGAGCGGTAGGGCGAAGGACGCATGCTGCACGTCATCCCGTCGCATCAAGGTCGCCCCTCGGACGATCCGATCTTCGCGCTCAACAAAGAGGCGACGGAGCGGAAGGCGCGTGGCGAGTCGGTCGTCAACGCCACGGTGGGCGCGCTCCTCCACGACGACGGCAAGCTCGCGATCCTCCCGACCGCCGCGCGCGCGGTGCAGGAGGTCGCGCCGGAGGAGTGGGCGACGTACGCGCCGATCGCGGGCTCCCCCGACTTCCTCGCCGCCGTCATCGACGACCTGTTCGCGGGCGAGCCCGAGATGCGCGCCTGCGCGGTCGCGGGCGCGACCCCGGGCGGCACCGGCGCGCTCCGCCACGCGATCGCGAACTACATGGAGCCGCACCACGCGCTCCTCACGACGAGCTACTTCTGGGGCCCGTACCAGACGCTCTGCGACGAGACGGAGCGGAAGCTCTCGACGTTCTCGATGTTCGACGAAAAGGGCGGCTTCGACGTCGCCGCGCTCGACGCCGCGGTCGCGAGGCAGATCGCGGAGCAGAAGCGGGTCCTCCTCTTCCTCAACGATCCGTGCCACAACCCGACCGGCTACTCGATGAGCATGGAGGAGTGGCGCGCGGTCGTCGCGTGCTTGCTCCGCCACGCCGACGCGGCGCCGATCACGCTCCTCGCGGACATGGCGTACTACGCGTACGGCGCGCGCGCTCCGCGGGCGTTCCTCGCGGAGCTCTTGCCGCTCCTCGGCAAGGTGGGGCTCCTCTTCGCGTGGAGCGCGTCCAAGTCGTTCACGCACTACGGGCTCCGCGTCGGCGCACTCGTCTCGTGCGTGCCCGACGCGGCGGCGCGCGCGGCGACGGCGGCGGCGCTCTCCTATTCGTCGCGCGGCACGTGGTCGAACTGCAGCCGCGGCGGCATGCGGGCGATCGCGCGCTTGCTGACGACGCCGGAGCTCCGGGCGGCGTGCGACGAGGAGCGCGACGAGCTCCGCGCGCTGCTCGACGCGCGCGTCGCCGCGTTCAACGAGCACGCCTCGAAGGCGGGGCTCAAATACCCGCGCTACGAGGGAGGCTTCTTCGTCACCGTCTTCTGCGACGACGCGATCGAGCGCGCGCTCCGCATGAAGGAGAAGGGCGTCTTCGTCGTCCCGTCGAAGGGCTGCCTCCGCGTCGCCCTCTGCTCCGTCCCGGCGAAGGACGTCGAGCGCCTCGTCACCGCGCTGGCAGACTGAGCCGGAGCCCGGTAGTAGACTATTGACGTGAGGAGCTTCGACGGTCTTCGTCTCGTCACCGTCGTTGGGGTGGCCGCCGTGTGCGCATGCGCGGCCGTCACCGGCCTCTCCGACTACGAGCTCGTGGACGATCCCGACGCCGGCGTCGTCGGCGAAGGCGGCGCGAGCAGCTCGGGCGCGGCGTCGAGCTCCGGTGACGTCGCGACGCCGATCGATCCCTCGAGCTACGTGAGGGCGAAATGTGCGCTCCAGAAGCGCTGCCTTCCCGATCGATTCCGGGCCTACTTCGCCGACGACGCCGCGTGCGAGGGCGACGCACGGACCGACCTCGAGCCCGCCACGACGCAGGCGCAATACGATGCCTGCGCCTCGAAGCTCGCCTCCGCCACGTGCGCGCAACGCGAGCGCGACTTCGCCGAGTGCGATTTCGACCCTCCCGGCACGCTCCCCGACGACGCGGGTTGCAGCAGGAACGGCCAATGCGCGAGCGGCCGGTGCAAACGCGACCCCGGGGTCGACTGCGGGAAGTGCGCGGAGCGCCTCGCCCTCGGCGCGGAGTGCACGGGCGGCCTCGAGTGCCAAGATGACCTCTATTGCGCCTCCGCCACCAAGACGTGCACAAAGTACGGCGGGCAGAACGCGAGCTGCACCTTCGGCGACGGCTCCTGCGCGGCCGACCACAACTGCGTCGGCAACAAGTGCCTGAAGACCGTCGGCATCGGCGAGGCGTGCACGGGCTCGTTCCCCAGCTCCTGCCGCTCGAACCTGTCGTGCGTGGACGGCAAATGTGTCGAAGACGGATACGCCACGAACGTCGGCGACACGTGCGGCTTCCAATCCGGCGGCAAGTACGTCCAATGCGTCCGTCTCCATTGCCCCCTCTCGAGCCCGCAGTGCCTCGAGTACGGCAAGCAGGGCGACGCCTGCGACAACAGCGATTTCACGAAAGCGCCGTGCGGCTCGGGCCTCGCCTGCACGGACGGCACGTGCGCGCCCCGCGTCACTCCGCCTCCTCCGCCCGTTTGCCCTCCTTGACGCTACGCCGTGAGCGAGCGGCCGTTCGTCTCGCGCATGGGCGCCATGATCGCGAGCCCGATCGCTCCGTAGAGCAGGATCGCGTACGCGGGCAGCATCGGATCGTGGAAGGTCTCGATCAGCCACGTCGACAGGAGCGGCGCCGTTCCGCCCGCGAGCGCGAGGGCCACGCTGTAGGCGATGCTCATCGACGTCACGCGCGTCCGGAGGGGAAATATCTCGACGAGCATCGCGCCCTGCAGGCCGAGCGCCATGCCGAGCGGGACGGCGAGGAGCACCTGCCCGACGACGAACTGCGCGGGCGAGCCACGGAGCATGACGCGCAGCGCGGGCACGACCGCCATCATCGTGACGAGGGTGGCCGCCATCATCAGGCGCCGGCGGCCGACGCGATCGGACAGCCAACCCCCGAACGGCTTCGCCACGAGCACGGCGGCGAGGCTCAGCGTGTTCGCGAGCAAGAACGCCTCGCCGCCCTCCCCCGCGAGCGACTTGCGGCGCTCGACCGCGAACGTGAACGTCAGGTAATACGCGGCGTTCGTCATCGCGACGATCCCGAACGTCTGCACGATCGGCCGCGCGTCGGCCACGAGCGACGCGAGCCAGGGCGCGCGCTCGACCGCCGCCTGCGCGCCGGCCTCCGACTCGGCGATGCCGCGACGCAAGAGCCACCCGGCCAGACAGAACGAGACGCTCGCGACGAACGGGATCCGCCAGCCCCAGGCGCCGGCCGCCTCGGCGCCGAGCGCGCGGTTCACCGCCCACGCCGAGACCGAGCCGAGCATGAACCCGATCGTCGTGCCCGCCGCCGTCGAGCTGCTGATGAGGCCGCGCAGGCGCGGCGAGGCGAGCTCGGTCGTGTAGACCATCGAGCCGGTGAACTCGCCGCCGAGCGAGAAGCCTTGCACGAGGCGGAGGAGCACCAACGTCACCGGCGCGGCGGCGCCGATCTGCTCGTAGCCGGGGAGCAGGCCGATCGCGAGCGTCGCGCCGCCCATGAGACCGATCGACAAGGTGAGGAGCGCGCGCCGGCCGATCCGATCGCCGACGAGGCCGAGCACGACGCTGCCGGCCGGACGCGCCGCGAAGCCGAGCGCGAAGACGCCGAACGACAAGAGCTGCCGCGCCGTCGAGCTCGCCTCGGGGAAGAACTGCCGCCCGATGTCGCTCGCGAAGTACCCGTAGACCGCGAAGTCGAACCACTCGAGGACGTTCCCGATGAGCCCCGCCGCAGCGGTTCGAAGAGCGGACTGTGCCTGTGCCATGAGGATCGCGGGCGCTGATTCTGCGTCAGGGGTCGTCGGCGTCGGGGAAGATCACGGCGCCTTGGCCGCGGATCCCGCCTCGATGGTTCCCCTCTCCGTCCGTGAAGTACTCCGGCAGGGTGTCCCACGGATAGAGCACGCCGGGCGTGCCGTCTCTGGCGAGGCAGTCGACCTCGAGGCTGTGGATCCAGTCCTGCGTGCTGGGCGAGAGCCACCCGTCCGTGTACGGCGGTGTTCGGAACTCCTGAAATGGGTAATTGCGAAAGTAGTAATACCTGGCCGCGTAGGCGGACGGCTCTCGCTTCTGGCAGGCGACGACGAACTGCTCGCCGCGGGGGCACGGGACGTCCTCGCGCAGCTCGTCGCTGCCCGTGCAGGCGGCGCGGAAGGCCGTCATCTTGGAGGCGTCGTCTTCGTAGATCTCGGAGCAACTTTGGATTCCGCCGACGTCCTGGCCGTAGGTATGACGGACGACGCAGGAGAGATAGCCGGCGGGCCGTGGCATCTGGCGCGACGTGCAGCGATGAAAGCCGATGGGCGATCGTTCCTCGCCTCCGGTCGTCGTGCACACGGCGTCGGAGAGGTACTTTCGGTCCGGCATCGGGTACGGCCCGTCGGGGAGGCTCGCGGCGTACGCCGGGTGCTCCGGACCGATCGAGCCGGCGACCGCGCAGCGCGCCTTCTCGAACGGAGACAGATCGTCGACGTCGCGGCACATGCGCGTCTGCACCGCGCCGTCGAGGCACGTGCACGCGAGCCGCGAGCCCATGCAGTCCCGGAGGCGATCGAAGGCGTCGCAGGAGCTCACTCCCTCGGCGAGCGCGCCGCAGCCCTTGATCCCACCGTAGACGGACTGCCGAAAGAAGAAGCGCCGGTGCGCGGGGTTGGGGGAGCTCGTGCTCTCGACGGCCGGGACGTCGGCGCACCCGTATCCGGCTTGCGAGTCTGCGGCGTCCGCCGCGGCGTCGAGGGGGCTCGGCGCGTCGACTCCGCCTTCCGCGACCCCGCCGTCGTCGGCCCCCGCGTCACCGCTGCCTTCGTAGGGCCGCGCACCCGTGCACGCGGCGAGCACGAGGAGAGCCGCCACGACCGATACCGCCGCCGAGAGAGAGCGCCCCGAGCCCATCCTGTCCATCGTGCCGGAAGACGGCGCGCGAGGGGTGCTATTTCAATGGACGCCCTCAGCGGAGGGCGGCGCCGCAGCGTGGATCGGCGTCGGGGACGTCGGCGGCGGTGGCGGCGCCCTTCGGGAAGGCGGTCCGATCGCAGAGCGCGGTGAGCAGATCGAGGAGCTCCTTGCGCATCTCGGCGGCGCTCGCGCCCTTGACCTGCCGCTCCATCGCGGAGCCGGGCTGTCCGTTGAGGATCTTGAACCAGTCCTCGTAGGCCTTCTGCCGCGCGTGCGAGCCGAGCGAATACGCGCCGTCGTCGAGGAGGAACTTGGTGCCGTCGGCGCCGTGGCAGTTGGCGCATCGCTCCGCGAAGAGCGCCTTGCCGCGCGCGGCGTCCCCGCCCGTCGCGAGGGCATAGTCCTTCGCCGCCGGGCTGGTGAGCGTGAGGACCTGATCGGCGCGCGGCAGCTCCCCATCGCGCATCGCGACGATGAGGGCGGCGACGTTCTCGAGCTCCGGCGGCGTGAGCGCGGGCGCATACGCGGGCACGCCGTCCCCACCACGAGCGAGCCGCGCGGCGACGGCGGCGACGTCCCCCTCCCACGAGAGGAGGTCGACGGGCAGCGCGTTCTTCTTGTTCATGTGCTCCGGCCCGTACATCCCCTTCTGCCCGCGAAGGTCCCAGCCAAAGAGGTCCTTCATCCGCGCGGGCTCGGCCCCGGTCCGCTTGGTCTCCGCCGTCCACTTGTCGAAGAGCCGCCCCCCTCGCGCCGTGTCGTACGCGCGGCGCGGCTCCGGCGCCGGCGCCGACGCCGCGGGCGCAGCGGGCCCATCGCTCCGAGGCGCCGCCGCGCACGCCACCATGCCACCGAAGAGGATCATCCAGAGTCGAGTCTTCACCGGACGTTCGCTAGTTCATCGAACGCGTCTCCGTCAATCAGCGCGCGCAGTCTTTTCGACGGAGCGCGAGGAGCGTGTCCTCGAGCTTGCGCGACACGTCGACCTGACGCCCGGGGTCGGCGTCGAGGACGGAGGCGCCCGAGGCCCCGCTCCGCGGGAGCGTCGCCGGCAGCGAGGCGCGCGCGCAGCCCGGCTCGCGCCCCGCTTCGAGGATGCGGAGGACCTCGTTCGCGCGTGCGTCCGCAGGCTCGGAGGAATATGGGTACGTGAAGCTCCCCTCCGCGACGATCGTCCCGCCGTCGACGAGCGTGAGCGAGATCGTGGTCTGCTCGCTCGTGCCCCAGCCCGACGCGCGCGGCGCGTGCTCGAGGCGGGGCGAGAGCGTGAGCGGGAGGTCGGCGGGGACGGGCATGAGCGTCATCGTCGTGCGCGCCGGCCTCAGCGCTGCGGCGGTCAGCACGACGAAGGCGAGCTCGCGCGCCGCGGTCGCGAGCACGTTGCCGGTGAACGTCTCGAGCTCCCGCTTCTCGTCGATCGCCTCCGCGTCGATGCAGGGTCCGTCGAGCACGAGCGCGCTGCGGCTCCGCGCTTCGTAGGCCGCGCCGGTCGCGAGGTCGTAGGCCGCGATCTCGTCGGCGAAGACGTAGTGCCCGCGCCGGCCGCGGACGATGAGCCATCCGCGCTGCGGCGCACGGAGTCGGACCTCCTCCGGATAGCGATACGTGCGCGGCGCCTCGCTCGCGACGCAGAGCGCGAACGACTCGAACGCGGTCGGCTTGGGGTCGCGGTCCTCGTTCGCGGCCGCGTCCTTGCACGGATCGTATTTGCCCGACTCGACGCGCTGCCGCGAGCGCTCCTCCTCGCGATCGAAGGACGCCTCCGCCGCGCTGACGTACGAGCCCGTGTTCCCGCAGTCGGCGTTCGCGCCTTCGCAGATCCACGGCGCCAGCGCACGGCGCGTCTCGGCGTCGAGCGGCTCGCGCGTCGCAGGCGGGACGTAGAAGAAGCGCTTGCCGTCCCGCTCGTAGAGGCCGCCGAGCATCGCGCCGATGCCGGAGAGCCGCCCGCGAAACCACGTCGATCGCAGGTCTTCGATCGACGTGATGCGCGGTCGCGGGAACAGCCGCGCGACGTGGGCGAAGCACGGGCTCGCCCAGGTCGCGTCGATGTCCGCGAGCGCGGGCGCGAGCGTCTCCGGCGCGGGCGCCGAGATGCCGGCGAGCATCTTCGCGAGGGTCGCCGTCCGCGAGCGGTCCTCCTCCGCCCGCTCGCGCGAGCAGCCCGGGAAGCTCCCCCACGCGAAGAACTCCGGCTTCGCTGGCGCCGGCGCCGGCACGAAGGACGGCGCCGCCGCGCGCGGGGACGCGCACGCGGCGAGGGCGACGAGCGAGACGAGCAAACCGCGAGGCACACGCGGTCGACAGCGTCCGGCGAACGAAGTTCCGCGGGTCAGCGCGTCGACGTCACGACGTGGGCGCCGGGCGTGAGCGAGACGAGCTCCGCCGCGTTGGGCGTGAACAGCTCCGTGCGCGTGCACTGTACACAGATCACGATGGTGACCTTCCACCAGCCGAGCCTCTGGCCGCCGGTGGTTCGTCCGAACATCACGACCTTGTGAGGCTCGAGCATGACGTCCGGGAGCACGTGGAACTGAACGCCTCCGCAATGCGCGCACGGCCTGGGCGAGAAGGACATCGCGCGATGCTATCGGATCGCCGCGGACGCACTCACCAGGTCGACGTCTCCGAGCGCGAACCGCCGCCACCCCCGTGGCCGCTCACTTCCGCGGACCATAGTCGAGCAGGTTCACCTTGGTAGCGCTCGAGGACGGTTGGACGATCGGCCTCGCCGGCGGTGCGCTCGCGGCGGGACGCGGCGCGGGCGCAGGACGCGCGGCGGCGGCGACGGTCGCCGGGAGCGGCGCCACGGCCACCTCGGGCGAAGTGGACACGGCCGGCGCCGGCTCGTCGCGAGCTGGCGACTCCACGGGCGGCGGCTCTTCGCGCGCTGGAGCGCTCGGAGGTGCCACGGAAGGATCCGCCGCCTTCGGCGCCACCCGCGAGGCCGCCGTGAGCGCGAAGACCGCGGCGAGCGGCACCACGGCGCCGGCGAGGAGGACGAAGCGGAGCGGGCGCGAGGCCGACCTCTCCGTGAGCGTCGCCGGCCGCTCCGTCGGGACCACGGTGTTCGCGTCGGCCTCGACACGCGGCGCCGTCACCGTCGCGGCCGGCCTCTCCGTACGCGGGCGGAGGAGCGTGCGCCGAACGCGCTCCGCCGCAGCGTCGTCCGCGTTCGCGAACGGGACGAGCGCCGCCGCGAGCTCGGCGACGTCCTCGTAGCGACGCTCGGGCTCCTTCTCGAGACATCGCAGGATGAGGCGCTCGAGCCGCGCGTCGACTTGGGGCGCCTGCTCGCGCACGGGGACCGGCGGCTCGGACGTGATGCGGGCGATGAGGCCGGCCGCCGTGAACGCCTCGAAGGGGAGCTTGCCGGTCAACAGGTGATGGAGCGTCACGCCGATGGACCAGACGTCCGAGCGCGCGTCGACCGCGCGCGCCTCGCGGAGCTGCTCCGGGGACATGTACTTCGGCGACCCGAGGATGTCGGTCGTCTCCGTGAGAGTATCGGACGCCAGCGCGCCGGCCGTCGCGATGCCGAAGTCGGAGACCTTCACGAGGGCCGAGCCGTCCGGGCGACGCGTGAGCAGCAGGTTCGATGGCTTCAGGTCGCGATGCACGATGCCGAGGCGGTGCGCCTCCGCCATCGCGTAGCACGCCTGGAGGACGTAGCTCGCCGCGCGCGCGGGCGGCAGCGGGCCGGCCTCCGCGAGCAGCGATTCGAGGTTCGTCCCATCGACGAGCTCCATCACGATGTACGGACGCGCCTCGTCGAGCGTGCCGAAGTCGAGGACGCGGACCACGTTCTCCCCGCGGATGCGCGCCGCCGCGCGCGCCTCACGACGGAAGCGCTCGAGATCGCGCTCGCCGCCGGCGCGCTCGGGGCGCAGCACCTTGATCGCCACGCGCTCGTCGAGGCCGACGTGCCTCGCCGACCACACCTGGCCCATCCCACCCGAGCCGAGCGTCCCCTCCAAGCGGTAGCGTCCGGCGATCTCGTCTCCGATGGAGAGCGCTGCGGCCATTCGCCTCTAGAGTGCAGCAGACCGGCCGTTCGTGTAAAGCGACGGACCGTATGCCCGGACCGTCGAGCCGTCGCGAGACTCAGTCGAGATAGACGAGGCCGAGGCGGTAGCTCGGGGATGGCCGCGTGGAGCCGGACACGAGCACGGGGCGCGGCTCGCGACGGCCGCAGAGGCCACCTCCCCTCAAGTCGACGAACTGGTTGAGCGCGGTCTCCGTCGTCGAGCCCCCCACGAGGTAGCCGTAGCTCTCGAACTTCCTCTCGGTCACCGCGAACGGCGTGGCGCGGAGATCGACGTTCGCACGGCCCGTGTCGGAGAACGAGTAGCCGCAGTCCACGGCGTTGCCATAGTCGAGCTCCGTGAGCCCGAAGTTGAGCTTACCCGTGCTCGTCGCGAACCTGCGATCGCTCTCGTCGACGTAGAACGTCTTCGGGTCGACGCGAACGCGCTCGTAGCGCGTGACGACGTTCGTGCCGCCCCACTCACCCGTGCCCGCGGAAGCCGTCGCCTGCGCGTAGTTCCGGCCGTCACCGCCGCCGACGGTCAGGTACTCGCGCGGCGTCGCGCTCTGCATGTCGGCGCAGTAGGCCGTCCACGCGCGACCGTCGACGCCGTGGAGCGTATGGGAGCCGTCTCGCGCCGTCGGCTCCTCGACCGCGAGCTCGGCGCACGTCCGAGGGAGCGGGCGATGGATCAGGCGAAGCTGGAAGCTCGAGGCGCGCGTGAAGAGGTCGCAGCGCCCCGGCGCCGGCTCGCTCCGCCCGCACGCGCCGCCGCCCAGCACGTCGACGACGCGATCCGATCGGCGGTACGTCGCGCTCCCTCCCGGGCTCTCGCCGCGCGTGACGAAGGCGTCCTGCGCCACGGCGAACGGCGTCCCGCGCAGATCGACGTTGGCGCTGCCGGTCGCCGAGCCCGGACCGCCGCAGCTCGCCGCCACGCCGAAGGGCACCGACGCGATCGTCTCGCCGCCGACCATGACCGAGCCCGCCGAGCTCGCGAACGTCCGATCGACGACGTCGATCCGCAGCGTCACCGGATCGATGCGGAGCCGCTCGTAGCGCGTCGTCACGTCGGTCCCCTCCGCGGCGCCCCCCGCGGCGTACGTCGCGAAGTTCGAGGTCGCGCCCGTCTCGACGAGCGTGAGGTACTCGCGCGGCGCCCCGCCGGCCATCCCCACGCAGTGCGCGCGCCACGGCCTGCGGACGTCGTTGTCGACGTAGAGCAGGCGCTCACCGTCCTTCGCCTGCGGGTCCTGCGCGAGCACCTCGGCGCAGCTCCGCGGGAGCGCGCGGTGCGCGAGCGCGAGCTGGAACCGCCCCGCGGGGAGGGTGTAGATCGACTCGCTCGGGGGCAGCGCGCTCATCCATCCGCACGCGCCGTCGCCGCCGCCGTTGCCGTGGCCGCCGCCGCCGTGCAGCTCGACGACCTGCCCGCCGGCCGCGACGACGACCTCTCCTCCGGGATCCGAGCCGCCCTTCACGAACTGCGCCGTGTCCGCGATCGCGAACGGCGTCCCGCGCAGATCGACGTTGCCGCTGCCCCGGGCGTTGCCGCTCTCCCAGCAGTACGCGCCCGTACCGTACGGCAGGCCGGTGAGCGTCCCCGCCTCGAGGAAGTCCATCGCGCCGACGACGCGCGCGAAGCGCCGGTCGCCGACGTCGACGCGGAGCGTCGCGGGATCGACGCGCACGCGATCGAAGAACGTGAGCTGATGGCGCGTCGGCCGCCCGTGGTTGCCTCGCTCCTCCTGGAAGAGCTGCGAGTAGTTCACGAACGCCCCGCTCGACACCGAGCCGAGGGCGTCGCCGATCGCGTGCGCCTCACCGGTGTTCACGAGCGGCACGTACTCCGCCGGCGTGCCTTCCATGTCGTGGCAGTACGCCTGCCAAGGGCGCGCGCGGTCGCCACGCGCGTAGAGCGTGTACTCGCCGTCGGCGGCCGCGGGGCTCGCGGCGCGGACCTCGGCGCACGTCGCCGGCGTGGGGCCGGGCGCGACGGGCGCGGGCTCCTCCGCGTCGACGCACGCCTCGCTCGAGGCCTCGCTCGCGTCGCTCGTCCCCGCCTCCACGTCGGGCGGATCGATCTGGAAGTCACGGATGCCCACGAGCGCGCCGCAGCCGGCCATCGACGTCGAGACGAGGAGCGCGGAGACGACGCGGGCGCGAATCACAACGAACCTCCGAAGGCGACGCCGCCGCCGCCCGGCGCGACGATCGGCGCGAGCCGCGCGGCGCTCTTCGTACGAGGCGCGAAGAGCCAGAGCGCGGCGGCGCCGGCGAGCGCGGCGGCGCCGCCGGCGATCGCGATCGTGGAGATGACGCCGTCGCGGCGCGCGTCGTCGGCGAGGTCCTTCCCCCGCGCGTCGGGGCAGCGATCGTTCGGACACATCGCCTCGGCGTCGCGGAAGCGGGAGATCGTACGCACGCCGAAGAACGAGCCGACCGCGATCGCGATCACGCCCGCCCCCGCGAGGCCGATCGCGACGGTCCGCGGCGCGCCGAAGCCCGCCGGCGCGGGCGGACGCTCGAGCTCGCGCGCGGGCTCGCGCGGCTGCGGGGCCGCCGGCGCGACGAGAGGCGCGAGCTCCGGGACCGCGACCTCGAGACGCTCCCCCTTCGCGATCGCGACGCTCCTGCGAAAGGGCACGCGACCGTCGGCGGAGACGTCGACGACGTGCTCGCCGGGGTCGACCGGGATAGGCGTGCCCCAGAGCGGCTCGGCGACCGCGACCCCGTCACGACGGATCATGAGGCCGGGCGCCTTGGCGCGCACGACGACGACGAGGTACGGCAGCGCAGGGACGAGCGCGTCGGCGCGCGTCTTCGCGAGCTGCTCGCGCTCCCCCTGCGCCGCGGCGCGGGCGGCGTAGGACGCCTCGCGCCACGTCGCCCACGCGCTCGCGACGCGATCTTCGCGCTCGTAGCAGTCGGCGAGGTACAGGAGCGTGCCGACGCCGGCGTCGAGCCGCTGGCTCTCGACGAGCTTCGGACACGCCTCGGCGAAGCGACCGTCCCTCATGAGCTCACGCGCGTCGTCGAAGAGCGCCTCGGCGGCGGCCTTCACGTCGGCGCTCGGCTCCGCGCGCGCCGGCGCAGAGGTGAACAGGATCGCGACCGCGATGCATCGGCCCACAGTCCCGCGGTCCGTCGTCATCAATCGGCATAGACTAGCCCGATCCGAAACAGCGGAGACGGGATCGCGCTGGCGCCGGCCGCGACCGGCCTCGGCTCGCGGCGGCCGCAGAGTCCGCCGCCCTTCAGGTCGACGACCTGATCGAGGCCGGCGTAGGTCTCGCTGCCGTTCGCGAGATAACCGTAGTTCTCGAACTTGTTCCTGGGCACCACGAACGGCGTGCCTCGCATGTCGACGTTCGCGCGCCCGGTGTCGTCGAAGGAGTAGCCGCACGCGAGCGCGTTCCCGTACTCGGCCGACCTGAGGCCGAAGTTGAGCTGCCCCGTGCTCGTCGTGAACCGGCGATCGGTCTCGTCGACGTGGAACGACCTCGGATCGACGCGGATCCTCGAATAGGAGGTGACGACGTTCGTGCCGCCCCAGGCGCCGCCGCCCGCCGCCGTCGCTTGCGCGAAGTTCTCGTTCGCTCCGTGGCGCACGCTCAGGTACTCGAGCGGAGCGGCGCTCGGCATCGCCGAGCAGTAGGCGGTCCACGCGCGCGCGTCCGGCCCCCAGAGCGTGTACTCGCCGTCGATCGTCGCGGTCGGGTCTTCGGCCTTGAGCTCGGCGCACGTCTGCGGGAGCGGTCGATAGACGAGGCTGAGCTGGTAGCTCTCCGTGCGCGCGAAGACGTCGCAGCGCGCGGGCGCCGGCTCGACTCGCCCGCAGGCGCCGCCGCCGGTGACGTCGACGACGCGGTCCGAAGACGCGTACGTCGCGCCGCCGCCCGCGCTCGAGCCCTGCGTGACGAAGGCAGCCGGCGCGACCGCGAACGGTGTCCCGCGCAGGTCGACGTTCGCGCTCCCCGTCACGCCGCCGGTGCAATCGGCGGCCACGCCGAACGGCACCGACGTCAGCGTCTTGCCCTCGACCGAGAGCGTCCCGGTCGAGCTCGCGTACGTACGATCGGAGATGTCGATCCGCAGGGTCGCCGGATCGATGCGGAGCCGCTGGTAGCGCGTCCTGACCTCGGTCCCGGTCGCGCCTCCTCCCGCCGCGTACGTCGCGAAGTTGGAGCTCGCGCCCGTCTCCCGGAGCACGAGGTACTCGCGCGGCGTCCCGCTGCTCATCCCCGCGCAGTACGCGCGCCAGGGGCGCCGCGCGTCGTGATCGAGGTAGAGCACGTAGTCGCCGTCGGCCGCCTGCGCGTTCTTCGCGCGAACGTCCGCGCAGCTCTGCGGGAGCGCGCGATGCGCGAGCTGGAGGGGGAACTGCCCCGCCGAGAACGTGTAGATCGACCCGGCCGCCGGCACCGTGCTCGTCCACCCGCATTTGCCGTCGCCGCCGCCGTCCCCGTTGCCTCCACCGCCCGAGATCTCGACGACCTGGCCACCCGCGGCGAGGACGGCCGAGCCGCCGGGCGCCGCGCCGCCCTTCACGAACTGCGCGGTCCCGCTCACGGTGAAGGCCGTCCCGCGCAGATCGACGTTGCCGCTGCCGCGCGCGTTGCCGCCCTCCCAGCAGTACGCCGCCGTCGCGTAGGGGACCTGCGCGAGCTGCCCCGCCTCGAAGAAGTCCGTCGCGCCGACGAGGCGCGCGAAGCGCCCGTCACTGATCGCGACGCGGAGCGTGCTCGGATCGACGCGCACGCGATCGTAGAACGTGAAGAGCTGCCGCGTCGGGCGCGATTGGTTGCCCCGCTCCTCCTGGAATATCTGCGAGTAGTTGACGAACTTCCCGGCCGTGACGCCGCCCATCGCCGACCCGTCGCCGGTCGCATATCCGCGATGGATGAGGGGGACGTACTCGAGCGGCGCGTTGGCCATCTCCGCGCAGTAGGCCTGCCACGGGCGCGCGCGATCGCCCTGCACGTAGAGCGTGTACTCGCCGTCGCCTGCTTGCGGGTTCGCCGCGCGGACCGCGGCGCACGTCGCGGGGGTGGGCCCCAGCGTGATGGGCGGGTCCTCGGGATCGACGCACGCGGGACCGGCGTCGATCGGCGCGTCGACGCCTGCGTCCTCGATGCCGGCGTCGACGCCCGCGTCTTCGCCCGCGTCTTCCCCCGCGTCGAAGGTGGACGCGTCGGCGCCCGCGTCTTCGCCCGCGTCCTCGATCGTCGCGTCTTCGCCCGCGTCCTCGATCGTCGCGTCTTCCCCTGCGTCGAAGGCGTCCGCGTCGATCACGCCGCCCTCGTCGGTCCCGGCCTCGCCGCTTCCATCGACGATGGGCGCAGTCCCGTCGTCGACGACGACCGGACCGCCGCTGCTGCTGCTGCTCGAGGCGCTCGCGCCGTCGGGCGCGCCCGCCTCTGCGTCCTGATCCGGCGGCTCGTCGTCGAAATCGTGGATACCGAGGACCGCGGTGCATCCGGACACGATCGTCGAGACGAGGAGCACGGGGAAGATGCGCATCTTCATCAAAGGGAGCCTCCGATCGCGATCCCGCCGCCCGTGGACGACACGATCGGCAAGATCCGCGCAGACCTCTGGGCGGACGGGGACGAGCCGCGAGCGGAGCTGCCCGCGACGAACCAGAGAACCGCGGCCCCCGCGAGCGCGACGCCGCTCCCGGCGAACGCGATCGTCGAGACAGTGCCGTCGGCGCGCGCGTCGCTGGCGAGCGCGTTGCCCGCCGCGTCGCGGCAGCGATCGTTCGGGCACATGCCCTCGGCGTCGCTCCAGCGCGACGCCGCGCGCAGGCCGAAGTAGGTGCCGATCGCCGCCGCGACCACGCCCGCGCCGGCGAGGCCGAGCGCGACGGTCCGCGACGTGCCGAGCCCCGTCTTCGGCGTGGGCTCCGGCTGGGCCGGAGGAGCCGGCGGCGCGACGACAGGGGCCGGCGGAGGCGCCTCCACCCGAGCGACCTCGAGCTCCGGGACGGCGAGCTCCTGGCGCTCTCCCTTCGCGACGGCGATCGTCCGGCGGAACGGGACGCGGCCCTCGGCGCTCGCCTCGACGACGTGATCGCCCGGGTCCACCGGGATGGGCGTGCCCCAGAGCGGCTCGGCCACGACAGCCCCGTTGCGACGGACCGTGATCCCAGGCGTCGCGGCGCGCACGACGACGACGATGTGCGGCAGAGAAGGGGAGAGCGCGTCGGCGCGCGCCTTCGCGACCTGCTCGCGCTCGAGCTGCGCCGCCGCGTGCGCCGCGTGCGCCGCCTCGCGCCACGTCGCCCAGGCGCTCGCGACGCGCCCGTCGCGCTCGTAGCAGTCGGCGAGGTACATGAGCGTGCCGATGCCGGCGTCGAGCTTCTGGCTCTCGACGAGCTTCGGGCACGCGTCGGCGAAGCGCCCCTCCTTCATGAGCCGGCGCGCGTCGTCGAAGAGCGCCTCGGCCGCGGCCTTGTCCGCGCCGCTCGGCTCCGCGCGCGCGATGGACGTCGCGAACATGATCGCGACGAGCGGTAGGATTCGCGAGGTAAGCTCATTCGACATCGGTCCCTCCTCCTGGCTCGCGCGCCATCACTTGCGCGGGCCGAACATCACGTCGTCGTCGCCTGATCGCGCGGGCGGCGGCGCGCTCGACGCCGAGGGCGGCGCGCTCGCGAGCGCGCTCGGCCGCGGGTGAGCCCCCGCGCGCGGCAGCGCGGCCTCGGGCGCCACCGCCGCGGGCTCCGGCTCCTTCTCCGGGCTCTTGGCCGGCGCCGGGACCTCCGGCGCGAGCTCCGTGGCCGGCGCCGCGGACGCGAGCGGGGCGCTCGCCTCGACGAACGCCGCCGGCGTCGGTCTTGGAGCACGGCGCGCGAGGACGAACGCGGTCACGCCGATCCCCGCGGCGAGCGTCATGACGACGGAGAACCCGATGAGGGCCCGCGTGCTGAGCCCGCGCACGGGCGCGGTGTCCCCGCCGGAGATCGCGTGTGGAGACGGGAGCTGGTCCGAGGACGGGAGCTCTCCGAAGGACGGGAGCTGCCCGGAGCTCGAGCCGAAGTGCCCGGACGTAGCGTCGCGCGCGGACGAGGGAGGCATGACGACCGTGAGCGACGGGCTCGACGCCCGCGCGCCCGGATCCGGAGGCGGCGCGTCGCTGTGCGGAGTCCCGATCCCGAGGATGCGATGGATCCGCTGCTCGGACGCGTGTCCGGTCGGAGAGAACGGCGCGAGCGCGGTCGCGAGCTCCGCGAGCGTCTGGTACCGATCGTCCCTCGACTTCGTGAGGGCCTTCTCGATCACCGCGCTGAGCTCGGGCGCGAGCTCGGGCCTGCTCGTCGAGAGCGGCGGGAGCGGCTCCTCGAGGATGGCCATGCAGAGCTCCGGCAGCGTCTCGCGATCGAAGGCCACCACGCCCGTGAGGAGCTGGTAGAGGATCATGCCGAGCGCCCAGATGTCCGCGCGGACGTCGACGTCCTTCGACGAGCGGAGCTGCTCCGGCGACATGTAGAACGGCGTGCCGAGGAGCGCGCTCGTCTTCGTCATGTCGAGCTCGCTGCCGCGGAGCTTCGAGATCCCGAAGTCGAGCACCTTCACGCACGGACTCCCGTCGGGGCGCGTCGTCAGGAACAGGTTCGCCGGCTTCAGATCGCGGTGCACGATGCCGAGCGCGTGCGCCTCGGCCACGGCCTCCGACGCCTGGAGGACGTAGGTCACGGCCGCGCGGACCGAGAGCTGGCGCTCCTCGTCGAGGACGACCGCCAGATCACGGCCCTCGAGGTACTCCATGACGATGTACGGCGAGCCCGTCTCGGCGGTCCCGACGTCGAGGACGCGCGCGACGTGCTCGCTGCGGAGGCGGACCGCCGCGCGTGCCTCACGGAGGAAGCGCCCGATGAGCGCCTCGTTCTTCGTCTGTTCGGGGAGCAGGAACTTGAGCGCGACGCGCTGATCGAGCTGCTGATGGATCGCCGCGACGATGACGCCCATCCCGCCGTGGGCGAGCACGCGTTCCACCTTGTACTTGCCGGCGAGGATCTCTCCTTCGCGGATGGGCGCCACGCGCTCGAGCTTCGCAAGCGTCATGCCTGGCCGTCGCGACCTCGCCTCCCGAGAAAACATGCGCTCTCGTGCAGGAGAGCGGTGTGCGCGCACAGAGGCCTGCTGTGCGCGCGTGACCGGACTTGACGAGGGGAGCGCGCGCCTCGCATCCTGAGTCGAGTTTGTCGCCGTGGCCTCGGCGACCGCTTCCTTCGATGACCGACGACACGAAGACCGGAACCGCCGGCCCCGGGCGGTCCGAGCCGAGCGAGGCGGACGCCGCGGGGACGGCCTTGCTGCTCGCGTGGTCGCTCGCGGAGCCGTCGCGCCTCGGCGAGGTCGCGTTCGCCGAGGGACGAGGGCCGTGGGTGCTCGGACGGGGCGCGGCGCGAGACGACGATCCGGGACCACGCCTCCTGTTCGCGCCGCACCGCCCCGGCGCCGCGCGCAAGGAGCCTGCGCCGCTCCTCTGCCCGGCGCTCTCTCGGCGCCAGCTCGTCATGACGCGCGCCGCGGGCGGGATCACGATCGAGCGCACGGGGAAGCTCTCGCTCGAGGTGAACGGGCGCAAGCTCGACCGCGCCACGATCGCGCCCGGCGATGTCCTCCTCCTCGAAGGTCAGATGGCGCTCCTCTGCATCGAGCGCGCGAGGGGCGCGTTCATGCGCGGCAGCGAACCCGCGTTCGCGTTCGGCGAAGCCGACGGGTTCGGCATCGTCGGAGAGAGCGTCACGACGTGGACGATGCGCGACACGATCGACTTCTACGGGCGTCGCGAGTCCCATGTCCTCGTCACGGGACCGAGCGGCGCGGGGAAGGAGCTCGCGGCGCGCGCGATCCACGCGCTCTCGCCGCGGCGCGCCGGGCCGTTCGTCGCGCGCAACGCCGCGACGCTCCCCGACGGGATCGTCGACGCGGAGCTCTTCGGCAACGCGAAGAACTACCCGAACGCGGGGATGCGTGAGCGCGCGGGGCTCGTGGGTGAGGCCGACGGCGGCACGCTCTTCCTCGACGAGATCGGCGAGCTGCCGTCGTACGTGCAGGCGCACCTCCTCCGCCTGCTCGACGCAGGGGAGTACCACCGGCTGGGCGAAGATCGCGCGCGCCGGTGCGACCTGCGGCTCGTCGCGGCGACCAACCGTGACGAGGACGCGCTGAAGCACGATCTCCTCGCGCGCCTCAAGCTTCGGCTCGAGATCCCGGGCATCGACGAGCGCGTCGAGGACGTTCCGCTGCTCGCCCGCGCGATCCTCCAGGAGGTGAGCCGCCGGGACGCTCAGCTCCGCGAGCGCTTCTTCACCGACGACGCCCCGCGCGTCGAGCCTGCGCTCATCGCGGCGCTCCTTCGGCACTCGTACACGGGACACGTCCGCGAGCTCGAGAGCTTGCTGCTCCTGTCGATGGCGGAGAGCCGCCACGACCGCTTGACGCTGTCGGCGGGGGTGTCGCGACGACTCCGCCTCAAGCGCATCGCCGACGCACCTCCGTCACGCGACGAGATCGCCCGCGCGCTCGACGACGCGGACGGCAACGTCTCGCACGCATGGAAGGCGCTCGGACTCTCGAGCCGCGACGCGTTGAACCGACTCCTCAAGAAGCACGGGATGACGAGGCGAGAGCCCGCCGGCGACGCCACTTCCCCGCGGTCGAGGCGCGGTCGAACGTGAGCTCCGGCTCGCGAACGCAACTGGCGCGGACTATGCTTCATCGAAGCCCCCGATGAAGCCCGTTCGCATGTACTCGACGAACTTCTGCCCTTATTGCGTCCGCGCCAAGATGCTGCTCGAGGACCGCGGCATCGCGTTCGAGGAGATCAACGTCAGCGGCGATCACGAGAAGCGGCAGTGGCTCGTGGAGACCACCGGCCGCCGCACCGTCCCGCAGATCTTCATCGGCGACGAGCCGATCGGCGGGTTCGACGAGCTGCGCAAGCTCGACCTCAGCGGAGAGCTGGCGAAGAAGCTGGCAGCCTGACGCGCGCGCGCCGCGAGCCCTCGAGGCGGATGCGCGTCCGCGCCGACAGGAGGTCGTGCAGGAACGCCGCGACGACCGGGTAACGCTGCGCCGGATCGCGCGCGGTGGCGCGGGCGACGACGCGCTCGAGCACGGCCGGCGCGCGGCAGACCTCGCCGAGGAGCGGGACCTCGTCGAGGAGGAGCTGCATCACGAGCTGCGCCGCGTTCCGTCCGCGGTAGGCGCGGCGACCGGCGAGCATCTCGAAGAGGACGAGCCCGGCGGTGAAGACGTCGGCGCGCTGGTCGACGACGGCGCCCTCGCCGAGCTGCTCCGGCGCGAGGTAGCCGGGCGTCCCGACGACGCAGCCGAGCGCGGTGAGCGTGCGGCCGTCGAACGGATCGACCGCGCTGCGGCAGAGGCCGAAGTCGAGCAGCTTCACCGTGATGCGACCGTCCTCGCCGGTGACGAGGAACACGTTCTCCGGCTTCACGTCGCGATGAACGAGCCCGTGCGCGTGCGCGACCTCGAGGCCGGAGAGCAGTTGCACCGTCACCTCGATCGCGGCCTCGAGCTCGAGGCCGCGGTGCCGATCGAGGTAGCGGCGGAGGTTCTCGCCGTGGAGGAGCTCCATCGCGACGTAGGGGCGGCCGTCGTCGAGGAGGCCGGCGGCGTAGGCCGCGCACACGTTCGGGTGGTTGATGGAACACGCGGCGCGGGCTTCGCGCTCGAACCTCGCCCGCGCGTTCGGGTCCTCGTCGGTCAGGATCTTGAGCGCCACCCACCGCGCCGTCTCCCGGTCGAACGCTTCATGGATCACCCCGCAGCCGCCCGCGCCGATCTGCCCGTGCACCTCGAAGCGCGCGTCCGTGATCCCGCCGAACCGCATCGCCTCTTCGGAGAGCAACGCACGTGCCGCCGTCAGCATCCGAAATTCCGGGGCAAACGGCGCGTCGCGCCCCGTCGACCGATGTCGCGAACGCGTGACAGCGCCGTGGTACCTTCGTGATCCCCATGGCCGCCGAGCAGACGATTCACCTCGAGAAATACGCACACGACGCGAAGGCCCTCGTCGCGGGCGCGCAGGCGCTCGCCGACGAGCGCAAGCACGTCCAGGTCGACCCGATCCACCTCCTCGCGCGCGCGCTCGAACGCGATCCGGGCGTCGCGGAGGTCTTCAAGAAAGCGGGGGCCGATCCGAACGACGTCGCGTCGGAGGCGGAGTCGCAGCTCCAGAAGCTCGCGAAGGCGGGGACCGGCCTCGCGTACCTCTCGACCGCGATGCTGGGGCTGCTCCAGCGCGCGGAGAAGGACGCGGACAAGAGCGCGGTCGGGGTCGAGAACCTCCTCAACGCGCTCTCGCAGGAGATCCGCGGTCCGGCCGCGGTCGTCCTCCAGGCCTTCTCGCTCGGACCGGGCTCGTTCCGCCCCCACATGGCGGCGCTGAAGAGCGTGCCGCGCGAGATCGCCTCGACGAGCACCGGCGTGGGCGCCGACGGCGCGGCGCGCTACCTCCACGATCTCACGCGGCGCGCGAAGGAGAAGGGCTTCGATCCCGTCATCGGTCGCGACGTCGAGGTGCGCCGCCTCCTCCAGATCCTCGAGCGCCGGCAGAAGAACCACCCGCTCGTCGTCGGCGATCCCGGCGTCGGCAAGAGCGCGATCGTCGGCGCGCTCGCGATGCGCATCGCGGCGGGAGACGTCCCGCAGAACCTCGCGTCGCTCTCGATCCTGGAGCTCGAGACCGGCCTCCTCCTCGCCGGCGCCAAGCTCCGCGGCGAGATCGAGGACCGCTTGAAGCAGGTCGTCTCCTCGCTCAAGGGCAGGGACTCGCTCCTCTACATCGCGCAGCTCGAGTCGCTCCTCGGCTCGGGCCCGGCCGGCGCCGGCGTCGGCGACCTCCTGAAGCCGCTCCTCGCGCGCGGCGAGGTCCGCCTCCTCGCGTCGACCACGCTCGAGGGCGTGCGCAAGCTCTCGGAGAAGGACCCGAACCTCCTCCGTCGCTTCACCGTGCTCACGATCGAGCCCGCGACGCCCGAGCGCGCGGTCGAGATCCTGCGCGGCGTCGCCACGCGCTACGAGTCGCATCACAAAGTGCAGATCGGCGATCCCGCGATCACGGCCGCGGTCCGCCTCGCGAAGCGCTACGTGCAGGAGCGCGCGCTGCCGGACAGCGCGATCGACCTCCTCGACGAAGCGGCGGCGCGCAAGCGCGTCGAGATCGACGGCCTCCCCGCGCACATGGACGACGCGATCCGCCGCGTCGCGTCGCTCAAGGCGCAGCTCGAGGGCCTCAAGGACGACCACGACGCGATGAGCACGAAGACGCGCGAGCGCCTCGAGAAGGAGATCCGCGATCTCGAGCCGTCCGTCGCCGAGATGCGGATCAAGCTCGAGTCGCGCCGCGGCGCGGTCGCGGCGCAGGCGGCGCTCAAGGACGAGATGACCAAGCTGCAAGCGCAGCTCGAGCAGGCGCGGAACGAGAAGAACTTCGCGAAGCTCGGCGAGCTCGAGCACGTGCAGATCCCGGACGTGCGGCGCCGCCTCGAGGCCGCCGACGCCGCGGTCGCGAACGCGGGGCTGAAGGAGAGCATCTCGAGCATCGTCACGGAGGAGGACGTCGCGCAGGTCCTCTGCGACTGGACCGGCATCCAGGTCGCGAAGATGCTCGAGGCCGAGAGCGAGAAGCTCATGAAGATGGAGGAGCGCCTCTCCCATCGCGTCGTCGGCCAGAGCGAAGCGGTGAAGGCGCTCTCGCGCGCGGTCCGCCGCGGGCGCGTGGGCCTCCGCGATCCCGGCAAGCCGATCGGCTCGTTCCTCTTCCTCGGCCCCTCCGGCGTCGGCAAGACCGAGCTCGCGAAGGCGCTCGCCGAGTTCCTCTTCGACGACGAGCAGGCGATGACCCGCCTCGACATGAGCGAGTTCATGGAGAAGCACATGGCGCAGCGCCTCGTCGGCGCGCCGCCCGGCTACGTCGACAGCGAGGAGGGCGGCTTCCTCACCGAGGCGGTCCGCCGCCGCCCCTACTCCGTGCTCCTCTTCGACGAGGTCGAGAAGGCGCACGCCGACGTGTTCAACCTGCTCCTCCAGGTCCTCGACGACGGCCGCCTCACCGACGGCCGCGGCCGCACGGCGGACTTCTCGAACACGGTCGTCATCATGACGAGCAACATCGGCTCGCAGCGCATCCTCGAGACCGACCCGAGGCTCTTCGAGTCGGACGAGGGCCGCGAGGCGCTCCGCGACGTGCTGCGCGAGGAGCTCAAGAACTTCCTCCGCCCCGAGTTCTTGAACCGCATCGACGACGTCATCATCTTCCGCCCGCTCTCGAAGCCCGATCTGCGCGGCATCGTCGATATCCAACTACGCAAAGTGGAAAAGCTCGTCGCTGATCGGGAGTTGCACCTCGAGCTGACGGAGGGCGCGAAGATGCGCCTCGTCGACATCGGCTACGAGCCCGCCTTCGGCGCGCGCCCGCTGAAGCGCGCGATCGTAAAGGCCATTCAGGACCCGCTCGCCGAGGAGCTCCTCGCCGGGGGCTACACCAACGGCAGCACCGTGAAATGCGACGTCGACGACGGCGAGGGCTTCAGGTTCATCAAGCAGTAACGCGATTAGAGCAGCTCGAAGCTCTCGAGGCGCGCGTGCACGATCCGCATCGGGCGCGCGCCGACGTCGCTCGGATCGAGCGAGAACACGGTCTTCTTCTGCGAGAGGCCGTCGGCGCTCGCGCCGCTCGGGAGCTTCAGATCGGAGTCGACCTGGATGTGGAGCTCCGCGCCCTGCGCGCCGCGCAGGTTCAGCTTCGTCGCGGCGAGGGCCACGGCCGCGCGCTCCCGCGCGTCGTCCCAGCCGTTGCGCTCGCCGCGCCACGCCACGAGGCGAAGGTCGGTGACGATGCCCGCCGCGTCGACGATCGCCCTGAACGTCGCGCCGCCCTTGATCGGCGCCGCGCTCGCGAGCGTCGCCTCTTCGAGCGCGCGGATGACCGGACCTTCGGGCCCGAGCCCCTTCGCGACGTCCTGCGCGCGCAAGGCCGCGGCGAGCGTATCGTCTCTGCGCTTCGCGTCGGCAGGAGGAGGCGCCCCCGCGTCGCCGCCCTCCGCGAGCGCACCACGCGCCATGAACGGGTTGAGCTCGCCGAGGCCGATGCCGGTCTTCGGTCCGAACACGATGAACGTGCCGTTCGAGCCCGCGACGGCTTCGGCCGAGCCGGTGGGGGCGGGCGCGACGGACGCGGCGGACGCGCGTGGAGCGACCGCGGCGGCGCCCACCGCGACGGCGCCCACCGCGGCGGCGCGGATCGCCGCGGCGGCGCGCGGGGCCTCTGCCGAAGGCGACCACTCGTCTTCTCGCTCGACGGGGGTCTCGATCTCGATCGCGGCCTCCGTGGCGGGGACCTCGGCCGCCTCGACGATCGGTGCGCGCGCGGGCGCCGGCGTCCGCGCCCACGCGACGACGAGCGCGTGGACGCAGGCCGCGACCGCGTACGTCGTCACCTCCCGCGCCTTCATGCCGCGCACTATGGCACTTTTCGTGTCGCGTCGTGCCGGTTACGAGGTGACGCGCTTGCGGTAGGCGCTCGGGGTCTCGCCGCATCGCTCGGTGAACGCGGTCGTGAACGCGCCGAGGCTCGAGAAGCCGACCGCGTGCGCGGTGGAGGACACCGACGCGTCGGGGCGCGCGAGGAGCTCCATCGCGCGCATCATGCGTGCACTTTGCAAGTACGAGCGGTAGCTCGTCTGCAGCTCGTCCTCGAACCGGCGCGACAGCGTGCGGACCGACACCTTCGCCGCCGCCGCGGCGCGCTCCACCGTGGCCTCGTCGAGGTGCTCGTCGATCCACGCCGTCGCGCGCGCGGTCGCGGCGGACTTCGCGACCGGCAGGAAGTACGGCCGCTCGTCCGCGATCCACTCCGACGCGAGCGCCCCGAGCGCGTGGAAGTACGTATCCGCGAGGTCTTGGTCAACGTCGGGGCCCTGCGGAGCGCTCGGGTCGCTTCGCTTGCGCGGCCGCTTCTGGGGCCCCGTCGGGTCTGGCGGGCTCCCCCTCCCCGTCGGGCCCCAGCGCATCGCGTAGAGGAGCATCTCGCGTGCGAGCGGGGTGACGGCGAAGACGCGGCAGCGGGGCGGCGAGCGCTTCACGAGCGCGGCGGCGATGTAGACCGTGCGCAGCGCGCAGCCGGTGCTGCTCTCGACGCGATGGCGGACCTTCCGCGCGATCCACGCCGCGCGCTCGGGCGGGAGCGTCCAGCGTCGGTCCTCGGTCGTCAGGACGAGCGTGCCGCGCGCAGCGAAGAGGAGCTGATGGCGATCGTGCTGGTGCCAGTCGCCGCGGAACGGCTCGTAGTCCTCGGCGATCCCGAACGCAGGCGCGGCGGCGCGATCGACGTCGATCTCGTGCACCTCACGGATTGTTCGCGACGACCGCGACGTTGTCACCACCGACGACGCCCGCGTTCGTCTCGAGCGTCACCGTGATGCCGTCGCGCCGGATGACGGCGAGGTCCGCCTCCGACACGAAGAACGCCGCCGCCTCGTGCACGTCGACCGGGTAGAGCTGGATGTACCCTTGCCACGTCGTGTAGCGGAACGGGAGCTCGCGCCGCTCCGTCGTGCCGTCCGCGCGCGGCACGTACGCGACCGCGCGCTCGAAGCCGTCGAAGTCGGGGTGCGTCCGCCGCACCGCCGCGTCGTTGACGCGCACGCCGATCGCGACCATCGGCGTCGTCGCGTCGTAGCCGTACGTCGGCGTGCCGGTCACGACGCGCCGCCACGTCGCGTCGACGCGGAGCGCGGGTCCGTCGGCGGCGAAGGCGTCCTCGGACGTCGCGGCGTCTTCCGTGTCGGCGGGCGCGCACGCGACGAGCGAGAGGAGCGAGAGAGAAGCGGCGAGGAGCGTCGTCTTGTTCATGCCCACGCAGTAGCGCCGCCGCGCGCGCGCCGCTTTCGCCGGCCGGCCAACGTCTTTCGACTTCCGGCCAACGGCGTCGGGCGTCAGGCGTCGGGCGTCGGGCGTCAGGACGCGAGGCCGAGGAGGACGAGCAGGCGCGCGAGCGCGGGTTGTCCGCTCGTCCCCGTCTTCGCGAAGACGTGCCGGAGCTGCGCGCGCACGGTGTTCCAGGCGGTGCCGAGCCGGTCGGCCGCCTCCTTCGGCGCGAGGCCGCCGCCGACGAGGAGCGCGACGCGCGCCTCGGCCGCGGTGAGGCCGTAGACCTGCGAGAGCAGCTCCGCCGGCGCGCCGACCCGCGCCGACGGATCGGTCACGACGACGAGCGTCCGCCCGCGTTCGTTCGCGAGGGCGAAGAGGTCGTCCTCCGCGCGAAGCGGGACCGCCGTCACCGCGAGCACGGCGCCCGAGCTCGTCGTCACGCGCCGGGGCTCGAGCGTGGCCACGATCTCGCGGAAGTCGCGCGCGTCGAGGTCGAGCCCCGCCGCGACCATGCGCCGAGCGGCTTCGTTCAAGTGGAGGCGACGGCCGCGCGCGTCGAGCACGATCGCGCCGGCGGGCAGGCGATCGACGACGTCCCACGCCGTGCGCGCGTCGCGCTGAGCGGACTGGAGCGTATCGGCGATCGCCAACGCCCGTCGCATGTGAGGGATGAGCGCTTCGAAGAGCTCGGCGTGCGACGCGTCGAACGGGCGCGCGCCGCGCGGCTTCATCGCGGCGAAGGAGATCATCTCGTGCGGACCGAGCGCGACGAGACCGCCGACGAGATCGTCGAGCTCGTACGGCACGCAGAGCTCGTTGATGAAGGGGTTCGCCTTCCTGATCTTCGGCGAGACGAGCTGGTCGCCCGTCCGCGCGAAGCCGACCGGCCCCCGGCGCGCTTCGATCGCCCAGACGTCGTCCGCCCAGTAGCGCTCGACGTAGGCGCGCTCGAACGCGGGCTCGAGGCCTACCCACGTCTGCGTGACGGCGGGCACCTCGAACGACTCGACCCGAAATCCACACGCAGTCCCGCCGACCGCTCCCGCGAGGAAACGGAGCGCCTCGGACCAGCCCGCAGGTTCGACCGCCGCCGCATAAACACGCTCCACAACTCGGGAAAACGCGCTCTCCACCAAGGGATCGTAATCCATCTGGACGATGCAAGGCCGCATCCTCGAGCGACCTCGCATCGTGCTTCTCCGTCATCGCGTTCACCTGGCGATTGGCAGCTCGCGCTCCCGAGCGCGGACCCCAACGCTCGCGCTCCCGAGCGCGGACCCCAACGCTCGCGCTCCCGAGTCGAAGCCTACGCGTCGACCTAATTGAATTTGACTTTCAATATCATCTGCTAGAACGGAGGACATGAATCGAGCCGTGACGTCGGCGGCAGACGGGGGAAACGCGACAGAACGTGCGGCCGCGCCGACCGCAACGAGCGGCGCGCCACGAGCAAGTGCAGACGAGACGACCGCTCCCAGCGACGCCGCGTCACGCACGACAGACGCGACACAGCTCGCGCGCGAGCCAAATGCCCCGAGTGACGCACCTCCGGCGCCCGCGACAGCGCGCGCCGATGCGACAGAGCTCGGGCGCGAGCCAAACGACGTGCCGCCGGCACCAGCAGCACGCGCGGCCGACGCGACGGAGCTCGGGCGCGGGATGAGCGCGCGGGGGGATGCGCCGAGCGGGCGCTCGGGACGAGGTGGCGAGGCGACCGCACGGAGCGAAGCCACCGCGCGGAGTGATGGGAAGGTGGCGAAGCGAGGGGTCTTCTTCCTGCTCGGGTGGCGGCCCTGGAGCGTCGCGGGGGCCGCGGGCGCGGCGGTCGTCGGGGTGGCGGTTGGGCTCGTGCCGTATGTGTGTATCGCGAAGATGGCGGAGGCCGTGTTCGCGGCGCCGCCGCGGATCGGGGAGGTGGAGCGGCTCGCGTTCGTGGCGCTCGCGGCGCTCGGCGTGCGCGCGGTCGCGCTCGCGGCGCAGAACGTCCTCGCGCACGTCGCGGCGTACAGGATCCTGCACGACCTTCGCGTCGCGATGGCGCGGAAGCTCGCGGGGGTGCCGCTCTCGTTCTTCGCGCGGCGATCCACCGGCGACCTCAAGCGCACGATGATGGACGACGTCAACCAGATCGAGATGTTCGTCGCGCACCACTTCCCCGACGGCGTCGCCGCCGTCGCCGTGCCCGTCCTCACCACTGTGCTCCTCTTCTTCGTCGATTGGCGCATGGCGCTCGCGGCGTTCGCGATGGCGCCGATCGCCGTCGGCCTCATGGCCTTCATGATGCGCGACATGGGCGCGATGCACGATCGCTGGCGCGAGCTGCAAGAGCGCACCGACTCCTCGCTGCTCGAGTACCTCCGCGGCATCCACGTCATCAAGACGTTCGGCCTCAGCGCGAAGTCGTTCGGCGACCTCGCGCGATCGATCCAGGACTCGCTCCTTTGGCTCGACACCTTCATGAAGACCAGCGGCGGCGCCTTCGGCGTCTTCGGCACCCTGATCGGCTCGAGCATCGTCGTCCTCCTCCCCCTCGGCGGCTGGCTCCACCTCCGCGGCTCCCTCTCGCTCCCCGACCTCGTCCTCTTCCTCGTCCTCGGACCGCAGGTCCTCGCCTCGCTCGTGCGCCTCATGTTCGCGCAAGGCAACGTCCAGCGCATCGAGAGCGGGCTCGCCCGCATCGCCGGCGTCCTCGACGCGAGCGACGTCGAGAGCGACGTCGAAGGCGCGGCCGAGCGCGTTCCGCGCGACGCCGGGCTCCGGTTCGTCGACGTGTCGTTCCGGTACGCCGACGACGACCGCGCCGACGCCCTCGCCTCCGTCAGCTTCGAGGCGAAGGCCGGCGAGGTCACCGCCCTCGTCGGGCCCTCCGGCGCCGGCAAATCGACGATCGGGCGCCTCGTCCCCCGGCTGTGGGACGTGACCGGCGGACGCGTCGAGCTCGGCGGCGTCGACGTGCGCGCGATGCCGCTCGACGACTTGTTGAGCCGCGTCGCGGTCGTGTTCCAGGACGTGTTCCTCTTCCACGGCACCGTGCGCGAGAACCTCGCGATCGCGCGGCCCGGCGCGAGCGACGACGAGATCGAGGCGGCCTGCCGGACCGCGCGCGCGCACGACTTCATCCGCGCGCTCCCGAAGGGCTACGACACCGTGATCGGAGAGCGGGGGGCGCGCCTCTCCGGCGGCGAACGGCAGCGCCTCTCGATCGCCCGCGCGCTCTTGAAGGACGCGCCCGTCCTCGTGCTCGACGAGGCGACCGCCTTCGCCGACGCCGAGAACGAGGCCGCGATCCAGGAAGGGATCGACGCCGCGTGCGAGGGCCGCACCGTCCTCGTCATCGCCCATCGCCTGTCGTCGATCGCCGGCGCGGATCGCATCGTCGTCCTCGACGCGGGGCGCGTGCTCGACAGCGGGAAACACGACGCGCTCCTCGAGCGCTGCGCGCTCTACCGCGAGCTCTGGGAGCATCACTCCGCGGCGCTCGACTGGGAGATCGCGTCGTGATCGGCGAGCTCGTCGGCCTCGGCTCGCGCCTCGCGGGCAAGCGCGATCCGCGCCTCGCGCGCGGGCTCTGGCTCGCGCTCGGAGAAGCGGTCGCGATCGCGATCCCGTACGCGCTCGTCGTCGTGTTCGTGCGCCGCGCGCTCGAGGGCACGCTCTCGCACGCCCTCCTCTGGCAGCTCACGCTCGGCGTCCTCGCCGCCCTCGCGCTCCGCCTCCTCTTCGCGCGCCCGGCGATGGTCGACATCTTCAGCGCCGCGCACTCGCTCATGGGACACGCGCGCATCCGGATGGCCGACCGGCTGCGGCGGCTGCCGATGGGCTTCTTCTCCGAGCGCCGCATCGGCGAGCTCGCCGGCGTGCTGACGACGGACATCGCGCTCGTCGAGGACATCTGGAGCCACCTCTTCGGCGTCTTCGCGGCGAGCCTCGTCTTGCCGCTCGTCGTCGGCGCCGGGCTCTGCGTCGTCGACTGGCGCCTCGGCCTCGCCGTGTTCTTCACGATGCCGATCGCCCTCGTCGTGCTCCGCGTGACGAGCCCGATCTTCACGCGCCACGTCGGCGCCGTGCTCGACGCCTCCGCCGACGCGAACGCGCGCATCGTCGAATACGTGCAAGGGATCGCGGTGCTCCGCACGTTCGGACGCCACGGCGACGGCTACGAGCGGCTCCGCGCCTCGATGGAACGCCTCCGCGACGCGATGATCCGCGCCGACGTCGCGCCGACGCCCCTCCTCTCCGTCTACACGTTCACGGTCGAGGCGAGCCTCGTGCTCGTGGCGCTCCTCGGCAGCTGGCTCATGCTCGGCGGCACGCTCACGGCGCCCACGCTCCTCGTCTTCCTCATGGTCACCGGCGGCCTCACGCGCCAGCTCTCCGACCTCGGCGTCGCGTTCCTCCTCCTCCGCGCGGCGGAGCGGGCGCTCGAGCGCATCGACGGCCTCCTCGCCGAGCCGCCGCTCGCGGATCCGAAGCGGAAGAAGAAAGTGGAGGTCGCGCGCCACGACATCGAGCTCGACGACGTCACGTTCACGTACGGCGGCGGCGGCAACGTGCTCGAGCACGTCTCGCTCCGCTTCCCCGAGCGCACGCTCACCGCGCTCGTCGGCCCCTCCGGCGCGGGAAAATCGACGATCGCGCACCTCGTCGCGCGGCTGTGGGACGTGCCCGCGGGATCGGGCGCGGTGCGCATCGGCGGCGTCGACGTGCGCGACCTCTCCTTCGAGGACCTGCATCGCCACATCGCGATGGTGTTCCAGGACGTCGTCCTCTTCTCCGGCACCGTCCTCGAGAACATCCGCGTCGGCAAGCCCGACGCGAGCTACGAGGAGGTCGTCGCCGCGGCGAAGGCGGCCCACGTCCACGACTTCGTCGCCGACCTCCCGCTCGCGTACGACACGCCGGTGGGCGAAGGCGGGAGCGCCCTCTCCGGGGGACAGCGGCAGCGCATCTCGATCGCGCGCGCGATCTTGAAGGACGCGCCGGTGGTGCTCCTCGACGAGGCGACCGCGTCGGTCGACGCGACGGCGGAGGCGGAGATCCAGCGCGCGATCGACGAGCTCGTGAAGCACAAGACCGTGGTCGTCATCGCGCACCGGCTCCGCACGATCCGGCGCGCGCACCGCATCGTCGTCCTCGAAGCGGGGAAGGTCGTCGAGGAGGGGACCCACGCCGAGCTCGTCGACCGCGACGGCCTGTACGCGCGGCTCTGGGCGGCGCAGGAGCGCGCGCGCGGCTGGCGGCTCGCTACCCAAGACGCGAGCGCTATCCAAGACGCGCTCGGAGGACCGAGCGCTACGCCTTCTCGATCTCCGTGATCGCCGCCTCGAGGCGCGCGAGGCCCTCGGCGATGATCTCCTGCGTGACGTTCAACGTCGGGCGGAAGCGGAGCGAGCTCTTGCCGCAGGCGAGGACGAGCATGCCGTCGGCGAAGCAGCGCTTGATCGCCGCGTCGCGCGTCTCCTTGCTCGGCAGATCGATCGCGCAGAGGAGCCCCTGCCCGCGCGCGTTCGTGACGATCGGGTGGCGCTCGGAGAGCTTCTCGAGCCCGGTGAGGAGCTCCTTCCCGCGCGTCGCCGCGTTCGTGAGGAGGTCGTCGTCGACGATGATCTCCAGGATGCGGGTGGCGCGCACCATGTCGACGAGGCCGCCGCCCCAGGTCGAGTTGATGCGGCCCGGCTTCACGAAGACGTTGTTGCCGACCTCGTCGATGCGGTCGCCGACGAAGATGCCGCCGACCTGGAGCTTCTTCGCGAAGACGCAGATGTCCGGCGTCACGCCGTGGTGCTGGTAACACCACCACTTGCCCGTCGCGCCGACGCCGGTCTGCACCTCGTCGTAGATGAGGAGCGCGTCGTTCTCGTCGGCGAGGCGGCGCAGCTCCTTGAAGAAGGAGGCGCGGAAGTGGTGGTCGCCGCCCTCGCTCTGGATCGGCTCGACGATGATCGCCGCGATGTCGTGCGGCCGCTCGTCGAACGCCGCCTCCATCGCCGCGATCGTCGCCTTCTCGCGCGCCTCGACCTCCGCCTCGTACCTCGAGAGCGGGAAGCGGATCATCGGCGACGGCACGCGCGGCCACGGGAACTTCGGGAAGTAGTCCACCTTGTTCGGGTCGGTGTTGGTCAGGCTCATCGTGTAGCCGGACCGCCCGTGGAACGCGTGCTCGAGGTGGAGCACGTCGTAGCCTCGCTCGCCGCGGCCCGACGCGATGTTCTTGCGAACCTTCCAGTCGAACGCCGTCTTCAGCGCGTTCTCGACCGCGAGCGCGCCGCCCTCGACGAAGAAGTACTTCGTGAGCTCGGGCGGCGCGCAGGTGCGCTCGAGCGTGTCGACGAACTCGGCGAAGTAGGTGGTATATTTGTCGGAGTTCGCGACTTTAACGGTAGAGACGGCTCGGAGCCGCTCCTGCGTCCGCTCGTCGAGGAGCCCGGGGTGGTTGAAGCCGAGCGGGTTCGACGCGAAGAACGCGTAGAAGTCGACGAGGTCCTTGCCCGTCAGCGCATCTCGGACGAGCGATCCGCGGCTCTTCTCGAGATCGACGACGAGCGGATACCCGTCGACGAGGATGTGACGCCGCAGCGTGTCGTGAACGGCCGCGCTCTGGATCTCCGATCGGCGGAACATGATCAATCCTTACCACGGACTCCGGTAACATCGGCGCGATGGACGTCGCGTTTTGGACCCAGCGCTGGAGCGAAGGGCGCATCGCGTTTCACGAGGGCAAGGCGAACGCCTACCTCGCGCAGCACGCGCGCGTGCTCGCCGGGCGCACCGTGCTCGTGCCGCTGTGCGGCAAGGCCGAAGACCTCGCGTTCCTCGCGGCGCAGGGGCACGACGTGGTGGGGATCGAGGTCGTCGAGGACGCGGTGAAGGCCTTCTTCGCCGAGCACGAGCTCACGCCGGCGGTCCGCGAAGAGGGCGGCGTGCGCGTGTACTCCGCCGCGAGCGTGACGATCGTCGCCGGCGACTTCTTCGCGACGACGCGCGAGCTCGTCGGCCCGGTCGACGGGTACTACGATCGCGCCGCGCTCATCGCGCTCCCGCCGGAGATGCGGCCGCGCTACGCCGCGCACGTCCGCGCGCTCCTCGCCAAAGGCAGCAAGGGCCTCCTCGTCGCGCTCGAGCACGCGAACCCCACCACGCCGCCGTTCTCCGTCGGCGAGGACGAAATCCGCGCGCTCTACGGCGACGCGAACGTGCACCTCCTGGGCGAAGGGCCCGCCCAGGAGCGCTTCGTGGACGGCCGCGAGCGCTGCTTTTCGATCGACTTCTGACGCGCGTGGCCGAGTGCTAGCGTGCGCGCGCCATGCGCACGCTCCTCGTCGCCGCGACCGCCGCGCTCGCGCTCCTCTTCGCCTGCTCGTCCGACGACGACACACCGGGCGGAGGAGCGTCGTCGACGTCGTCGTCCTCCTCCTCTTCTTCCACCGGCGGCACCCCGCCCGATCCCTCGACGCTCTTCGATCCGCTCCCGCCCGCGACGCCGGACAAGCTGCGCGGGGTCTGGGAGACGAAGGAGTCCGGCGATACGGGCCAGATCGCGCTCCGCCTCCGCTTCACCGACGACTACATCGCCGGGACCGCGCGCTGCACCTCGCCCGCGGGCCAGAGCCTCGACGCGCCGAACCTCACCGGCATCGACAGCGCCGACATCGACGCGAAGGAAGGGGTCATCGCGGTGCCGGGCGGGCTCCAGTTCTCCGCCGCCGACGGCGACTTCAAGTGCAACGCCGACCTCCCCGGCGGCGACCTCGCCTTCGTGATCGAAGGCACCACCCTCACCCTCGCGCTCGAAGGCGCGGAGGGCACGCTCACGTTCACGAAGGTCGGCGACTGAATGAAGGTCCACCTCGTCGGCGTCGCCGGCACCGGCATGGGACAGCTCGCGACCCTCCTCAAGGACGCGGGGCACGAGGTCAGCGGCTCGGACGTCGCGTTCGATCCGCCGATGGGCCCCGCGCTCGAGGCGGCGGGGATCCGCTGCCTCCCGGGATGGAAGGCGGAGAACGTCGCCGGCGACCTCGATCTCGTCGTCGTCGGCAACGCGATCCGGAGGGACAACGTCGAGGCGGTGGAGGCCGAGCGCCGCGGGATCGCGCGCACGAGCATGTCGGCCGCGCTCCGCGAGCGCTTCCTCACCGGCAAGCGGCCGCTCGTCGTCGCGGGGACGCACGGCAAGACGACGACGAGCGCGATGTGCGCGTGGGTCCTCGAGCGCGCGGGGCTCGAGCCCGGCTTCTTCATCGGCGGCCTCCCGAAGAACTTCGACGGCGGCGCCCGCCTCGGCGGCACGAAGCGCAAGATCGTCGGCGCGTCCGCGATGCCGGCCCCGTTCGTGGTCGAGGGCGACGAATACGACGCCGTGTTCTGGCACAAGAAGCCGAAGTTCTTCGACTACGTCGACGCCGAGAGCGTCGTCATCGTCACGAGCGTCGAGCACGATCACATCGACATCTATCCGTCGGCCGACGTCTACGAGGCACAGTTCCGCGAGCTCGTCGAGCGCGTCGGCCCCGACGGCCTCGTCGTCTGCGACGCGCGCGACGCCGCCGCGCGCCGGATCGTGAGCGCCCACGCGAAGGCGCGCACCGCTTTTTATGCGCTCGACGGCGACGACACCGGCGACGTCACGCCGACGTGGCTCGCCGTGCTCGTCCCGGGCGACGAGGGCGTCACGCCCTTCGACCTGTTCCTCGGCGGCTCCTACGGCGGCCGCTTCGCGCTCGAGGTCCCGGGCGCGCACAACGTCCGCAACGCGCTCGCGACGCTCGCCGCGTGCGCGGAGGGGTTCGGCGTCGACATCGAGAAGGCGCGCGCCACCCTCACCTCCTTCAAGGGCGTGCGCCGGCGGCAGGACCTCATCGGACGGCCGAACGAGATCGCGATCTACGACGACTTCGCGCACCACCCGACCGCGGTCGACGAGACGCTCCGCGCGCTGCGGGCTCGCCATCCGAGCGGCAAGCTCTGGGCCGTCTTCGAGCCGCGCAGCGCGACGGCGTGCCGGAACATCCATCAGATCGAGTACGAGACCGCGTTCCGCGCCGCCGATCGCGTGCTCTTCGCCCCGCTCGGGCGCGCGAACATCCCCGAAGCCGAGCGCCTCGACGTCGCGCGGATCGCCGCCGCGATCGGCGAAGGCGCGACCGCCGCGCCGAGCATCGACGCGATCGCGGACACGCTCGTGCGCGAGGCGAAGCCCGGCGACGTCGTCGCCCTCCTCTCGAACGGCGCCTTCGGCGGCCTCCACGAGCGCCTCCTCCACGCGCTCGGCGCGAAATGACGCCGGACGAGCTGGCGCGCGCGCTCGGCGTCGTGCGCGCGGCGGCGATGGAAGCAGCGAAGCTCGTGAGCAACGGGTTCCGGCGCCACGTCGCGGTCGAGCACAAAGGCGCGATCGACCTCGTGACCGAGTACGATCGCGCGAGCGAGGCGCTCCTCCGGCAGCGCCTGACGTCCGAGCTGCCGTATGCGTTCGTCGGCGAAGAAGGAGGCGGCGACCTCGAGAACGGCGTCGGCTTCTACGTCGACCCGATCGACGGGACGACCAACTTCGTGCACGGTCACCCCTTCTGGTGCATCTCGATCGGGCTCGTCGCGCGCGGCGCGCCGGTCCTCGGCCTCGTCCTTGCTCCGGCGCTCGGCGTCGAGTGGTCGGGCTGGACCGCGGCGAACGGCGAGCGCTCGGCGCGACGCCACACGTTCGCGAGCGCGTTCCTGCCCGCGACCGAGAGCGCCTGCGCCCCGAGCCGCACCGCCGCGATCGCCGAGGCCTACCTCGCGACCGGGTTCCCCTACGATCGCCGTACGAGCGACGACGACAACTTCGCCGCGTTCACGACGATCAAGAAGAAGTGCCTCGCGATCCGGCGCTGCGGATCGGCGGCGATGGACGTGTGCCTCGTCGCCGACGGTACGTACGACGGCTACTGGGAGCGCAAGGTGAACCCCTACGACGTGGCAGGTGGAGCTGCCATCGCGCGCGCGGCGGGCTGCACGGTCACGGATTTCACGGGCGGCGCCGCCTTCCTCGAGCGCGGCCGCATCGTCGTCACGAACGGCGCGCTGCACGGAGCGCTGGTCGCCGAGCTAGCCCACACCGGCTGACATCGCGAGCGTGCGAAAGCGGCCCGCAGCGAGCGGCTTTCCGCTATCGTTCGTCGAATGGCGGTGTTCGCGATCGGCGACGTCCACGGCTGCGTCGAGGAGCTCGAAGAGCTGCTCGGAATGCTGCCGCTCAAGGACGATTCGACCGTCGTCATGCTCGGCGACTACATCGATCGCGGGCCGTTCAGCAGGCGCGTCCTCGAGACGCTCATGGAGTGGCGGCAGAAGTTCAACTTCGTGACCCTCTCCGGCAACCACGAGGAGATGCTGCGGGAGTTCCTCGACGGATCGAACCCGCAGCGCGTCGCGCGCTTCATCCTCAACGGCGGATCCAGCACGCTCGCCGACTTCGCCGACGAGCACGGCGAGTGGGTCGTTCCGAAGTCGCACATCGCCTTCCTCGAAGAGCTGAAGCTGTGGCACGAGACCGACGACCACTTCTTCGTCCACGCCGGCGTCCCCGACATCGCGCTGAAGGAGCTCGATCCGGTGCGCGACCGCGACGAGCTCCTGTGGATCCGGCGCTCCTTCATCAACAGCAGCCGGAGGTGGGAGAAGCGCATCGTCCACGGCCACACGCCGGTGAACGCGGTGGAGGTCAGCGCCGCGCGCATCAACGTCGACACCGCCTGCGCGTACGGCGGCTTCCTCACCGCGATCGAGCTCCCGAGCCATCGCATCTACTCCGTGCCACGCAAGACCGGGCTCCGTCCGGCGTTCCTCCGCGACAAGACCTCGCGCCGCGCGGCGGTGCGTTTCCTCGGCGCGGTCCCCGTCACCATCCACCACGCCAAGCGCGGCGACATCAAGCTCGAGACGCTGAACTACTCCGAGATCGGCATGCTCCTGTGGTCGCCCGAGGAGGCCGACCGCGCGACCCAGCTCCTCGAACAGGGCGAGACCGTGAAGGGCCTCGTCGGCGACGGGTGGCAGGTGCCGTTCGAGGCTCGCGTCGTTCACTCGCGCAAGCAGAGTGACGGCTGGCAATACGGTCTCGCCGTCGAGCTGCAGGGCTGATGACGGCTGCGCCGCAAAGCGGGGCAGCCACCACGCCGGCGGGTTATCCCACCGTCGGAACCGTCATCAATGGGAAATACCTCGTCGAGAAGCTGATCGGCGAAGGCGGCGTCGGCATCGTCGTCGCGGCGCAGAACGTGGAGCTCGGCGACCGCGTCGCGCTGAAGTTCCTGCGGAAAGAGATGCTCGAGCGGAGCGACGTCGTCGGCCGCTTCATGTTCGAGGCGAAGGCGGCCTGCTCGATCAAGAGCGAGAACGTCGCGACCGTGTTCGACGTCGGCCGCACCCCCGAGGGCGTGCCGTTCCTCGTCATGGAGTTCCTCGAAGGCCGCGACCTCGCGAGCATCATCGCGGAGAGCGGCTCGCTCGAGGTGCGCGACGTCGCGGAGTGGGGCATGCAGACGTGCGAGGCGCTCGCCGTCGCGCACGCGAAGGGCATCGTCCACCGCGACATCAAGCCGGAGAACCTCTTCGTCGAGGTCCGGAACGGCATGCGCTCGATCAAGGTTCTCGACTTCGGCATCTCGAAGGTCGCGCTGACCGGCAACTTCCTCTCGAGCAGCATCCCGCTCGTGAAGACGCAGAACATGATGGGCACGCCGCTCTACATGTCGCCGGAGCAGGTGCGCTCGCCGGAGCAGGTCGATCCGCGCACCGACATCTGGTCGCTCGGCGTCGTCCTCTACGAGGCGCTCACCGGCGCGCTGCCCTACGTCGCCGACACGATCACCGAGCTCTGCGCCGCGATCCTCGAGCAGCCGACGACGCCGATCGTGAAGTACCGGAACGACCTCCCTCCCGACCTGATGCGCGTCATCGAGCGCTGCCTCGAGAAGGACATGGAGAAGCGGTACCAGAACGTCGCGGAGGTCGCGCTCGATCTCCTGCCGTTCGCGCCGAAGCGCGCGCGCATCTGCGCCGAGCGCGCGGGCGAGGTGCTCGTCGCGGCGGGCATGGCGGAGCCCGCGTCGGTCCGCTTCAACAGCTCGTTCCCGTCGGCGCTCTCGACCGGCTCGCTCCCCGCCGCCGCGAGCGGCGCGTACCTCGTCGCCCCGCCACCCGCGAGCCTGCCGAGCGGCCTCTACCCCACCAACGCCGCGATCACGATCGCGGGCGACCCGCTCCCCGACGCGCCGCCGAAGGGAGGCAAGACGAAGGTCGTCGCCGCCGCGGCGGCGATGGTCATCGGACTGGTCGGGATAGGCTTCGTGCTCCGGACCCGCGCCGAGACGCCGGCGCCGGCGACGCCGCCAGCGCAAGCACAAGCGATCCCGCCGCCGGCGACGCCCGAGAAAGAGCCGCCCGTCGCGGTGGCCGAGCCGGTCACGCCGGAGCCGAGCGCGAGCGCGAGCGCGCCGCTGGTGCCGGTCCCGGTGCGCGCGCTCCCGCCAAAAGCGAAGCCGAAGCCCGCGGCGGTGTCCTCGACCGTATCGAGCGCCAGCCCGGAGAAGAAAGCGGATATCATCGACATCGGTTACTGATGAAGCCGACGTCATCCGTCGCAGCGCTCACCATCGCGCTCGTCCTCACCACCACCGTCGCCCGCGGCGACGAAGACCCGAGCGCGATCGCGGCCGCGCGCGCGATCGGGACGGAGGGCCTCCACCTCGCCGAGGCCGGCAACTGCAAGGACGCGCTCGAGAAGCTCGATCGCGCCGAGCGCCTGCACCACGCGCCGACGACGCTCGAGAAGCTCGGCGAGTGCAACATCCTGCTCGGCCACCTCGTCCTCGGCGCGGAGCAGCTGCGGCGCCTCACGCGCGAGCCGCTCGATCCGAAGGCGCCCGCTCCGTTCGTGCAGGCGAAGGCCCGCGCGCAGAAGCTCCTCGACGAGACGATGCCGCGCATCGCGCAGCTCCGCCTCGAGGTCACGGTCGCGGCGGGGGTCACGCCGACGGTGACGATCGACGGCGAGCTCGTCCCGCCCGCGCTCGTGGAGATCGATCGACCGACCGATCCCGGCCCCCACGTCGTCGAGGCGACCGCGCCCGGACACAAGAAGGTGTCGCAGGCGATCGAGCTCAAGGAGGGTGAGCGCCTCACGATCAAGCTCGCGCCGGAGCCGGAGCCGACCGCGGACGCCCCGCCGCCGCCGGTCCTCGCCCCTCCCGTCGCGCCGCCGCCGGAGCGCCCGATCGATTCACCGCCTCCGCCGCCGCCCGAGGACTCGAGCACGATGCGCGTCGTCGGCTGGTCGCTGCTCGGCGTCGGGGCGGCGGGGCTCGTCACCGGCGTCGTCGCCGGCGCGCTCGGCCTCGGGACGAAGTCGAGCCTCGACGAGTCGTGCGGCCCGGAGAGGTTGTGCGATCCCGATCAGCGAGGCCGCCTCGATCGCCTCCAGACGGAGGCGACGATCGGCACGATCGGCTTCGTCGTCGGCGGCGTCGGCCTCGCCGGCGGCGCCGCGGTCCTGCTCTTCGGACCCAAGATGAAGAGCGCGGCCGGCCTCGGCCTCGGTCCGGGCAGCGTGAGCTGGCGAGGGACGTTCTGATGCGCCGCGCCCTCTTCGCCGCCCTCGCGCTCGGGACGTTCGCGTGCAGCGCCGTCCTCGGCGTCGACGACTTCTCGATCCGACCGCCGCCCGCGGACGTGCCCGACTCCGGCCTCGACGTCGCCGACACGAGCACGATCCCGGACAGCGTCGCGCCGATCACGGAGACGGGCGTCCCGGGCGAGTGCAAGGTCAATGCAGACTGCATGGGACGCGGCGAGTTCTGGGTCTGCCGCAAGAGCGATCAGGCCTGCGTCTCGCTCCAATCGCAGGACTGCTCGAAGATCGTCGGCTCGTACAAGGACGACAACGCGATCATCATCGGCTCGGTGCTGCCGACGACGGGCGACGACCTCACGAGCGGCGTCCCGATCGAGAACGCGATCGCGCTCGCGATCCAGGACTTCAGCGGCAACGGGCACCTCCCGCCGCGGCCCGGCACGACCGCGCGCCGGCCGCTCGTCCTCGTCGGCTGCACCGACGCGAGCGACGACGACGTCGCGGTGCGCGCGGCGAAGCACCTCGCCGAGGGCCTCGAGGTCCCCGCCATCATCGGCGCCGCCTTCAGCGGGATCACGATCAAGGTCGCGACCGACGTGACGATCCCGGCCGGCACGCTCCTCATCTCCCCGTCGGCGACGAGCGTCGCGATCACGGGCCTGCAGGACGACGGGCTCGTCTGGCGGACCTCGCCCTCGGACGTCATCCAGGCGCAGGCCGACGTGAAGTTCTTCCCCTGGCTCGAGCAGCAGGTCCTCGCCGGCGCCACGCGCGACATCAAGGTCGCGATCGCGAACAAGGGCGACCCCTACGGGCGCGGGCTCGCGGAGTCGGTGAGCGAGTCGCTCGTCTTCAACGGCAAGGCCGCGCTCGCGCAGATCGGCTCGCCCCGCAACTTCGCGATGTTCGACTACGGCGACGCGACGCCCAAGTACACCGAGGCCGTCACCGGCATCGCGACGATGAGGCCCGACGTCGTGTTCCTCTTCGGCACGACCGAGACGTTGACCGAGCTGATGAAGGGGATCGAGAAGGAGTGGCCCACCGGCGTCGATGCGCCGCCGCGCCCGCGCTACATCCTCGCCGACGGCTCCCTCGTCTCCGAAGCGACCGCGATCGCGAACGGCAACCCCGATACGCCCGACTACTCGAACGGCAACCTGCGAAGGCGGATCGTCGGGACGATCCCCGGGACGAGCAACACGAATTTCCTGAAATTCCAGACCCTCTACAACGCGAAGGTCACGGACGGCACCTCCCCGTCGACCGGCGGCGCGGCGAACGCGTACGACGCGCTCTACAACATCGCGTTCTCGATCGTGGCCGCGGGCGACAAGCCGATCACGGGCAAGGTGATCGCCGAGGGCTTCGCCAAGCAGGTGATGAAGGGCGCGGGCAACCTCGACGTCGGGTTCACGAACATCAACACCGCGTTCCAGAAGCTGAGCGCGGGCCAGGGCTTCGACTTCAACGGCGCGTCGGGGCCGCTCGACTACGACCTCGAGACCGGCGAGGCGCCGTCGGACATCCAGTTCTGGTGCCTGCCGGAGGAGAACGGCATCGCCGGTGGCGGGCGCGCGTCGCCGCTCTTCTACAACGCGCAGACCGAGCAGATGCAGGGCACCTACGAGGCGATGACGCAGTTCTGCAACTTCTGATCGCTCACGTCGCTCATGGCCGCGTCGCGTTGAGGAGCGCGGCGAGCATGTCGGCCTGCTCGATCGTCGCGAAGTCGCGGGTGTCGCGCGCGAGCAGCTGCATCGAGCGCGCGTGCATCTCGGCGATCTTGCGGAGGCCGCCGGCGCGGGTGACCTCCTGCCCCGCGAACGCGCGATCGATGCGGCGGAGCGTGGCCATCGCCGACGCGTACGCGATGACGTCGCCGTGCCGCGACTTCGCGATGCGCTCGATGTCGTCGTCGTAGACGCACGGCACCTCGGCGGAGAACTCGCGCGGCCCGCCCCAGGTGAGGTCGTCGACGCGGGCGGTGACGGTGAAGTGGAACTTCTCGTTCGGCACCCACGCCGGCACGGTGACGCGGAGGATCTCGGTGCGCGCCTCGCCCGCGCGCACGTTGCCGAGGATGACCTCGCCCGCGTCGAGGCGCCAGACCGCCTCGCCGCCCGACACCTCGATCACGTGCGACGGCGCGGGGGTCCCCTCGAACGTGAGCGAGACGCTGCGAAACATCGTCATGCCCGCGGCCGGGATCGCCTCGCGGACCTGCTCGCTCCGCTCGTCGAGGTCAAGGGCGCCGCGCGTCGAGACGACGGCGACGTGGACGCCGCGCTGCTTCAGCTGCTCGACGGCGGCGGCGTCGGCCGGGCCGAGCCCCTGATCGGTCAGCAAGAGGACGCGCTGGTTGACGTTCGCGCCGGCGACGGCGCGGCCGGCGGCGGCGATCGCGGCGGGGAGGTTGCGCGGCGCGCGCGAGGCTCCGCGCATCTGCGTCCCGAGCGCGGCGACGGCCATCGATCGGTTCGACGCGGGCATCGCGGGGACGACCATGCGCGCGCCGCGGGCGTCGACGATCGACACGCGGTCGCGACCGGCGAGGCGCTCGAGCGCGACGTCGGCGAGGGCGGTCGTGTCGGGGCTCGTGCCGTCGAACACGATCGCGACGTTCTCGCCCCAGCGCGCGGTGCCCTCCGCCGCCGGCGCGATGACGTCGACGCGGACGAGGACCTCGCCGCCCCACGAAGGCACGCGCGTGTCGCTCGCGCGCACGACGATCGCGAGCCCCGGCGTCGCGAGGACGTGGGGCTTGCTCGTCTGCGTGAAGCGCCCGTCGGCGGGGAGGATGAAGCCGAGCGGCGCGCGCCACGGCTCGTTCGGGTCCTTCGAGACGACGCGCTCGGGGACGTCGAGGCGATCGTGGAACTCGACGCCGTTCTCGGTGATGACGGACGCGCCGTGGAGGCCCTTCTCCGGGAAATAGACCTTGCCGTCTTTCCCGAGGTACGGCCGCTCGCAAGCGGTGAGCGCGAGGACCGAGACCAGACCGCCGAGCAAGAGCCGACGCACCCGAGGAAGTATAGAGACGATTTCGCGCGGCGCACCGCGCACACCGTCCCCTCGAGCGGCGCGGCGCCCGTCGTCGAAAGTCGCAACACCCCGGCGTCACGCGCGCTGGCCGGCGAAGAAGCGCACGAGGTCGCGGCGGCTGGCGACGCCGAGGGCGCGGAGGGCGTGGCCGAGGCGGCGGGTCACCGTCTGGACGGAGATGCCGAGCTCGTAGGCGACGTACTTGAGCGAGTGGCCCATCGCGACGAGCCAGACCACGTCGCGTTCGAGGTCGTCCAGCGTCGCCAGCTCGTGGCCGTCGATGGTGTTCTTGCGCGCGAGGAGGAGGCGCTTCCCGTCGCGCTCGTCGATCTCCACGATCGACCATCGACCGGCGACGAGGGCGCGCCAGAGCTCGAGCGCCTCCGCGTCCGACGTGCGACGCAACCTCGCGCGCTCCATCCGCTGCACCGCGGCAGCGAGCTCGCGACGATGCGACACCGCCGCCCCCACCGCATGAACGACGCGCCCGCTCGGCGTAAGCACCGCCTCCGTCGCAGCGTCGCCCGCGGCCGGCGGCACGGCGACGCGGCCGCTCGCGCGGAGCGCCGACTCGGCCGGCGGCGCGGCGGCGCGGCGGCGCGTCGTGGTGGCGGGGGGTGCGAGGGTGTCGCGAAGGCGGAGGGCGGCGCCGAGGTGGGCGGCGACGAGGCCGAGGCGGCGGGCGATGCGGCGCTTCGGGTATGGGTCGGTCGCCGTGACGCGGCCGGCGCCGAAGACGGCGACGTTCACCGCGCGCCGCCGCGGGTCGCCGCCGATGAGCGCCCACATCGCCGGCAACGCGCAGCCGGCGCGGTCCTCCACCTCCGTGCGCGTCGTGCCGAACGCGGCCACGAGGCGCTCGAGCCGGTGCGCCGCGTTGCCCGCGAACTCGGTCGGCTCGTAGATCGCGCGCGCGAGGCGCGGAGAGAACGACGACGTCAGCGCCGCGATCGCGTCGACGTCGGACGCGGCGGCGCCGCTCACCGCGCGCGCGGTCAGGCACGGCTTGCCGCGCAGCGCGACGATGTACGCGGCCACGCCGCCGCCGACGTCGAGCGCGGACGCGGCGTCCGCGATGCCCGAGAGCCACGCCTCGTCGGTCGGCGCCCAGCGGTAGGCCGCCTCGACGATCCGCGACGCGCGACGGTCACCGGCGATCATGTCTCCGCGAAGCGCCGAATGAGCTCGTAACGCGAACGCGCCCCGACCTTGCGGAGGACGCTCGCGACCTGGTTGGCGACGGTGCGCTCGGAGACGAAGCGCGCGCGCGCGATCTCGCGGTTCGACGCGCCGCGGACGACGCCCGCGAGCACCTCACGCTCCGCGCGGCTGAGCGTGACGCCGGACGGATCGGAGTCGCGCGAGCCCGGCCACGTGAACAGGACCAGCTCGTCGACGCCCGCCGCCAGGCGCGCCGCGGCGAGCCCGACCGGAGCTGCGAGCTCCGGCCGCACCCGCTTCTTCTTGGTGGACGCCCCGACGGCCACGACGGCCCGTATTCTTCCACCCCGCGCACGAGCCGAGAATAGTCATTTCTTCCGCAGCCCCGCGACTCCCGCCCTCTCGGGGGCCCGGGGCGGCGGAGCGCGCCCCGCGCGCGGAGAGACCCCGGCGGGAGAGCAAGAAGACTCACTCGAGGAGCGCGAGCAGGTCCTCGCGCGTGACGCCGGCGGCGGCGCCGGCCTCGCCGAGCGCGACGTCGGCGAGCGCGCGCTTCTTCTCCTGCAGCGCGAGGATCCGCTCCTCGACCGTGTCCTTCGCGACGAGGCGGTAGACCATCACCGGGCGGTCCTGCCCGATGCGATGCGCGCGATCGGCGGCCTGATCCTCGGCCGCGGGGTTCCACCAAGGATCGAGGAGGAAGACGTGATCGGCGGCGGTGAGGTTGAGGCCGGTGCCGCCCGCCTTGAGCGACGCGATGAGGACGGGCGGTCCGCTCGGATCCTGGAACGCGTCGACGACCGCGCCGCGGTCCTTCGTCGAGCCGTCGAGGCGCGTGAAGCGGATGCCGGCGGCGCGAAGGTGCGGCTCGACGAGATCGAGGAGGCTCGTCCACTGCGAGAACACGAGCGCCTTGTGTCCGCCCGCGGCCGCGTCTTCGAGCGCGCCGAGGAGCGCCTCCACCTTCGAGGAGCCCTCCGCCTTCTGTCCCGGCACGAGCGCGGAGTGACACGAGGCCTGGCGCAGACGGAGGAGCGCCTCGAGCGCGGCGAGGACCCCAGCCCCCTCGGCGAGCTTCGCCGCGAGCTCCTTCTTCGTCGCCGCGCGCACCGCGTCGTAGACGATCCGCTCCTCCTCATCGAGCTCGACGTGGAGGACGACGTCCGTGCGCGGCGGGAGCTCGGGGAGCACGTCGCGCTTCATCCGCCGCAGGACGACGGGACGGATCTTCGCGCGGAGCCGCGCGGCCGCGTCCTCGTCGTGACTCGCGATCGGGGACACATAGCGATCCTGGAAGCTCGCGCGCCCGCCGAGGAGGCCGGGGTTCGCGAACGTCATCACGCTCCACAGCTCCTCGAGGCGGTTCTCGACCGGGGTGCCGGAGAGGGCGAGCTTGAAGTCGGCCGAGAGCGCGAAGGCCGCGCGCGCGGTCTGGCTCGCCTCGTTCTTGATCGCCTGCGCCTCGTCGAGGACGACGGTGTCCCAGCTCTCCTTCGCGAGGAGCTCCGCGTCGATCCGGAGCACGGCGTAGGTCGTGAGCGTGACGTCGGCCTTCGGATCGAGCGCGCGCGTCGGGCCGTGGAACACGTGGACCGAGAGGCCGGGGCGGAAGCGCGCGAGCTCCGCCTGCCAGTTGTAGACGACGCTCTTCGGACAGACGACGAGCGCGCGCCTGCCCGCCGGCAGCGCGCAGATCGCCTGCAGCGTCTTGCCGAGGCCCATGTCGTCTGCGAGCACGCCGCCGAGCCCCGCGCCGCGCAAGAACGCGAGCCAGTCGACGCCGCGCGCCTGGTAGTCGCGGAGCGTCGCGTGGAGGTCCGCCGGCAGCGCCGCCTTCGGGATCCCCTCGAACCCGTCGAGGACCGGCGCGAGCTTGCTCGTCACCGCGGGGCGCGGCTCTCCGAGCGCGTCGGCGAGCGCGGCGAGATCGACGAAGGCAGCGCGCGGGAGCTTCTTCGTCTCGGGATCGCGCGCGGCGAGGAGATCGGCGACGCGCGCGCCGTGCTGCGCGAGCCAGCCCGCGGGGAGCGGCGCCCAGCCGCCGCCGTCGAGCGGCACGACGTCGAGCCCGTCCTTGTACGCGCGGAGGACGAGCGCGAGGTCCGCCTTCTTGCGCTGCCCCGTCTTGTCGTCGACGACCTCGCTCTCGAGCTCGACGTCGAACGCGCCGTCGTCGGTGACGACGAGGCGCGCGTGGAGCGGCGCGCCCTCGAAGACCTCCGCGTGCTCGTGCTCGCCGACGAGGTCCTGGAACGCGCGGATGCGGGCGGCGAAGCGCGTCGCCTCCGCGCCCTGGAAATGGACGCGGCGGCCGAGCACGAGATCGAGCTCCGCGCGGAGGCGCTGGACGAGCGCGCGCTCCTGATCGAGCTTGCGGACCGGCACGTCGCCGCCGCGCTTCAGCGAGACGACCTGATCGCCGTCGACGCGCGCGATCGGAGGATCGCCGTAGACGAGGAGCGGGAGGACGCTCAGCGTGTGGCCCTCGACGTGCGAGAGGTCGAGCTCGATGCGGGGGCGCGCGTGGACGGACTTCTTCGCGAGGCGTGTCGTCGCGATCGTGACCTCGATCGACTTCTCGAGCTCGGGGATGACGCGGGTGACGAGCTCGGTCTCCTCGTTGCGCGCGAACGTCCGCACGAGCGGGAGGCGCTCCAGCCGCTCGCCCGTCGTCGACGTCTCGCCGAGGGGCCGGAGGATCGAGCTCACCTTCGCGACGCCGAGCGCGACGACGGCCTCGACGCGCGGGTCCTTCTCGACCTTCAGCGTGAAGCCGCCGTTCGGCGCGTCGCTCACCGTCGCGCGCGGCTTGACGCGCTCGGAGGAGGTCCGGATCGGCGCGCCGTCGAGCGTCACGTCGGCCGCGCTCGACAGCGCGTCGAGCACGTCGCTCATGCGCTCGAGCGGGACCTGATCGCGCGACGTCGACGCGACGACGCGATCGATCCGGACGTCGTCGTGCGTCGGCGCGAGATCGCGGTTCTTGATCCGGAACGGATCGGAGGCGACCGAGCCACGGATCGGCTCGTCCGGCTTGCCGGCGCGGACGATGACGCGCGCGAGCGTGAGCCGCCCGTCGCGCGCGGCGAGGCGATAGCCGATCGTGGCGGCCGCGCTCTCGGCGGCGGCGCTCGCGCCCTTCGGCAAGCTCTCGTGCGCGATCGCAGCGGCGGCGACGTGCGGGCACGGATCGACCTTGCCGCCGCAGTCGCACGACCACTCCTCGTCCTCGAAGTAGAGCGTGACGGTCGGTGCGACGGGGTGCGTGGCGGCGCGAACGCGGAACGTCGCCTCACCGTCGCTCTCGGAGGTGCGCGCGACGGCGTTCTCGCGCGCGAGCTTGACCCCCTGCGACCAGATGGCCGGGAGGCAGGCCTTCCGAACGGCGTCGAGCATCAACGCGTGCTTAGCACGGGCGCCGCATTGGGGTAGTCTGCGACAATTATGGGGGGACTCTCTTTTCTCATCGTCGACGACGACACGCTCGTGCGCCGTGCGTTGAGGCAGATGCTGAACCGTTACGGCGCGTGCATCGAGGCCCCGTCGCGAGCGACGGCGGAGCGCGAGCTGAGCAAGGAGTGGGACGGCTTCCTCATCGACGTGCGGCTCGGTGACGGCTCCGGCCTCGACTTCCTCGCGAACCTCCGCGGGCGAGGCATCGCCGCGCCGGCGGTCGTCCTCTCCGGCGCGATGGACCACGAGACGGTGAACTCCGCGGCGACGCTCGACGCGCGCTTCGTGAGCAAGCCGTGCGGCTCGAGCGAGCTCGCGCCCTTCGTCGCGGAGGCGGTCCGGCGAAAGACGCACGACCGCGCGCACGCGATCTGCGAGCAGGCGCGCCAGCGCTGGAACCTCTCGAGCCGCGAGGTCGAGATCCTCGAGCTCGCCGTCCGCGGCAAGACGCGTGCAGATTACATCGAAGAGACCGGCATCGCGCACAACACCTTCAAGACGCACGTCCGCCGGCTGCTGCAGAAGACGGACTACACGAACCTCTCGCTCCTCGCGATCGATCTCCTGAACCAACACTGAGGCATCATGCAAAAGACACTCTCCCGCTCCACCGTCCTCCTCCTTCCGCTCCTCGTCGCGTGCTCTCCCAACCCCTCCGCCGAGGAGGTCATCGACAAGACGACGCCCGCGATCTGCGCGAAGGGCAGGGAGTGTTACGGAGAGGAGAAGTACCTGCAGGCATACCCCGGCGGCGACGACGACTGCATCAAGAGGACGAAGGACGGAGTGAAGGAGAAGCGCAAGGAGGACCTCGACAACCCGTCCGTCTGCACCGACGAGGAGGTCGACAAGTGCATCACCGACCTCAAGGCGGCGCAGTGCAAGGAAGGCGGGCTGCCGGACGTACCGTGCAAGTGCTGAGCGTGACGAGGCTCAGCTCTCGCCCGGCGGCATCGGCGGCGGCGGGTAGCTGACCGGCGCGCCCATCGCGCGGAGGGCGGTGCCGCAGTCGTCGGCGATGAGGCGGTTGCCGGCGGCGCGCGCGAGGTCGCGGAGCTTCTGGTACTCGAGGCGCGCGGCGTCCGCGTCGCCGCGCTGGACGTGGAGGCGGGCGAGGAGCTGGCGCCCGCCGAGGACGTCCCACGTGAAGTCGTTCGACTCGGCGTAGCGGATCCCCTGCATCAGGATCTTGTCCGCGTCGGGATCGCCCGCGAGCGCGTCGAGGAACGCGAGGAACATGCGGTTGTGGCTCGCGAGGCGCTCGTAGCCGAGCTCGTCGCAGAGCGCGACCGACTGCTTCAGCGCGCCGTACGCGCGCGGGTAGTCCTGAAGGACGACGAGCGCGTCGGCGAGGTTGTGGAGGTTGATCGCGACCTCGTACTGCAGGCCGAGGCCGCGCGCGCAGTCGATCGCCTTCTCCGAGTCGAGCGCGGCGGCGCGGAAGTCGCGCGCGAAGTAGTCGATGAGCGCCTTCAGCTTGTGCCGCTCGCAGATCGCGGTCGGCTCGTCGGGGAGGACCGCGCACGCGCGCTCGAAGTGGCGCATCGCGGCCGCGTGATCGCCCGTCGCCGCGTTCGCCTGGACGAGGCTCACGAGGAGCTTGTGCTCCTCCGCCTTCTTCTCCGGCTCGTCGTTCGAGGTGCCGAGCGCGGTCTGGAGGCGCTCGAGGAGCGTCAGCGAGCGCTTGAAGTCGCCCTGCCGCCCGGCGAGCTCCGCCGCCGCGACGAGCGCCGACTTCACGAGCTCCGCGTGACGCTGCGCGATCGCCTCCGCGCTCGTGAGCTGCGCGCGCGCGGCGTCGAAGAGGTGGACCGTGCCGAGGATGCGCCCCGCGTCGATGCGCACGCGGACGCGGCGGCGATCGCCCTCCGGCGTGCCGGCGGGCGAGCCTTGATCGACGCGCGCGATCACGGCCTCGCAGATCTCGAGCGCCTCCGGCATCGCGCCCGTGAACGGCACCGACTTCGCGAGCCCGCCGAACCAGCCGAGCACCACCTCCGCGTCGCGGGTCGAGAGATCGGAGAGCTCGATCGCGCGCGCGAAGTCGCGCGTCGCGGAGTCGTACTGCCCCGCCTCGAGCCGGCGCTCGGCGGAGCGCGCGAACCAGAGCGCGGCGCGATCGCGCTCGCCCGCGGAGTAGAGGTGCGTCGCGATGCGGGCGGAGTGCTCGGCGGGGTGGGCCGGCTCCGCGCCCTGGGCGCCGAGCGCGTTCTCGAGCGCGAGGCCGGCGGCGGCGTGCATCTCGCGCGCGGCCTCGGCCGTGAGCGCGTCGACGACGACCTCGCGCACGGTCGGCGAGGCGAAGCGGAGCTCGAGCGGGCCGGTCTGGACGAGGAAGCCGTGGTCCTTGAGGACCGCGAGCGACTTGTCGAGGATGACCATCTCCGCGTTCGTCATCTGCCCGAGCACGGCCGCGTTGAGCGGATCGCCGAGCACGGCCGCGGACTGCAAGATCGCGCGCGCGCGCGGATCGAGGCGCGCGATGCGCGACGCGACGAGGCCGCGGAGCGTCTTCGGGAGGGAGAGGTCCTGCCCGACGAGCTTCATCGTCACTACGCTGCCGTCGGCGGCGGTGACGGCGCGCGCCTCGGTGAGCGCCTTCAGGACCTCCTCGATCATCTGCGGATGGCCGCCCGCGCGCTCGCGCACGAAGCGCAGGAGCTCGGGCGGCACGCGGCTCACGCCGAGGCGCACCGCGACGAGCTTCTCCGCTTCTTCCGGCTTGAGGTCGGTGAGATCGAGCCGCGTGTGCGACGCGAGCTTCTCGAGCGGATGGCTGAACCCCGCGCGGGCGGAGAGGACGATGAGCGCGCGCGCCTGCGGGATGCGCGCGAGTACCTTGTCGAGGAGCGCGTAGCTGTCGGCGTCCATCGAGCCGGCGGAGTCCCACGCGAACGCGTGCGGGCGGTCCTCGCAGAGGCGCTGCACGATGCGCGTGAACGCGTTCGCGAGGACGCCCTTCGCGTTGCCCGCCGCGGGCGGCCGCTTCCCCGAGCTCGCCGCGCCGAGCGTCGCGAGGACGGCGGAGACCTCGTCGTCCTGGAGGCCGAGCGCGCGGAGGCGCGGGCCGACCTGACGGATGCGCGACTCGGCGTCGCCCTCCGCGATCCCGCAGAGCGTCTGGAGCATGCCCTGGATGCCGGAGAGCGGGAGGTCGGTGCCGCGCGGCAGGCACGTCGCGAGGTACCAGCCGACGTTGTAACCGCCCTTCTGCAAGCGGCGCTCGACCTCGTAGAGGAGGCGCGACTTGCCGGTGCCGTGATCGCCGCGGACGGTGAGCACGCTCGCGGTGCGGCGCGTCGCGGAGGCGAGCATCTCGCCGACGACGCGGAGCTCGTCGCGGCGGCCGACGAACTTGCCGAACGCCTCGCTCGTGCCGCGCACCTCCTTCACGAGGAGCGTCGTCGTCGCGCTCACGCCGGGGCGCGACTCCGCGAGCGTGTCGAAGACGAAGAGGTTGCGGACCTGCCGCATCGCCGACGCGCTGATCGCGCACATGCCCTCGCGCACGCGGGCGAGGTCGCGCGCGGTCGCGACGAGCGCGGTGAGCCGCTCGTCCTCGGTCGGCTTACCGTCGCTCGAGACGTGGATGCGCCCGACGTGGAGGCCCGCGCTCGGCTGGCGCGCGCCCGCGAGCGAGCGGAGGACGACGAGCGCGCAGCGCGTCGCGATCTCGGTGTCGCGTCCGTCGGGATCGTCCACCCCGAACAGGGCCGTGATCTGCTCGACCTCGCGCGTGACGACGCGGCCGCCGTAGCGCGTGATCGTCTCCGCCGCGCGCTCGCCGAGCGACGTCCCCTCCCCCGCCGGCGGGAGCGACGCGCCGCGCGGGGCGGGCAGCTCGATCGCGAGCGCGGTGACCTCGCGGCGCTCGCCGAGCTCCGCCGCGCGCTCGACGTCGACGACGGGCCCCGCGACCTCGACCTTCGTGACGGACGGGAGATCGCGGCGCGAGGCGGGGACCTCGACCGGGGTGCGCTCCTGCGACGGGCCTTGCTCCGCGTCGAGGACGACGTTCGGCGCGGTCTCCTCCGGCGCGCGGAAGCTGCCGAGGAAGTCGGCGAGATCGTGCGCGCTGAAGCGCCGGCGCTGCGAGTAGAGGAACGACAGGAGCGCCTCGTACATGCGGCCCGCGTCGGCGAAGCGATCGTTCGGCTCCTTCGCGAGCGCCATCTTCGCGATCGTGACGAGCTCGGCGGGGATGTCGGCGCGGAGGAGCTCGAGCGGCGGGTACTCGCAGGCCTGCACGCGGCGCAGCGTCTCGAACGACGTCGGCGCGGTGAACGGGTTCACGCCGGTGAGCATCTCGTAGAGCACCGCGCCGAGGGAGAAGAGGTCGCTCCGCGCGTCGATCGCGTCGCCCGACGCGTGCTCCGGGCTCATGTAGCCGTACTTGCCCTGGAGCCGGTGCGAGCGCGTGTCCTCCACCTCCGCCGCCTCGAGCGCGCCGCGCGCCTTCGCGATGCCGAAGTCGGTGACCTTCACCTCGCCCTCGAGCGAGAGGAGGACGTTCTGCGGCGACACGTCGAGGTGGACGATGTTGAGCGGCTGGTTCTGCTCGTCGCGGCGGCGATGCGCGTGGTCGAGGCCCTTCGCGACCTCGGCCGCGACGTAGACCGCCATCTCGATCGGGACCTGCGTCTGCGAGCGCCGGCAGCGCGCGAGGAGCGTGGCGAGGTCGAGCCCGTTCACGTACTCCATCGCCATGTAGTAGGCGTCGGGCGTCGGCATCCCGCCGTGCACGGTGCCGGGGGCGAGGCCGAGGTCGAACACCTGCACGACGTTCGCGTGCGAGAGGCGCACCGCGAGCTTCGCCTCGTGGATGAACATCGAGACGAACTCCTCCGACTGGGCGAGCTCGGGGAGGATGCGCTTGATGACGACGACCTTCTCGAAGCCCTCGACGCCGTAGCTCTTGGCCTTGAAGACCTCGGCCATGCCGCCTTGGCCGAGCCTCTCGAGGAGGCGGTAGCGCCCGAACGTCGTGTTCACGGGAGGTCCACGGCGAACAAGCCCACGTCGAGGTCGGTGAAGACGAACGTCTTGCCGCTGATGATGCCGAAGTCGGCGCGGGTGACGAAGGAGACCGCGTCTTCGAGCGCGCCGCCCTTCGCGGCGTCGACGTACTTGAAGACGAAGCGCCGGGGCGGCGCGCCCGGAGTCACGGCGGCGATGGACGTGAGCGTGAGGACGCCGCTGCCGAGGTCGGCCGAGACCGCGCCGAGCGAGCTCGGATCGAGGCTCAGCGACGCGCCGCCGGCGAGCGGGACCGACTTGAGGTGACCGGTCGTCGACCCGAGCGGAGAGAAGAAGAGGAGGCGCGAGCCGTCGCCGGTGGAGCTGCGGAACGTGCCCGTCGTCGGCGCGAGGATGACGGACGGCGTCGGGGTCGCGCTCGTGACGTCGACGACGTGGAGGTCGCTCGTGTCGCCGCTCCGCTGCGTGCTGTAGATCGCGTGGTCCTTCACCACCGCGATCAGCTCCGCGGTCGTGACGTCGGGCAGGATCGTCGTGACCTCGGGCGTCTCCGCGAACGTCGCCTTCTTGAGGAGGCCGCCGGCGTTGAAGACGACGAGCCCGGCGCCGGTGACCACCGCGCCGTCGAAGACGCCGATCGAGCCGCTCGTCGTGGTGGGCCCGTCGGCGACGAGGAGCCGCCCCTCGAACGCCGGCGTCGTGACGAGGATCTTGGTGCCGGTCGGGTCGGAGCGCCAGTCGGCGAAGATGTCGTTCGCCGGCACGGCGTCGTCGACGCGCAGGACGGCGGGGCCGGTCGGATCGACGGTGACGAGCCGCGGCTGCGTCGTGGTCGGCGAGACGCCCGTGCAATACGCGCCGATGAAGCGATCGCCGACGAAGCCGAGCGAGCCGAAGCAGCCCTGGAGGTTCGCCGCCCAGTTCATCGCGTTCGCGCCCGTGAGCGCGGGCGCGGTCGCGGTCGGCTCCGCCGTCGTCGTCACCGCGATGTCGGTCGCGTCCTCCGTCGCGTCGACGCTGAACGCGACGCGCGTGCCGTCGCGGCTCCCGAACACGAACGCGTCGTGGGTGAGCGTGTCGACCGTCTTCGTGCCGTTCTCGGGCGTCCAGATGTGGATCGCGTCGGCGATGCCTTGCGCGTCGGTCCCGCTGTACCAGGCGACCACGCCGCCGGTCACGTACGCGAAGTCCTCGCCGCCGATCTTCGCCTGGAGCACGATCGGCGGGCCGCCCACGACGGGGACCGCCTCGAGATCGAAGTCGTCGCCGCTCGTGTTGAAGTAGTAGACGACGTGCGGCGACGGACCGCGCGTGACGCCGATCACGCCGATGGCCTCGCCGTTCGTCGGCCGGAGCACGCGCCGCGGATACCCGAACGGCGGCCCCGCGTCGTGCCCGGCGTCCGGCTCGGGCTCGATCTGGCCTGACGAGGAGGAGGACGACGACGAGGACGACGACGACGACGACGACGACGACGCGTCGAGCGGGACGTAGACGGCCTCCGGATCGCTGCCGCACGCGGAGAGCAGGAGCGTCGTGACGAGTGGGGAGAGTCTCTTCATCGAGGGTTCCGGTGCTCAGTGCGCGATATAGACGGGATTCGTGAAGGCGAGCGGCTGAATGGGCATGAACGGGAGCGCGTCGTCCATCGGGCGCTCGCCGCGGGCGATGGCGATGACCCAGTGCGTGCCTTCGGGGACGCTGATCGGGATCTCCTGCTCGAAGCGCAGCGTGCGCGCCTGCGCCTCCTCGAGGGTCCCCTCTTCGCGCCCGAGCTGGAGGGGCTTGGACTGCACCGCGGCCTTGAAGAGCGAGACCGTCGACGCCGCGTTCATGCCGTGGGTGCTCGGCGGCGGCGGGGTCGTCCCGCCGAGGATCTCGACCGACGTGACGTCGAGCCACGGCGCGGCGCGGACCTTGAGCCGCGCGGTCAGGGCGCCGCCGCGCGGGAGCTCCTCGCCCGGGCGCGCGCTGCGTCCGCCCTCGACGAGCTCGAAGTCGACGACGGGGCCGCTCGAGACGATGCTCCGCCCCTTCTTGATCGCGGCGACGACCTCCTTCACGTCGATCGGTCCGCCGCCGTCGCCCGCCGCGCGCGGGTCCACGATCGCGAAGGTGCGGGGATACCCCGCCCACTGGTACTGGATGCGGTGCGAGTCGCTCGAGCCGGTGGCGGGGATCCTTCGCCCGATGTTGAGGAGCGAATACCAATCTTCGATGACGCGCTCGGTCAGCTCGCGGCGGTGCAGCTCGTATCCGTTGTAGACCTCGAGCGTGTCGAACTGCGGAATGTTGCTCGAGCCGCGCCCCGTCTTCGAGTCGTAGTTGATGATGTTGAAGTAACCGATGTTCTGCGGCAGCCGCGGGTGATTGACCTGGAAGACGACGTCCTTGCCGCCGCCGCGGCGCGACGCGGCGATGACGGCGTTGATGCTCGTCCCCTTGAACGGCGGTACTCCGTTGTTCGTGCCATAAGGGAATACGCCGAAGTGGCCAAAGCGCGGGCTGTAGGTCGTGACCTCGATCCCCGGCACCGACGAGAGCTGCCTCCCGACGCGGAGCATTTCGATGTACGGCCCGTAGTCGCCGATGATGTTGTGCTCGGTCGGCACCGCGAAGTCGATGCCCGCCGACACGAGCGAGAGGACGCGGTCCTCCGCCGTGACCGGCGAGTCGAAGCTCGGGCGCGCGTGGACGTGGAGGTCGCAGCCCACCAGCCCCGGCGTCGCGACGACGTGGCGCGGCGCGAGCTCGATCTGCTTCGTCCGCCCGCTCACGATCTCGACGACCTGCGAGTCGATGCTCCACTCCGGGCCGCGCGTGGCGGAGACGCGGTACCTCCCCGAGGGCAGCGGCGTCTTCACCTCGCCCTCGAGGACGTCCATCAGCGGGCCGGCGCCCGACGCGCGGTAGTCGGGGCCGAAGCTCGGATCGAGCGTGCCGTCGATCCCCTTCACGATGAGGCGCGTGATGAGCGGCAGCTTCGTGTCGGCGTCGAAGACCTTCACCGCGAGCTCGCCGCCGGCGGAGACGTCGAGCTTCAGCTCCCACGCCGAGCCCGGCGCGTAGCGCACCGGGAGGCTCGTGTGCACCGCCTCCAGCGCCGCGATCCACTGCACGGAGGTGACCGGCGCGTCGAGCGAGAAGCGGCCGTTCGGATCGACGACGGTGCGGAGGAGCGGGTGCCCTTCTTCATCGAGGCCGATGACGTGGGCGCGCTCGGAGGAGCCGGTGACCTGGCCCGTCACCTTGGCGACGTTCACGCGGACGAGCTGGTAGAGGCGCCCCCACACCGCCTGGCTCGAGGCGCCGACGAGGATGCCGATGTCGAGGCGCGCGGGCTTCCCCGGCGCGGTGCCGGTCGCGCGGCGCATCGCCGTCTCCGTGCGCGACGAGAGGACGAGGCGCGGGCGCGCGCCCTCTCGGTCGGTGTCCGGCGCGGACTCGACGATCGAGAGCGGCCCCTGGGTGGAGAGGAACGCGAACGGATGCACCTCGTCGTCGACGACGACGGTGCGCGCCTGGATGTTCGCGGTGTCGCCGATCTCGCCGTTGCCCGGCACGAACACGGAGCGCCCCTCCGGCGCGAGGCCGAAGCGCAGCGCGTAGGTGTGGTCGGAGCTGCCGGCCTCGTGCGCCACCGCGAGGCTCGCGGTGACGAGGTCCGAGGCGGGGTCCATGCGCAGCTCGAGCGAGCCCGTCGCCCGCTCGTCGCCGAGCTCGATCGGGAAGTCGCCGACGAGGGTGGACTTGTCCTTCACGTGCACGTCGCCGCGCCGCATCGCGAGCGGGCGCTCGACGCCGTCGACGACGAGCGACATCTCGATCTCGACCTGGCTCCGCCCGTCCTTGGCCGACACCTCGATCCGCCCCTGGGTCGGGAAGAGCTGGAACTTCGCGAACGTACCGGTGAGCACGGTCACGTCGCCGCTGCGCGTCACGACCGCGAGGGTGCGCTTGCCGCGCTGCGCGCCGAACGCGACCGCGAGCGCGATCAGCGCCGCGACGATCGCGACGCCGAAGATGTCACGGGAGCTTCTCCCCTCGTCGGACAAGCCTCGATGATAGGCGCCTACGGGGCCGGCGGATACATCCCGCGACAACGCGTCGCCCGCGCGATGAAAGAGGTGCTCGTGGCGCGTGGATGCACGCGGTAGGCGCGGGGCTGAACGCGCGGGCCGGCGAGGAGGCGCATCCTGGCGCCATGGCATCGCGCACCTCCGCCGCTCTCCTCTTCGTGCTCTTCGGCTGCGACTACTCGTACACGAAGGAGGAAGAGGACTCGATCCAGATCGCGATGGAGGACCTCGGCGGCTGCCCGTCGGAAGACCTCGTCGAGCGCGAGGAGCGCGCCGTCGACGTGGACAGGACGACGTGGAGCCGGCAGGACCTCACGCCGCTCTGCTTCTATCGCCTCGAGGGAGTGAAGCGGAACCGGCCCGGGGAGCAGACCTTCGAAGAGCTCCGCGCGAACGCGCTCGAGGAGCTCACGCCGGGTCGCACCGGTGGCCGCCTCGCGACCAAGCCGTTCGATCCCGAAGAGACGCTCCTCCGCACGGCCGATCTCGGCGTCGTGTACGTCCTGCAGTCGCCGGGACCGGAGTGCCCGCAGCCGAGCGACGTGGAGAAGGCGACCGGGAGAGCGACGACCGAGCTCCTCGAGTCCGTGGCGCGGTCGACGTACCGCCTCTGCGACTACGAGGTCACGCGTGAGGTCACGCGTCGTCCGTTCGCGTGCGGCAACAGCGGGGTCTTCTCTCCGCCCTGATCGACGCGCGATCGCGTAGCATCCCGCGATGCGCATGACGTCACGTCCGGCAGCGGTGGTCGCCGTCTTCGCGCTCGTCGCGGGTTGTGGGAGGGCGCAGGTCTCGGCCTCCGGCTCAACCGACTCCGCCGCCCAGGTCGAGCCCGCCGCGTCGTCGCCCCCGCCCGCCGCGTCGTCGGCCGCGCCCGCGGCGTCCGTTGCTCTGGATGAGGCTCCCGACGTGCGCATCTCGCTGGCCGACCAAGCGAGGGGCAGCGTGAGGGTCGGTCAGACGCTGGGCATCCTCACCCCATTGCCGGAAGACTTCCTCGACGAGTACGTGCTCGCGCCCGGATGCTCGCTTGGCGAACCGCTCACGTTCATCTCGCGCGGCCCCATCGGGCGAGAGCTCCTCTGGAAGATCGACGACGAGAGGGTCGGCTCGCACGTGGTCGAGGTCACGCTCATGACGAAGAAGACACGGACGAGCAAGGCGTCGCCCTCGAAGCGCCTCCGCGTGCTCGTCGACGTGACGCGCTAGAGCGCGGTCAGCGCGTGCACGTGAGGGTCCAGCGATGGCATTGGCCGTCGGCGAAGCTCTGGCCCTCGCCCGTCAGCGCGCGACCGCCGGGATCGATCTTGAGCACGCCGCCGGAGGTGACGCGGGAGAACCGGAACCGGAGCTCGTCGTGGACGACCGCTCCCTCCCACGTCGCGCCGCGATCCACACCGACGGCGATGGTCGCGGTGATCTTCCCATCGGCGAGCTGCACGAGGTTCACCCAGTCGGTGCCTTCGCGCGCACCGCCGTAGTTGCACGTCCACTTCCCGGTGATCTTGGTCTTCCCGGGTGACGGCGCCACGCTCTGCGGGATCGACTTGGCGCAGTCCGCCTCGGCCTCCGCTCGCTTGCTCGCGCGGTCGGCTTCCTTCGCTTCCCGGGCCACCACGTCCGAGACCCGCACGAGCTGAGTGAAACCCGCCGCCGCGGGCGCCGCCGCGGCCGCGCGTTCCTGGACCACGAGCTCGGTGGCGCCGCGAAGCGGAATACGTTCGGTATGGAGGATCCCCGCGCGCACCGCGCTAATGGTCACGGCGTAGGTGTTCGGCTTCAGCGACGCGCTCACTCGCTCGCCCGGAGGGACCCTCGCGCCGTGCGAGACGATGTCGATCTGACCTCCGTCCGAGCTCACGGTGATGGAGGAGATCGTGTGGCTCGTGTCGTTCACGACCACGAGCGGCACGTCTCCGTGGAGCCGACTCTCGACGGTCGACTCTCCGCCCACGGCGCGTTGCCGCCGAGGCACGAAGGGAGCGCGAGCACGAAGAGAACCGCAACGACACACCGGCCCACGACGCGCGAGCCTATCACGGCGGTCGGTGACCTACCGGTCGACGTGGAGCGCCGCGGCGAGCGGAGAGACCGCGTCGCAGATCACGTGCGGGTAGTAGCCGCCCCACGCGCGGCGCCAGGCGTCCTGGAGGCGCGACCACTGGAGCGTGTAGAAGCCCGCCCACGACATGACGACGATCTCGGGATCGTCCCCCGCTCCGCGGACGCCGATCGCCGTGACCCAGTGCGCGTTCAGCGAGCCCGTCATGAACTGGATGATGACGGGCCGCCCCGCCTCGAGCGACCGCCGCAGCGTCGCGAGCCCGTCGGCGTAGAAGTCGAGCGTCCGGTAGCTGCAGTCGAGCTCGGAGTGTTTGTCGCGAAGGTACGCCGCGAGCGTCGACGGGGTCGTCCCGACGTAGCTCCAGCAGCCGTCGTCGATCGCCCGGCGCGGAGCGACCTCCTTGCCGTACCAGCGAAGGAGGTTCGACGCCGCCGTCGCGCCGCAATAGCCGTACTGATCGAACGCGCCCTCCGAGTCGGGCTGCGCCCACGACGCGACCGCGCCGGCGGGCGCGGAGATCGGGACCATGTCCGGGATCGTCCCGAAGTAGGCCGACTCCGTCGAGGCCGGCTCCTCCTCCTCGAGCTCGGGCGCGACCGTGCACGCGGGGAGACACAGCAGCGCCAGAAAAATGCCGCACGGCAGGAAGCGGAGAGCAGGCATCGTCGATCCTCCGGCGGGAGGACGACCGCGGCTCGCGATCCGTCTCAGCCTTTTTCGAAATAGTCGCCGAGGCGCAGCGAGAGCTCGCTGTGCACGTCGGCGAGGAGCGCGGCCGGCGCCGGCGCCTCCGTCCCGTAGCGATCGCGCAAGAGGTGCGTCATCGAGGCGACGACCGCGGCGCGGGCCGCGACGATGCGGCGCGCGGCGGTCGCGCGGCTGATGCGATGCGCGGCGGCGACCTCTTCGAGCGAGAGGCCGTCGAGGAAGCGGGCCTTGAGGACGGCGCGGCCGATCGGCTCGAGCGCGCCGAGCGCGGCGCGGAGGGCGCTCCGGAACGCGTCGGCCTGGACGCGCCGCGTGAGGAGGAGCTCGGCGTTCGCGCCGACGAGCGCCTCCTCGCCGGTGAGCGGCTCCGTCGTCCTCGCGCAGCGCCGTCGCGTCTGCGCGAGCCGCAGGGCCGCGACCTTGACGAAGCCGGCCAGCGCACCACGCCCCGTGTACGCGAGGAGCTTGGGCGCGCCGCCGTCGTGGCCGAGCACCAGGCGCGTCGTCAGCTCGAGCCGGATCTCGTCCGCGAAGACGACCTCACGGCTCACCGTCGCGACGAACTCGGCGACGTTGGACAGGATGTCGGCGTCGAGCACGGCGAGGGCGTGCTCGTCGCGCCCGACGCACGCGCACGCGAGGTAGAGGTCCTCGAGCGCGCGCCGCTCGAGATCGCCTTGCGCGCGCGCGAGGACGAAGTCGGCGTACGTGACGAGCTCGAGCTGGACGCGCGGCCAGCGAGCACGGGCGCGCTCCCACGCGCGCGCGAGCGCCGGGTGGGCCCCCGCTTCCGTCCGTTGGGTCACCGCGTTCATGCTGGCCCCTCCCGTGCAGCAAGGGCAGTGCCCGACCCAAGGAACCACGGAGCCCGGTTGCAATCCCTCGACTCGTCCACCATCCCCACGATTTCGGAGTCCGCGACCTGGATCCTCACGCGCTCGGAGTGGGCGAACGAAAGCGGACACCCATGGACGAACGAGGACGCATGCCTCGACGACCAGCAGCTCCTCGAGCTCGTGGAGGGCCTCGGCGGCGACGGGACCCTCGCGCGCCATCGCCAGCACCTCGAGAGCTGCGCCGCGTGCCGGTCGCTCTTCGCGGACGTCGAGGGCTGCCTCACCCGCTCGCGTGACGTCGCGCCCGCCCCCGTCGTGGCGCCCGCGCCGGCGCGGTACAAGCTCCTCCGCAAGGTCGGCGAGGGCGGGATGGGCTCCGTCGTCGCGGTGCGGGACGAGGTCCTCGAGCGCGACCTCGCGGTGAAGACGCTCCATCCCTGGCTCGCCCCGGACGCGAACGCGGTCGTCCGCTTCCTCCAGGAGGCCCACCTCATGGCGCGGCTCGACGGTCGGGGCGCGCCGCGCGTCATCGACGTCGGCACGAACGAGATGGGCCTCCCGTTCATCGTCATGGAGCTCGTCGAGGGCGAGACGCTCGGCGCCCGCCTGAAGCGCAAGGGACGGCTGCCGGTCGACGAGGCCGTCTCGCTCATCGCGCGCCTCTGCGACGCGCTCGCGTCCTCGCACGCGTGCGGGGTGATTCACCGCGACGTGAAGCCGAGCAACGTCATGGTCACGCGTCGCGGCGCCGGCTTCGCGGTGAAGCTCGTCGACTTCGGGCTCGCGAAGTCCGACGGCGCCGCGCGGCAGGCGTCGGAGACCGGCGACGTCTTCGGAACGCCGGGGTACATGCCGCCCGAGCAGCTCCGCGACGGTCACGACGCCGACGCACGCTCGGACATCTGGGCCGCCGGCGTGCTCCTCTATCGCTGCCTGACGGGAGAGAACCCGTTCCCGCCCGTGCTCCACGCGACCTCCGTCGCGTCGTACGTCCCGGCCCGCGCGCGGCGGCCGGAGCTCCCGCCCGCGCTCGACGACGTCATCGCGCGATGTCTCCAGGGCTCGCCACGCTTTCGCTACGCGAGCGCCGCCGAGCTCGCCGCCGAGCTCGACGCGGTCACGTCGACGAAGACCGCGAAGATCGAGCGACGGCGGCGCCCCGCGACGAGCGCGCTCGCGGTCACGGGCGCGCTCCTGTTCGCCGTGTTCGTGTTTGTGTTTGCGTTCGCGTTCGTGCTCGGTCGGTAGGACGCCGTGGTCGATTCGTCGACCGAGCCTTCCGCGGCGACTGCTACGTTTCGACGATGGGGTTGCGGCGACTTTGGCTCGGGCTCGGGCCGGTGGGGATATTTCTCGCGTGCGGGGGCTCGGGCGGCGGTGGGGGAGCGCCGCCGGCGGGCGACCTCACCGTCGTGAGCTGCGGAGCGGCGGAGCGCAAGGTCGGGACCGCGTGCGTCGCGAACAAGTTCTTCGACGACGTGCTCATCCCGAGCGACGACGCTCAGCCGCCCGTCGACGTGGCGCCGGACGGGACGCGGTACGTGCGTGGAGTCCTCCTCGTCTCGCTCGCGGACGAGAGCACGCGCCTCGACGACGCGCGGCAGCTCTTCGCGAGGTACGGCGGCGACACGATCGGCGCGATCGCGTTCGCCGGCTTCTACATGGTCTCGTTCTCGGACGCGGCCGACCTCACGGGCCTCGACGCGAAGATGGCCCAGCTCGCGGCCGATCCCGCCGTCCGCGCGGTGAACCGCGACATCGAAGTAGACAGCGGAGCCCTCGCGCCGGAGCGCCCCGCCGACACCGACCTCGAGAAGCTGACCGGCGCGGAGAGCTTCCACGACCTCTACGACGTCGCCGCCGACGCGCCGATCGGCGCGAACGGCAAATGGGCATACGAGAGCGTCGGGCTCCCGCGCGCGTGGAATACGCTCTACACGCAGAACTATCCCCTCGAGCACGTGGTCGTCGGGATCCTGGACGGCAAGGTCGAGCGGGAGCGCTTCCCGTTCCTCGTCTTCGCGGGCGCGCGCGATCGCCGCCCCAAGAAGACGGAGTCCAACGACTCGTCGTCGGTTCGACACGGCACCGCGGTCGCGTCGATCATCGCCGGCCCCAACGGCGACGGCGGCATGACCGGCTACCTCGGCGGCCTCACGTGTCTCCGTCACGACCTCGCGCCGACGGCGGTCATCGAGAACACGGAGGCCGAGCTCACGCGGGAGGAGAAGCGCCTCCGCACCGACGCCATTTTCTGGGGAATCGTGTATTCGGTGCAATCCGGCGCGCGGGTCGTAAACCTCTCTCTCGGGCACACCGGCACGGGGGACTGGCGCTTCAACATCGCGCGGACGTATCGCCTCGTGATGGGGGCCGCGCCCGACACGCTCTTCGTCATCGGCGCCGGCAACGACGACACGGACGCGTCGTTCTACGTCCCTTGCTCCGCGGCGCGTCTCGACGAGGAGACGAAGATCGACAACGCGATCTGCGTCGGCGCGATCGACGAATCGGGCGCGCGAGCGGTGTGGGGCACCAACGCGGCGACGGGCGCGCGCGCGGCCTCGAACTACGACTCCGTCCACGGCACGGTCGCGATCGCGGCGCCGGGCACACGTGTCCTCGCCACCCTGCCGGACGGACGCATGACGATGTTCCTCGGCACGTCGGCCGCGACGCCGATGGTCAGCGGCGCGGCCGCGCTCCTGTTCGGCGTCCTCCCCGGCCTCGACGGCGGCCTCGCGAAGAAGATCCTCCTCGACTCCGCGCAGCCGCTCGGTGACCAGTCGCTCGGCGGCAAACGCCTCGACGCGGCGGCGGCGGTGGAGAAGGCGCTCTCGCTCGCGGCGCAGCTTCACCCCGAGCGGGTCGGCAAGGGGGATTGCCGCACGCCGGACGTCGACACGTCCGTCAGCACGTCGACCGTGTGCAAGGACCTCACGAGGAGCTGCTTCTTCTGCGGAGCGGCCGACTACAACGTCACGTTCACGACGAAGCCCGACAACAACCGCAGCGGGAGCTCGGAGCCGAACCGCACGGTCGCCAGCTTCTCGTGGGAGAACGAGACCACGCTCGAGCGAATCACCCTCGAGGTCTTCAGCTTCGAAGGCTCCCTCCGTATCGATGTTCCCAATCCCACCTTCGACCCGCCGGTCATCAAGGGCAATCAGCGCCCGGGCGCGATCGACATCCAGGTGACCGGCCCGTGGCTCGGCGTGATCACTCCCAAGTTCAACCAGACGTTCACGGACGACGCGGGGGTGACCCGCAGCTTCAGCGAGGTCGTCCAGGCGCTGGAGCTCGAGGTCAGCGATACCGGCGGCAAGCTCACCGGCACCGTGACCGCGCACGGCGATCTCGGCGGCACGTTCACGGCGACGATGAAGGAGGTGACGTACCGCGAGTCGGGAGGCTGCGAGTGAGCGCCGCCTTCACTCCGGGAACGGAGTCGGCATGTTGCCGATGCTGCCCCAGCACACGACCTTGCCCGACGCCCTGAGCCCGCAAGAGAACTGGAGACCGGTCGTCAGGTCCGCGAACCGGCCCGCCGGCACGTCGAGCTCGCCGAGCCCGTTGTTTCCGCCCCAGCACTCGATCCTGCCGTCGGAGGCGAGCGCACAGGCGTGCGCCGCGCCGCCCGCGATCTTCGAGAAGCGCCCCGCGGGCACCTGCTGCGCGAGGGTGTAGCCCGGCGCGGCGACGCAGGAGATCGCCTGCTCCCTCGTCAGGCCGCACGTGCCGACGGTCGCGACCGCGTGGTCGACGAAGCTGCCCGCGAGCGCGGGGATGTCGACGAGCTCGTCGCCCCAGCACTCGATCCGGCCCTGCTCCGAGCGCGCGCAGGCGTGGAGCTGACGCGCGTCGACGGCGGTGAAACGTCCGGGCGGAGCGTTCGTCTGCTCGACCCCGTCGTATCCCCAGCACGCGAGCTCGCCGCTCTCGCGAATGGCGCACGCGAAGGCCCCACCCGCCGTCAGCGTGGTGAAGCGACCGGCCGGCGCGTCGAGCTGCCCGACCGAGCCGCCGCCCCAGCAGGTGATCGATCCGTCGAGACGAATCGCGCAAGAGAAGATCCCGCCGGCGGCGACGGCCTTCGCCTTCAGGTTCGCGGGCACCTCCGTCTGGCCGTAGAGGTCCGAGCCCCAGCAGGTCACGCGCGCGTCGCTGCCGAGCGCGCAGGCGTGTCCGTCGCCGCCCGAGAGCGCGATCGCACGGACCGACGAGCCCGACGTGGGCGCGCAGACGGTGTTCGCGAGGATCTCGTCCTGGTTCGCGACCTCACGCCGGCCGTCGAGGCAGACGACGTCGAAGAGCCCATCGGGCCGCTGCACGATCGACTGCGTGTCCGCGATCTGCGCCGCCTCCTGCGACGCGGCGCCGTCGTCCACGCTCGACGAGCAGGCCGCGAGCGAAGTGAAAAGAGTGCAAAGTGCAAGGATAGGAAGCGATCTCATGGTCGCCTCCGGAGCAAGCCACATGCCGCCGTAAGTACATGTAGGCTGGTCGTGACTGTCACTCGCTCGGAGACACGTGTCACCGAACGGGTGGCGCCTACTACGGGGCCGGCGGATACATCCCTGCGAGGGCCGCGACGTCGCCGGTCGAGAGCGTAAGACGCTGGCCGGAGATGGTGCCGCCGTCCTTCTTCAGGATCGTCGCCTGGCCGTTCTTCGAGAACGAATAGGAGCCGTAGTGCATCACCGACTCGTAGTCGTACGGCCCGACGTCGCGACCTTGCGAGGCGGAGTACTTGTTGAAGTTGTAGGCCGAGCTCGACTCGATGTTCTCGAACTTGATCGTGACGTAGCGATCGCGGTCCTGCCGGGTCTGCTCGTGGTAGAGGCCGACCGCGTGGCCGATCTCGTGGATCGTCTGCCCGACCGCGCAGTGGCCGGGGTACGCGGTGGTCGCGAGCGCCGCGCGCGCGCCGAGGTCCGCGGGCGTGCCGGAGCTCGTCTTGCCATCCGTGTAGTATGCAAAGAAGTCGCCGTTCGACGCGACGTCGACGTGCGCGAGCTGCGCGATCGTCTTCGTCGGCGCGACGGCGAAGGGCGCGGCCGCGGCGGTCGCGTCGGTGCGGAAGGGCGTGCCGATCGTGAACGTGCCGTCCTTGTAGAAGACGTGGGTCTGGTTCGTCCGCGAGATCGCGATCGCCGCGACGTCGGCGGCGACCTTGCCGTCCGCGAGCGTGTACGGCGCCGGCGCGCGGTACGCCGCGAAGTCCGTCGGCGTGCCCTCGCTCACGGTGCCGTCGGTGTACCAGGCGAAGAGGTGACCGTCGTTCGCGAACGCGACCTCGACGACGTTCGACGGCGTGAGCGTGCCCGGCAGCGTGTACTTGAAGTGCGGCTGGTACGCGTCGACGCGCGCGTTCGAGCCGATCGTCGCGAAGCCGCGGCGGAAGAAGTAGTACGTGCGGCCGTTCGAGCGGTTGATCCCGACGCCGACGACGCTCGACGGGACCTCGCCCATCGAGAGGTTCACGCCCTGCATTCCGCCTTGTTTGCCGATGTGGGCGGAGCAGCCGGTGCCGGGGCGGAACGAGAGGTAGTCGCTCTGGTTCGTCCGCGCGACGAGGCGCACGTTGGTCTTCGCGTGCCAGTGCGCGATCGCGTCGTGCACGCGCTGCGGATCGGGGAGGTTGGCGTCGATGACGTACGGCACGACGCCGCCCGGCCAGCGCCGGCCCGTCATCGTCGCCGACATGAGCTCGGTCGGCGTCGGGACGATCACGTCGCCCTCGGTGATCGGGACGCCGTCGATCATCTCCCAATCGAGCTCGATCGCGCCGCCGGTCTCCGTCGCGACCTTCGTCGTCCCGCGCGGACCGCGCGCGCGGCGTTCTTCGTGGACGCGCGGCGTGCCGCCTTCGTTCGCGACGAGCTCCGGCTCGCTCCCGTTGCTCCCGTCGTCGGACGACGGCTCCGTGTCGGGCGCCGCGCACGCGACGAGCGACGCGAGAGCGACGAGCGCGAGCGGGAGGCGGAGCTTCATGCGCGGATGGGTTACGCCGCGTTTCAGAAACGCTCGCGTACCGGACGCGTCTCATTTCATTTTCGGTGGGACAGTGTGGTCGATGACTCGCGTCATCAACGGCCCGGTCACTCTAGCCCCACGCACGCCGGCCTCGTTTTTCTCGAGGTGAACGACGAGATCGGGGGGGCCGAGCTCGGGCTCCACGTCCTCGCCCCACTCCACGAGGAGGATCGCGCCGTCGTGGCGGCGCTCGGCGAGGCCGAGGCGCCGGACCTCGGCGAGCGTCTTCGCGGCGTCGTGCTCGTCGCGCAAGCGGTAGAGGTCGGCGTGGAGGAGCACGCCGCGCGGGGTCGCGTACTCCTGCACGAGCGTGAACGTCGGGCTCGCGATCGCGGTGTCGGGGGGGACCCCGAGCACGCGCGCGACCGCGCGGGCGAGGAACGTCTTGCCCGCCCCGAGATCGCCGGAGAGGAGCACGAGGTGCCCGGGCGCGAGCACGCCGGCGACGCGCGCGCCGAGACGGATCGTGTCACGCCGCGTCGCGAGCGAGAGGCGCTCGTTCGCGTCGGTCCCATCGGTCCCATCGCTCGCGTCGCTCCCGTTGCTCACGTCGCTCATCAGAAGCGGACGACGGCGCGCGCGGTGGCGCCGCCGAGCAAGAGCGTGCCGCTCCCGCCGGCCGCGACCGCGAGATCGCCGGCGACCTCGGCCTGCAGGTTCTCCGTGATGCCGTACGCGACGAAGAGCGCGCCGTGCGTGAGGAAGCGCGTCGTCTTGTCGGCGCCGAGCGCGACGTGCGCGCCGAGGAGCAGCTCCGGTCCGACGAAGAAGCGGACGCCGTCGCCGATCGGCGCGAACGCGTAGCGCGCGCCGGCCGCGGCCTCGAGCGCGCGAGGCCCCACGACCTGGCTCGTGAGGTTCGCCTTCAGCTCGAGGCCCGCGAGCACGTCGGGGAGCGCGACGCCGACGACGGCGCCGACCGGCAGCGCCCACGAGGGACCGCGCGCGCCGCTGGGCCGCACGATCGCGTTCGAGACGCCGATCGAGGCGCCGATCGCGAGCGCGTGGCCGGCGCCGTACACCGCGCGCGGCGCGGCCGGCTTCGAAGGCGGCGGCGCCTGGGGCGGCGGCTCCTGGGGCGTCGGCTCTCGAGGCTGGGGTGGTGGCGCCGGCGGCTTGGGCTTCGGCTTCGGCCGCGCGACGCCGGCGCGCTCCCACGGGATCTCGGCGTCGGCGATCCCTTGGGGACGGACGAGGAGCGCGATCATCTCGGCGATCGCGTCCGTGTCGTCGGCGAGCACCTCGCGCGCGAGCGACTCCACGCGCCCGCTCGCGACGAGGCACGCCTCGAGCTCGATGCGGTACGTCGTGTAGCCCTCTTCGACGGTGCCGTCCGGCAGCGTGCTCGGCGGGATGTCGTTCCGCTCGACGCGGGCGGCGATCGTCCACGGCGCCCCGACCGCGGTGCCGGCCGCGATGTACTCCTGGCTCGTGTCGGGCACGCCGTCCTTCACCGCGGCCTCGGCGGACACCATCTCGTCCGGCGTCGCGAACGTGTGCCCCTTCTTCAAGACCGCCTCGCGCGTCCAACCGCGCGCCTGTTCGAGCTCCGGCTTGGAAAGGTTCCTCGGTGAAGAGAACGGGAGCACCGCGATCTTGTCCGCCCACGCCGGCACCGCGCAGAGACTGACCGCCGCGAACACGAAGGAAGGTACGAGACGCCTCAAAGCGACGCGCAGCATAGCGCCTCAGCGAGGACGAGCGTGATGTCCCGCGCGGCCACCGCTCGAACGATCACTCGAGGGCCTGGCAGGTCCCGCTGGTACACGGCGCGACGACGCACGGCGCGATGACGCAGACGAAGCCCGGCGCGCACCCCGGCGGCTCGGTGCACGCGCCCCCTTGCTCACCGGGCGGCGGAGAGGTCGCGCTCGCGGCAGGCGCGGCCGACTCGCCCCTCGAGTTGCATGCGACGACGAGTCCGACGAGGAGCGACCAAGCGAGCTTCATCGAGCGCATCGAGGCTACACGAGCGCTCGAAGGCACGCACGCGCACGCGGACCCGTCGGGGCGACGCCGCGTCTCGCGAACGCGACACCATGGTGGTGAGCTCAGGGCGCGAACGAGCGCGATTCGCGCTCCGAGGTGCGGGCACGCCGCGTGCGATGGGCGGACGTGATGCTTGGAAAGATGACGCCTCGTCGAAGTCGGATCGCTTTCGCTTTTGCCTCGCTGGTCGCGTGCGGCGCGGAGCCCGCCCTCGCGCCCGCCGACGACGCCGACGACGCGGGAGACGCCGGGACGCCCACCGCGATCGACGCGGGGCCCGGCTCCGACGTCGACGCTTCGCCGACCAAAGACGCCTCGCCGGCCGATACCGGGCCGCCGGAGGAGCCGTACGTCCCGCAGGCGCCGTCGTTCGCGACGGTCGAGACGGTCGGGGGCAACGACTTCACGCGGATGCCCGCCATGCACGTCGACGAGGCGGCGGGGAAGGTGCTGCTGGTCGACGAGGACCGGGCAGGGTTCATCACGCTCCGGCGATGCAACCTCGACGGCACCGACTGTACGATCACCGACCTCACGCGGCATCCCTACCGGCCCGCCGGCCCTCTCGGGACGCCGCGCATCAGCGTGCAGGACGGGATGCTGAACGTGGCGAGCGCCTACCGCGACGCCGACACGATCGTCCATTGGTTCACGCGGTGCCGGAGCGACGGGACGGACTGCTCGTCGGCCATCCTGAACCATCGGCTGGGCGGCTCCCTCCCCGGCGCGATCTGGGTCGACGCGACGCGTGGTCGTGTCTTCGAGATCGTCGGCTCGGTGATGGGGGTGTGCGATCTCGACGGGACGAGCTGCAACATCTACCCGCTCGGCAGCAAGCGGACCGAGCACGAGGTGCACCCGAAGACGGGGCGGTTCGACGTCTACGACCCGACCGCCGAGACGCAGGCGACGTGTCCGTTCGCGGAGCCGTTCACGTGCGCGGCGTTGACGGCGCCCGCCGGCGGCGACAGCGTCGGCACCTTCTCCCATTTCCACCCCGACCTCACGACCGACGCGTGGTGGGACATCGACAGCAGGTTCCCCGCGAGCGGCGTGGACGTTCACGTGCTCGACGCGACGGGCACGATCCCGACCTCGACGTTCTTGGTGAGCGCGGCCACGCTCTACAACAACATCAACGCGCGGGTCATGGTCGGGCCCGAGCTCGTCATCCGCGGGCCGAGCCAGGTGCTGCGCTGCACGCGCGCCGGGACCTCGTGCGCCCCGCTCGCCGTGTCGGTGCCCCGCCACCAGATGGCCGTCGGCGGGACGACCGGTCGTCTGGCGTTCGCGCTGGGCTCGTCCTTCCACGACTGCGGGCCGCCGGGGACGGCGACGTGCAGCGAGCGCGACATCACCTTCGCCGATCGCGTCGGCGGCACTGGGTACACCCCCGTCGTGGGATCGTCCGTCTCGGGCAAGCACCTCTTCGTGCTCTCGTACGAGTCGGCGAAGAGCACGTGGCACGTGACGAGGTGCGACGCGCGCGGAGAGGGCTGCGCGCCGTGGGACCTCGGGGCGCCGCTGCCGAACGGCATGGCGGGGCAGGCGTCGTACGCGTCGATCACCACCGACCGGGTGAACGGGCGCGTGCTCTTCTCCACCTACGAGGCCTACGTCGTCTGCGACGCGGAGGGAGAGCGCTGTGAGGCGAAGGCGAAGGCGCCGCGGGACGGCGTGCATCGAGCCGTTCGCGACGGCGTCGAGTACACCAGCAGCTCCGAGGCCGGCGTGGGCACGCTCACGACGTGTCCGACGCCGGGAGGCGCGTGCGCGACGGTCAACGTGGACTCCTGGGGCATCGTCCGAGCCGTCTCGCCCGCCCTCGGGAAGATCGCGCTTCGCAGCAACAGCACGCGGCTCTCGATCTGCGACCTCGCGGGAGGCGCGTGCGCTCGCGTGTCGTCGGGAGGTACTCCCGTCTTCGACGAGAGCGGCCGCACGATGCTCGTCGCCTCGGGCGGCGGCGTCCTGCGGTGCACGCTCGACGGCACGTGCACCTTCTCCAGGTTCGACGCGCGCGACGCGTTCGACGACGGCGTGTACGGAGACGTGTGGGCGGAGATCGAGCCGGCGAAGCGGAGCCTCCTGCTCTTCGGGACACGAAAGAACGTCCCCACAATCGCGCGGTGCTCGCTGGATCAACTGGCGTCCTGCACGTGGCACCCGATCACGCTCGGCCGTGAGCACGTCTCCGAGCTCCTCGCCGCGCCGCTCGGCCCCCACCGCTTCGTCCTCGTCGGGCGCGACGGCGACGCTCGCGACAAGCCGACGCTGTTCTTCGTCGACCGTCCTTGACCTCACCTCGCTCCTCCCGTCCGCGCGAACGACGTGCACCATCGCGCCGGCGCGGCGTCACCGGCGACGCGGCGCCGCGCGGTCAGCGGCGCCCGCTGCGTCGCCCGTGACGCAGGGAGCCTCGCCGAGCGCGGGTTTTCGCGGTCTACGCGCGAGCGCGGCGCGGGTACGGGGCGTGCGATGGTACGGCCCATGAACCTTCGACTCCTCACCACGGTCCTCTTCTTCAGCGTCACCTCCGCCGCCGCGCTCGGCGCGACCGGCTGCACCGTCAACAACGAGGGCCCTTCCGGCGGGAGCTCGTCGGGCGACAACGACGGGCCGACCAGCCTCGACGGCACCTATTCGGGTATCTACTCCGGCGACGGCACCGGGCCGGTCACGATGACGATCTCGGGCACCAACATCGACGTCGTCGTGACCGTGAGCGGCAAACAGTACCCCGCGACCGGCTCCGTGACCGCCGACGGAGGCGTGAGCGTCGGCGTCGGCACCGGCGAAGGCGTCGTCGTCACCTTCCAGGGGACGTTCGCGAACGGCAAGGGCTCGGGGACCTGGCAGTCGTCGATCTCGACCAAGGGTTCCTGGTCCGTCTCGAAGTGACTCCGCGGTCAGATCGGGACGTGCTCGCCCGGCTCGGGGGTCGCGCAGCGGACGCCGGGGAGGTGCTTGGCGATGCCGTCGTGGAGGCGCTGGATGGCGTCCTTCTCCATCGAGGCGAGCACGGTCGCCGCGAGCGGGTCGGAGAAGTAGGCCTCGGCGTGGGAGGGGACGATGACCTTCGCACCGAGGCGGCGCGCCGCTTCGACGGCGTCCTCGGGGCGCATGACGTGGAGCGCGCCGCCGAGCACGCGCGTGCCGTCGCACGGGAGGATCGCGACGTCGGGGCGGAAGCTCTTGCCGATCGCCTCCATCGAGCCGTGGAGCGCGGTGTCGCCTGCAAAGTACACGCATCTTCCGGCGTGGCGGACGACGAAGCCGACCTCGTACACGTCGTGGACCGCCTCCACCGCGCGGACCGCGATCGCGCCCGGCAGCTCGCGCTCGGCGTCCTTCGCGAGGACGGAGACGTCGGTGAAGCCGATCGCGCGGAGGCTCTCGGCGAGGTGCTCCGTCGCGACGAGGACGGCGGCGCTCCGGCTGTGCGCCGCGATCTCGGCGAGGGCGCGGAGGTCGGCGTGATCGGCGTGGTCGTGCGAGATCAGGATCGCGTCGACGGGATCGAGATCGGCGGGACGAACCGCCGGCGCGACCGCGTGCGAGAGCGCGCCGAACGCGGGGTCGTAAAACCATGGATCGGTGAGGAGCTTCTTTCCGCCGAGCTGGATCACGTGGGTGGAGTGGCCGACGTGGACCACGCCGTCGGCGGCGGGCGCGGAGAGCTTGGGCGTCGCGGCGCCGGGGGAGCGGCGGTGATCGAGGTGACCTTGAAAGGTCCACCACTCCGCCGCGACCGCGGCGGCGGCGGCTCCGGCCGCGCCGAGCGCGAGCTTCCGGCGGCTCAATTTCATTCGTCGTCGTCGAGGCCGCTCCCCGGGAGGAGGTCCGCGCAACAGCGGAATCCCGTGGAGTAATCGTGATAATCGATATCGTGCGCGGTGGTGCGGTAGGCGCAGCCCTCGCCGTTGATGAGCGTGTCGAGGTAATACCCGCCCTGGAAAGTGCCATTCGGGTCGGCGGTCCATTCGTGCAGATTGCCGACCATGTCGTAGAGGCCCCAGTCGTTGACGCAGCCCGGGTGCTCCCCCGTCTTCGCGACCGTGCCCTCGAGCAGGTTCAGGCGCGGATCGTTCATGTCGGTGTTCGTGACGAGCGCCCAGCTCTTCTCGACCTGCGGATAAAACGAGTACATCGGCGCGCGCCCGTAGTCGTTGCACCGCCGCTCCACGCGCGTAGTCCCATATGGATAGATCGTGCCCTCGCGCCCCGCGCACGCGAGGCGCCACTCGCTCGCCTCGCAGAGCCGCTTTCCCGACTTGCGGCAGGCCTCCGCCGCCTGCGTCCCGCTGATGTAGGCCTGCGGCACGAGCCCGGGCGCGCTCACGGCGCGGTATTGCTTGGTGAGGTCGAGCACCGTCGTCGCCGGCCACGGCTGGGTGGACCCGTCCTCGAGCAGCTCCTCGAGCGAGCCCTCCCACCGATCGACGCAGAAGCGCCGGTCGACGTTCGCCATCTCCGCCGGGCACGTCCCGTCCGGATCGCGCTCCGGGAGCGCGCCTTCGCTCTGTGCGCGCTTGAAGCGGACCTTCTTCTCCTGCTGCGCGATCGCCCAGCCGATCGTGCCGGGGCTCCCGGGCGCGAGCTTCGGCGCCGGCGCGGACCGGGTCGCGACGCGCGGCACCACCTCGATCGTCCGCGCGTGCGCGGTCGCGACGAGCATCGCGCCCGCCGCCCACATGCCCGTCGCCGCGAGGAGCCGCACGCGGGAAGCGTATCTCGAAGGCGGCGAGGCGTCAGCCCTCGGCCGACGCCTCCTCGAGCGCGCGCCCCTTCGTCTCGCGCACGAAGCGGCGCACGACGAAGAACGAGACGAGCGAAAATCCACAATAGAGGCCATAAGGTACGACCGGGCCGAGGCCGGAGACGAGCGCGGGGAAGCTGATCGTCACGGCCCAGTTCGCCATCCACTGCGCGAAGATCGCGACCGCCATCGCGGCGCCACGGAACGCGTTGGGGAACATCTCGCCGAGGAGCACCCAGACGACGGGCCCCCACGACACCGCGAACGCGAACACGTAGAGGTTCGCGGCGACGAGCGCGGCCCAGGCCGCGTCGCGCGAGAGCACGATCCCGTGCGGCCCCGACTTCGCGCCCGCGAAGGCGACCGCGAGCACGCCGAGCGTGATCGCCATTCCGATCGAGCCGACGAGCAGGAGCGGCCGCCGCCCGAAGCGGTCAATCGTGAGAATGGCGATGACGGTCGCGCCGACGTTGATCGAGCCCGTGATGACGTTGTTCCGGAGGGAGTCGCTCGCGCTGAACCCGACCGACTCCCAGAGGACGTCGCCGTAATAGAAGATGCTGTTGATGCCGACGAGCTGCTGCAGCACCGACAGCGCGCCGCCGATCCACACGATCTTGTGGACCTTCCCCTCCTCGTCGCGCAAATCCGAAAAACGCGGCTGCCGGTCCTTGTCGATCGTGTAACGGATCGCGTCGACGTCCTCCGCCGTCGCGTTCGGGTCGATGCGCTGGAGCACGACGAGCGCGGCGGTGAACTCCTGCGCCGCGACGAGGTAGCGCGGCGACTCGGGGATGAACCAGACCGCGACCGCGAACGCGAACGACGGCACGATCTGGACGAGGAACATCCACCGCCACGCCTCGAAGCCGCCCCACAGCTTCTCGTTCGTCCCGCCCGCGGCGAGGGCGAGGAGGTGGTCCGCGAGCAGCGCCGCGAAGATGCCGAGCACGATCCCGAGCTGCTGCAAGGACCCCATCCGCCCGCGCGAGCGCGCCGGCGCGATCTCGGCGATGTAGGCGGGGCACACGACGCTCGCCGCCCCGACCGCGAGCCCGCTCACGAACCGCGCGAACGTGAACGTCCCGCTCGAAGGCGCGAGCCCGCACGCGAACGAGGTGACCGCGAACGTCACCGCCGCCACGAGCATCACCGGCCGCCTCCCCTTCGCGTCCGCGACGCGACCGGCCAGGAGCGCCCCCACCGCGCACCCGAGCAAGATCGACGCGACCGCGAACCCGGTGCCGGCGCTGCTCGTCTTGAACGTGCGCTCGAGCCCGAGCACCGCCCCGTTCACGACCGCGGAGTCGTACCCGAACAGGAAGCCGCCCAGCGCCGCCGCCGCCGCGAAGCGCGTGATGCCGCCGCCTCTCTCGTCCGCCACGACCCGCAGTCTACCGCGTCAGCGCACGACGGGGAGCGACGCCTTCGCGGTGCGCTTCACCGCCTTCGCGTTCTGCCACTGGCGGACGTCGAGCTTCTCCGCCTCCAGGGCGCGCGTCCACTTCGTCGGGTCCTCGAAGGTGCGGTAGCTCTCCGCGCGGCGCGGGGTGTTGAAGCGGCGCATGAAGCGCGCGAAGTCGAAGGCGTCGAGCAAATAGAGGAGCTGGCCCGCGTCCGCCTTCAGATGGCGATTCATCATCAGCTTGATGCCCTGGCCGAAATGGGAGCGGAGCTCGTGATCGCCTTTGAGCATCTCCGGCGCGAGGCGGGAGGCGATGAAGGCCTTCTCGAGGAGGTTCGAGCCGCGCGCGCGGCGGCGCCAGTTGCGCTCGATGCGGGCGTAGAGGTTGTCGGCGCCGTAGGCCTGCTCGTAGAGCCACACGTAGCCGTCCATCAGCTCTTCGCGCGTCATGTTCGTGGGCTCGAACACGACGTGGCGCGTGTCGTAGAGGTGCCACTCCTCGTGATCGAGGCGCCCCGCCGCTTTGTAGTCGTCGAACAGCTTCGTCCCCGGCATCGGGGTGAGGATGCTGAAGAAGGGATACAGGATCCCGCTCTCTTGCACGAAATCGAGGGTCTGCTTGAAGACGCCCAGCGTGTCGGTGTCGAAGCCGACGATGAAATTGCCGATGATCGTCATTCCGCGGGCGTGGATCCGGTCGATCGCCTCCTGGTACGTGAGGCAGAAATTCACCGGCTTATCCATCGCCGCGAGCGAGGCCTCGGTGACCGACTCGAAGCCGATGATGAGGGTGGAGCAGCCCGCGTCGCGGAAGAGATCGAGCATCTCCTCGTCGCTCGCGACGTTGAGCGTCGTCTCCGCCGACCAGCTCGGTATTTCGCCGCGCTGCGCGAGCGGCGCCATCGCGCGGAGGAGGTCCTTCGTATACCGAGTACGCGAGATGAAGTTGTCGTCGACGACGTAGAGCGGCTTGCCCGACGCGATGGGCCCTTTGCTCTTCGGCAGGGCGCGGAGCTCGGCGAGGACGCACTCGACCGGCTTGAAGCGGAAGTCCTGCCCCGAGATGTCGGGGACGCTGCAGAAGCGGCAGCGGAACGGGCAGCCGCGCGTCGTCTGGATTTGGTGAAACAGGTAATCGTCGGGCTTGCCCTTGCCCCACGCCGGCGCGGGGATCGCGTCCATCGGCGGGAAGCCGATCGCGTCGTAGCGCTCCTTCAGCTTGCCGGCCTGGAGATCGCGCACGACCTCGGGCCATAGCGTCTCCGCCTCACCGGTGACGACGCAGTCGACGTGCTGGAGCGCCTCGTCCGGGCGCAGCGACGCGTGGATGCCGCCCATCACCACGCGCTTGCCGCGCTCCTTGAAGCGGCGCGCGACGTCGTAGGCGTACGTCGCGCACGACGTCTTCGCCGACAGCGCGACGAGGTCGGTCTTCACGTCGTAGTCGATCGGATCCGAATATTCGTCGACGAGCTCGGTGTGGACGTCGGCCGGCGTGCACGCCATCACGGTCTGCATGCCGAGGTCGAGGAACGCGCGCTTGAACCCGAGCCCACGGCAGAGGAGGTCCATCTCGTAGAGCTCGCGCTCGGTCGGATCGAGGTTCTTCCTCGTGGAGACGAACGTGATGCGCTTCAATCCGTCCTACCTTCGGCCCGCTTCGACGAGCTCGGCGATCGTCGGGCGGCGGCGCGCCATGAAGGAATCGTAGCGGCTCTCGAGCGCGCGCAGGCGCGGAGAACCGTCCCACGTCGTGATCATGATCTCGCGTGCGATCGAGCGCGGCGACGCGCCGTCGGGCCGCACCGCGTTCGGCTGGCGCCAGCGCACGACCGCGCGCTGCACGCCGCTCCAGAAGCGGGCGCGCGCCTCGAGCGAGAGGAGCGCGCCGCGGCGGATCTGCTGCCGCGCCTCCTCCGTCCGCCCGAACTGCGCGAGCGCCTCCTCGAGCCACGCGCCGTGGTCGACGTCCTGCTCGACGTGCAGCTCGAAGTAGAGGATCTCCTCCTTCGTGAAGCCGGCGCGGCGGAGGCCGGGGATGACGGCGGCGAACATCTTCGGGATCGCCCACTCGTGGCCGGGGCCGACCGCGCCGAGGCCGACGAGGAACGGCTCCTCGGAGACGATGCGGCGGTGCTCGCGGATGAACTCGTACGCGGGCGCGGGCACCTTCGACGTCGATGGCGCGTCCGGGACGGAGCTCTTGCAGGCGCGGAGGAAGTGGCCATAGAGCGTCGCGTGGTCCTCGCCCTCGGAGCCCTCGCCGTATTCGTCGACGAGGACCTTCGCGAGCCAGAGCTTCGACTCGCTGGAGGGACCGCGGAGGAGGAGGCGCTCGAGGTAATTGGTAAAGACGCAGACGAGCGCATAATGGTTTTCGCCGAAGACCCGATAATCCTCGCGCGAGAACGGGCTCGTCGCGCACCGCGCGAGGAAGAGGTGATTCACCCCGGGGTGGGCCTCGATCTCGCGCCGCAGCTCGGCGAGGAACCGCCGCGACGAATCGGAGCCCCTGCTCACATGCGCCTCGGTCGTCGGGCTGGCTCGAAGTTGCGAGGCGGCGCTCATTCGCCGACTCCGGCGAGGGTCGCGTCGGCGACGTCGTCGGCCCACGTGCGTCGCGGGATTCGCAGCTTGACGAGCTTGCCGTTGGTGGACGGCGACTCGGCCTCGTGCTCCTCGCCGGTGGGATATTCGATGTCTTGCCACGTCAATCCCGCTTTGGCGCCGGGGCCGTCGAGGAGGCCTTCTTCGTCGCGGAGGAACGACTGGTAATCGCCGTGGATTCGCTGATAGCGCCACGTGCGCGCATAGAACCAGACGATGCCGCGGAGGTTCCGCGGAATGAAGTCGGGGCGCGCTTTGAAGAAATGTTTGTAGGCGTTTCGGACCGACGTCTCGGTCGCGTCGTAGGAGCGCGAGAACTCGCGGTAGAACTCCGCGCGCGAGAGGCGGGTGGGCAACACCGCGTGGAGCAGATCGAAGAGGCGGTGATCGGTGGTGAGGAGCTTGTCTTTGTATGCGCGGTAGAGCTGCGTGCCTGGGAGCGGGGTGAGGATGGTGAACAGCGGGACGCCGATGTCGAGGCTGTTCACGTAATCGTAGAGTTGGGCAAATTGCTCTTTCGTCCAGTCGGCGCGGACCATGAAGATGCCGGTGGAGATGACCCCGTTCTTCCGCAACACCTCGTTCGCGCGGAGGTTCTTCTCCCAGCTGCTCTTCTTGCGGAGCGCGGCGAGGTTGTCGTCGTCGTTCGACTCGAAGCCGGAGAGGAGCATGACCAATCCGTTCTTCGCGAGGCGGGCGAGGAGGTCGGGGTGCTCCGCGGCGAAGTCGGTCCGCCCCTGCGTCATCCAGTATTTTCGGAAGCTGCGGCGCTCCATCTCCTCGCACAGCTCGACGACGCGCCTCTTGTTCGTGAGGAAGTTGTCGTCGAGCACGAAGACGAACGGCTCGCGGCACGCCTCCATTTGATCGACGATCTTCTTCGCGGAGAGGAAGCGCGTGCGGCGCTCGTAAAACTCCCATATCGCGCAGAAGTTGCAGTCGAACGAGCAGCCGCGGCTCGTGAAGATGGAGGCCATCGGCCGGAACGCGGTGAAGAAGTAGCGACCCTGGTATTTCGCGATGAGGTCGCGGTTCGGGATCGGCAGGTCGTCGAGGCTCTGCGTCTGCTCGCGCTTCGCGTTCACGCGGCGGACGCCGTTCGCGTCGCGGTAGCGCGTGCCGCGGACTCCCTCGAACGTGCGGTCGCCCGTCGCCTTCTGCTTCGACCAGCGCGCCATGAGCTCGCGGAGGGTGTGCTCGCCTTCGCCCTGGACGATGACGTCGACGTAGTCGAGGTCGAACTCGTCGGGCGAGAGCGTGGGGTGGTGCCCGCCGACGACGGTGAGCGCATCCGGCGCGACGTTCTTCGCGGTGCGGAGGACGGCCTTCGCCTGGTAGGCGTCGGTCGTCATGCTCGTGGTGCCGACGACGTCGGGCCGGAAGGAGGCGAGCGTCTTCACGAGCGCGTCTTCGTCCTCGAGGCGCATGTCGAGCACGCGGACCTCGTGCTCGCCCTGGATGGCGGTGCCCACCGCCGTGAGCGCCACCGGCTCCGAGAGCCAGACCACGTTCTCGAGCCCGAGCCGTCCATTTTCGAACGGCGTCGGCATCACGAGCAGAACCCGCATCGATCCCTCCAAGGCGCTCGAACGTACTTGTTCGGACGGCTGGATAGTATGTCTATCTCTGGTCAGATGCCGAGCGCTGCGACCGCGCGGGTCGCTTTGCCGTGGGCGACGAGGACGTCGGCCGAGGCCTGCAGCTTCGCCTGGTATGGCGCCGCGAAGCGGTCGTCCTTCTGCACGAGTCGCTCGAACATCGCGCGCACCGACTTCGGCTGGCCCTCCGATGCCCCCTCGTCGAGCGCGACGATGAGCTGCGAGAGCGGACGCAGCCACGCGAACGCGGGATCCGAGACGACGAGCTGAAGCAGCGCGCCCGCTCCTTCGACGCGGCCGTGCTCGCGCTCGTAGTCGATCCGCACCTCGTCGAGGAGCGTCTTGTGGAGATCGAGGAGCGTGTGGCGGGCGGTGACCATCGTGGGCGACATGGTCTCCGCAACGTAAGGCTCACGCGCCGCGAAGCAACACACGCGCCGCGCGGCTCAGCCGCGGTACGGGGTGAGCGGCGGCGCGGGCGGGATCGCCTCGATCGCGCGGAGCCACGCCCTCGTCTTCGCGCCGCGCGCGCGGCCGATCGAGGCGACGGCGAGCGCGGTCGCCGCGACGTAGAAGAGGAGATGCCACGCCGCGAACGGACGCGGGCGCGGATGCACGAACGTCCGCTCGCGCGCGTCGGCGATGAAGCGGTTCAGCCGGTGCGCGACCGCGCTCTCCGCGCGCGCGTCGACGCGCTCGTCGTACGTCACCGGCAGGCGCCACGTCTCGAAGCTCCGGCCGCGGCAGAACGAGTGGGGCTGCGCGCGGAAGGTCCAGCAGTCGTTGCGGGAGAAGATCGTGACGGTGCCGTCTCCCGCCGGCGTCGCGACGCCGAGGTCGTCGATCGCGATCGCGGGCTCGGGTCGCCACCTCGCCGGGGCGCCGAGACGGCGCGCGACACGATGAAACAGCGTCGGCTCGAGGTAACAAGCGCCCGCGCGATCGCCGTCGCGATGACACGCGAACGTGAGCGCGTCGGACCCTTCGTAGCGGTAGAGCGTGGGCAGCAGCGCGAGGGCGGCGGCGAAGACGAGGCGTTTCATCGGCGGCGTGTACTGACAACACGCCGCCGCGAAGGTTTCTTGGCGCTACTTCTTCGGCAGCGCGTCCGCGAGCGTCGCGATGTCGGCCGCGCCTTCGGGGACCGAGATGCTGGAGCCCTCGAAGTCACTGCCGATCGGCTCGTAGACGCCGCCGAGGTGCTGCGCGAGGAAGATCTCCGCGACCGCGTTGAACGCGATGCGGTTCGGCGGACGCGCGAAGCCGTGGCCCTCGTCCGGGAAGAGGACGTACGAGACCGGGAGGCTCTTCGCCTTCATCGCGCCGACGATCTGATCGCTCTCCGCCTGCTTCACGCGCGGATCGTTCGCGCCCTGGCCGATGAGGAGCGGGCGCTGGATCGCGCCGGCGCGCGTGAGCGGCGAGCGCTCGGTGAGGAGCTTCTTGCCCTCGTCCGTGCGCGGGTCGCCGATGCGCTTCGAGAAGTTCTCGAACATCGGGGCCCAGTAGGGCGGGATCGTCGCGAGGAGCGTGTTGAGGTTCGAGGGACCGACGATGTCGACGCCGCACGCGAACACGTCGGGCGTGAACGTGAGGCCGACGAGCGTCGCGTAGCCGCCGTAGCTCCCGCCCATGATCGCGATCTTCGACGGGTCGGCGACGTTGTTCTTCTTCAGCCACTCGACCGCGTCGAGGAGATCGTCGTGCATCTTGCCCGCCCACTCCTTGTCGCCGGCGTTCACGAACGCCTTGCCGAAGCCGGTCGAGCCGCGGAAGTTCACCGCGAGGACGCCGTAGCCGCGGCTCGTGAGCCACTGGTGCATGCCGTTGAGGCCCCAGCCGTCACGGCCCCACGGACCGCCGTGGACGAGGAGCACGGTCGGCACCGGCGCGCTCGGCTTGCCCTTCCCGTCCGGATCGGCGGCGACCGGGAGCGAGAGGTAGCTGACGAGGTTTTTCCCGTCGCGCGAGGGGATGACGACGGGGTGCATCTTCGCGAGCTTCTTCCCCTCCAGCGCGGGGCGGTTCGTGAAGAGGAACTTCGCCTCCTTCTTCGTGCGGTCGTAGACGTAGTAGCGGACCGGGCCGTCGCTCACGACGTACGCCACCGTCCACGTCTTGTCGTCGCGGCTCCGGCTCACGATCTCGACGTCGCCGTCGACGACCTTCTTCAGCGCCTCGAGGTCCGGCTCGATCGACTTGTCGAGGACCTTCCAGTTGCGGCGCTCGTAGTCGAAAGATGCAGCCTGCACGCGTCCGTCGACCGGGCTGACGATGAGGCCGCCGAGATCGGCGCGCGCGTCCTCCGCGAGCAGCTTCGACTTCTGCGTCTTCGTGTCGTACGCGAAGAGCGCGCTCGTATCGCGGTCGCGCGAGTCGCGCATGTAGAGCGTCGTGCCCGCCTTGTCGAAGCCCATCGGGCCCGTCGTCATCGTCTCTTCGAACTTGATCGTCTGCCAGTCCTTGAAGCCGCCCTTGCCGTCGGCGACGAGGACGTCGCTGCCGCCGTCCGGCCGCGACTTCATCGCGTAGCGGACCTTGAAGTCCTCGTCGGTGAGGAAGCCGGCGTAGCCCGCCTCGTTCTTCTGCACGAGGGTGCGCTTCCCGCTGACGAGATCGACCTTGTAGATGTCGTGGTACTTCGCGTCGCGATCGTTCATCGCGACGAGGACCGTCGTCGGCGCCTTGTCGCTCGTCTCCTGGACGCGGCCTTGCGTCTTCTCGAACGGCGTGAGGTCGGTCACCTTCCCGTTCGCGATCTCGACGCTGTAGACGTGAACGTTCTCGTCGCCGTTTTTGTCGATCGCGTAGAGGACGCGCTTGCCGTCTGACGTCCAGAAGAAGCCGTTCACGGGGCGGCCCTTCTCGTCCGTCACCGCCTTCGCCTTCGACGGGTCGTTGATCGGCGCGACGTAGACGTTCAGCACGCCGTCCTTCGGCGCGAGCCACGCGAGCTGCTTGCCGTCGTAGCTGACGCGCGGTCCGGCGTGGTCCGGGTTCCCGAAGATGACCTTGCGCGCGAGCACGGACGGGTCGGCCTTCGGCGCGGGCTTCGCGGGCGGCGGCGCGGTGACGACCGGAGCCGGCGGCGGAGGCTGCGGCGCCACCGGCGGCGGCGGAGGATCGGACCCGCACGCGAGGAACGAAGCGACGAGCCCGAGCGCAGCAACACGACGAATCATGCCCCGCGTCTTCGCCGACCCGCGCGCTCGCCGCAAGCCACAACCGAAGGTGAGGCGTCAGGCGTCGTCCTTTTCCTTCTCTTCCGCCTTTTCGTCGACCTTTTCGTCGACCTTCGTGTCGTCGACCTCGGTCTTGGCGTCGTCGGTGCCGCCGCTCGCGGCGGGCTTCGGGGCCTCGTCGTCGCCCTCGGGCTCGGAGGGCTCCTCCTCGGCCGGAGCGGCGACCTTCTTCTTCTTGAGGCCCTTCTTCTTCTTGGGCTTCTTCGCGACCGGGGCCTCGGGGGCCGTGTCGTCGTCGGGCTCCTCGGACTCCGCTTCGTCGTGCGGCTCGTCGTCCTCCTCGTCGTCGTCGACCTTCTTGCGGCGCGGGGCCATGTCGTCGGCCGTCGCCTTGATGTCGCCGAGGGACTCGAGGCCCATCGCGAGCTTCGGGCTCTTGCGCGCGGTCTCCCAGAACTGCGCGTAGAAGTAGGCGCAGATCACCGCCGTCGCCATGCCGATCCACTGGCTCGTCGAGAGCTGCACCGCTTGCTGCTTGCCGAACGACGCGGGCTTCAGGATGAAGAACGCCACCAGCGGCGGGACGAACGCGGCGACGCGCGCCACGTTGCGGACCTTCGGGTTCGTGATGCCGAGCGAGATGCCGAACACGAACGCGACGCTCATCACGAGGAGCGAGCCGGCGATGAGCCAGTGCTCGCCCATCATCGGGCCGAACTCGCCGCGCTCCGAGTCGTCACGGAGCGACTCGATCAGGAAGCGGAGGTAGCCGTAGCCGAAGGCGAAGAGGAAGAAGATCTGACCGCGGAACCGCTGGTGCTTGCGCTGCCACAGCAGGAGCACGAGGAGCGCGAGGCCGACGAGCGACTCGTAGATCTGGGTCGGGTGGACCGGGTACGAGTGGCCCATCTTCATGAGCTCGTCGGCGGCGGGCGTGTGCTTACCGACGATGTCGAGGTGGCGCGCGAACGCGGGCGAGCCCTCGCTGCCCTCGAGCGTCTCCTTCGGCCACTGCGGGAACGTGCCGAGCTTCGCGATGAAGCCGGGGGCGCCCTCGGGGAGGCGCTTGCCGAAGTCGCAGCCGAAGAGGTAGCAGCCGATGCGCGTGATCAGGAGGCCGGACGCGAGGCTCGGGACCGCGACGTCCGCCCACGGCATGAGCCGGATCTTGTGCGAGCGGAGGTAGAGCCAGGACCCGAGGTAGCCGCCGAGGAAGCCGCCGTACGCGACGAGGCCGCCGCGGCGCAGGGCGAAGAAGTCGCTCGCCTGCTTGAACTCGTCCGGGTTGGTGACGACGTAGAGGATGCGCGAGCCGAGGATCGCGGCGATCGCCGTGATCACGTAGCAGTTCGCCATCGTCTCCTTCGGGAGGCCGTCGCGCTCGGCGAGGGTGAGCGTCAGGTACCAGCCCACCACGAGCGAGAGGCCGAGCATCACGCCGTAGGAGTAGATGGGGAGGTTCGCGGCCTCGAACTTGGTCTCGCGGAACATGTAGCCCGCGACGCCGGCGCCGGCGGCGATGACGAGCGCGACGCCCGCGGTACCGCGGTCCTTCTTGCGCAGACCGTTGAGAGCGGAGACGACCGCGATCGCCGCGATGAAGGCGAGGCCCCACCACAGCATGAGCGGCATCTTCGGAAGCGGGATGCGAAAGAGAATCGGATGCATGACGGTCGCGCCCTGTTTACCACGTCGGAACCCGGGCGGACCATTCGATGGTAAAGAGCGGGGCGTGACCTCGAAGCTCTCCAGGTTGGCCGGCCTCGCCGCGATCGGCGTCCTCTCCTGCGTCCCGACCGGGAGCGCGCCGCCGTACGACGCGGGCCCTACCCCGGTCGCGACCACGACGTTCAAGCCGTCGCTGAACATCATGACCGCCCCCTTCGAGGACACCTTCGACCGGCCCGACGGCGGCGAGGCGACGCTCCTCGGCGACGCGGCGACCCCCGCGACCGCGGCGATCGACGCCGCCCTCCGGCCCGAGGGTGGGACGGACACCGCGGAGGGCGGCCTCACCCTCGCGATCGACGCGGGACCGCCCCCGAAGCTCGACAACCTGGGCCCGAACTGGTCCCAGATGAGGACCAACGCCTGGCGCATCGAAAACGGGAAGCTCTGCGTCGAGAAGGCCCGGAACCACGGCGTCTGGCTGAACAGGACGCTGCCGATCAACGCGCGGATCGAGTTCGACGCCTGGGCCCTCACCGACGACGGCGACCTCAAGGCCGAGGTGTGGGGAGACGGCCGCAGCTACGCGACCGGCACGTCGTACACGAACGCCACGAGCTACCTCACGATCCTCGGCGGCTGGCACAATACGCTCCAGGTCCTCGCCCGCCTCGACGAGCACGGGGCCGACCGGAAGGTCATCCCGATCGTCAAGGAGAGCGACGATCCCCGCCAGCGGGCGGTCCAGCGGGGGCAGCTTTACCAGTTCAAGATCGAGCGAACCGACGGCAAAACCGTGCGCTGGTCGGTCAACGGCGTCGACTACCTCTCCTGGAACGACCCCCAGCCCCTCGCCGGGCAGGGCCACGACCACTTCGGGTTCAACGAGTGGGAGGCAAAGGTGTGCTTCGACAACGTGAAGGTCACGCCGCTCTAGCGGGGGCCTTGCTCGTCGCTTTACGCTACGGGTCGCGTGGCGGATCCGAAACACCCTGTCGATCCCCAGAAGGAGATCGAGATCCAAGTCGGTGAGCTCGAAGAGCGCGTCGATCGCCTGCGCGCGATCTACGAGCAGTACTTCATGGGCTACGAGAAGCTCGAGCCCACCGTTCCGCGCAAGGACGTCGATCGCCGCTTCGCGGTCCTGCGCAAGGCGAACATCCGCAACACGGCGCTGCGCTTCCGCTTCAACGTCGTCACGCAGAAGTTCAACACGTACGCGATGTACTGGACGCGCATCTGCCGCCAGATCGAAGAAGGCACGTTCAAGCGCCACATCCAGAAAGCGAACCGCCGCTTCGGCGCGCGTAGCCGCATGGAGGACCTCTCGATCGACGTCGACCTCGGCGACTTCGAGGTCGATCTCGAGGACGACGACCTCGACATGGACGCCGTCCTCGCCGAGGCCAACGCCGCGGCGGAGGCCTCGAAGTCCACGACGACGCCCGCGCCCGCTCCCGCGAGGAAGGACTTCGGCGAGCTCGACGACGACACGCTCCCGCCGACGACCGCGCCGCCCACCTCCGCGCAGCCGCAACATCGCGTCGCGCGCCACGCGGTGCTGCCCGCCGGCGCGAAGGGGCGCGTCCTTGTCAAGAAGAGCGCCCCCGGCGCCCCAGGCGCGGCCCCGCACGCGAGCGCCGACGGAGAGGCGCCGCGATCGCGCATGCCCTCGTTCACGGACGAGGCGCCGCGGTCGCGCATGCCCTCGTTCACGGACGAGGCGCCTCGGTCGCGCATGCCCTCGTTCACGGACGAGGCGCCGTCCTCCGCGCGCGCGCGGATGCCCTCCGTCCCCGACGGCATCCCGCCTTCGGTGCGGCCGCGCCTGCCGTCGGTCCCCGACGGCGCGCCGTCGACGTCCGTCATCCGCGCCGCGTCGCCTCACGTGCATCGGTCGCCGCCCGGCGTGAACCGGCCCGCGATCTCGCCGAGCGCGCAGTCCGTGCGACGCGTGCCCGCCGCCACCCCGGCGAGCCCCGAAGAGCCGCACGCCTACCG